>DATJOR010000240.1:0-10224 GCA_035506875.1 Mycobacterium sp.
TGCCGGCGGGCTTGGCGCCGTCGGCGGTAACGGTGGTGCCGGCGGCGAGGCGATGGGCAACGGCGGAATCGGTGGTGCCGGCGGTAACGGCGGACTCGGTGTGGCCGCGGGCAACGGCGGCGCCGGCGGCAGCATCGGCCAGAACATCACCGATGTCAGCGCGCTCGGCGACGGCGGCAACGGCGGCGCCGGCGGCACCGGCTATACGGGCACCACCGGCACGGTCGCTGCTCTGGGCGGGGCCGGCGGCACAGGCGGGACCGGCTATGTGGGCGGCACCGGCGGTGCCGGGGGTGCTGGATCACAGTTGATCGGCTATGGGGGCGCCGGCGGCGCTGGCGGCACTGGTGGGGTAGGCGGCACTGGCGGTACCGGCGGCAGCGGCAGCGCGACCATCGCGGCCGGGGCCGGCGGGACCGGCGGGACCGGCGGCACTGGGGGTGCGGGCGGAGTCGGAGGCTCTAGCGGCATCGGGCAGGCCGCAAGCGGCGCGCAGGGCAACGGCGGTACCGGCGGGATCGGCGGGCAAGGCGGGACCGGCTACGCCGGCGCGAACGCCACTACCGCGGGCGCTAACGGCAACACTGGCTACAACGGCGGGGCCGGCGGCAACGGCGGCGCCGGCGGCAACGGCACCGTCGCCGGCAACGGCGGAGCCGGCGGCCTTGGCGGGACCGGCGGCACCGGCGGGACCGGCGGCACTGGCGCGCCAGGTGTGTTGGGTATCAACAACGGTGCCGGCGGCACCGGCGTCACCGGCGCCAGCGGCGGCACCGGCGGCACTGGCGGCAACGGCGGAGCCGGCGGCACCGGCGCGAACAACACCACTGGCACCACCGGCGCCGGCGGCAAGGGCGGCACTGGAGGCACCGGCGGGACCGGCGGCACTGGCGGCGCGGGCGCCAACGGCGACGCGGCCACCCCGAAAGGCGGGGCCGGCGGGGCTGGCGGGCCCGGCGGGACCGGCGGCCCGGGCGGAGCCGGTGGCTCCGGCGGCAGCGGGCAGGCCGCAAGCGGCGCGCAGGGCGCGACCGGCGTGACCGGTGCCACCGGCGCCCCCGGCAGTAACTACGTTGCAGGCGGATAAGGCTTGAATGCGAGGAACACGCGAATGATCAAACTGTCTTCGACCAGAGTGGCTGTCGCCGTTGGCGGTCTGGCATTGTCGTTGACTGTTGGGGTTGGCACCGCGTCCGCAGATCCTGATCTGGGTCCGATCGTGAACACAACCTGTAATTACGCGCAGGTGATGGCGGCGCTAAATGCACAAGATCCCGCAGCTGCCGCGCAATTCAACGCATCGCCCTTCGCGCAGTCCGCGTTGCGTCAGTTCCTCGCCGCACCGCCGACTCAACGGATGAGCATGGCCCAGCAGGCAGAGAGCTCGCCAAGGGCTCAGCAGTACTTTGGACTCGTCCAAAGTGTGGCCGCGACCTGCAACAACTTCTGAGCCGACTGCGTAGTCGAAGTCGGTTGTCTGGCGGCGTTTTCCGCCGCTTGCATTTTGGGTTGCGACACGGTCACGGATGCATACCTATTCGTGACTCACTAATCACATCAACCACATCTCCCACTATCGTCACATGAGCCAACTGCGGACGTCAATGCGACGGCTCGCCCTTGGAAAGGTGGGATATGGCGGCGATGCGTCGAGTGGTTTCAATATCAGTGGCGTCGGCAACCGCTCTCGGACTGGTCTTTCCGACCGCTGTCGCGCCACCGGTGAGCGCCACGCCCTGCAACGCGCCAGAAGCGAACGCCCCGCCGCCAGCCGCGCTTCCGGACATGCCGGCGCCCGCGCCGGTCGTCGCACCACCCACCGGACGCAGGCCGCGGGGTACAAACGAGAACGCGCCACTGCCAAAGCTGGGTCCGCTGATCCAGTCCTTCGGTTCTCTTCTCAAACCTCTGACCCAACAGGGGGCGCGGCTTCAGGATGCGGTGACGCCGGTACCTCCGCCGCCGGGTGCCGTTCCCGGCGTCCCAATGCCCCCCAACGTCAATCAGGCGGTCCCGCAGGCGGTTCCGGCGCCACCGCCACCTCCTCCTGCCGCGGTCGGCGGTGCGCCGACCTCGCTGGTCGACTTCGTAACCGGACCGAACAGTCCCAACCACACCCTCGAGCGGTTCGGTATCTCCGGGACCGACCTCGGGATCCCCTGGGACAACGGCGATCCCGGCGGCCGGCAGGTCTTGATGGCCTTCGGCGACACCTTCGGGTATTGCGCCGTGCGAGGCCAGCAATGGCGGTACAACGTGCTGTTCCGCAGCCAGGACCGCGATCTGTCACACGGCATCCACGTCGCCGACGGCGTGCCGAACAGCCCGTACTCCGGCTCACCGGTGTGGGCGCCGGGACTTTCCAAGCAGGTCCTCAACAGCATCCATAAGGCGTCGCACGAGACCGGAATCATTCCGACCTCAGCGATGTCCCTGGGCAGGACGCAATACATGAGTTTCATGTCCATCAAGAACTGGGGCCGTGACGGCGAATGGTCGACGAACTACTCGGGAATCGCGAGATCCGTTGACAATGGCCAGAGCTGGGGGATCTTCCCCGGCAGCATCCGGCTGGCGTCGGCGGACACAGTCCCGGGCGGCCGGTACTTCCCGGGCAATGAGAACTTCCAGATGGGCGCGTTCATGAAGGGCAGGGATGGCTATCTCTACAACTTCGGGACGCCGTCCGGCCGCGGCGGTCCGGCATTCCTGTCGCGAGTCCCGCCGGGCATGGTGCCCGACCTGAGCAAGTACCAGTACTGGAACGGCGAAGGGAAGGGCTGGGTTCCAATGGACCCCAGCGCGGCGACGCCGATCTTCCCGGGCCCGGTGGGCGAGATGTCCGCGCAGTATAACGACTATCTCAAGCAATACTTAGTGCTCTACACCAACGGCGGCAGCAACGACGTCGTGGCACGCACCGCGCCGACACCAACCGGACCATGGAGTCCGGAACAACCTCTGGTGTCGTCGTTTTCGATGCCCGGCGGCATCTATGCGCCGATGATCCATCCCTGGTCGTCGGGCCGAGATCTGTACTTCAACCTGTCGCTGTGGTCGGCATACGACGTGATGTTGATGCACACGGTGCTGCCATAGCCGCAGGCGTTACGACTTCTGGTCGGCCAAGCGGAAGCTCATGTTCACTGTGGTCCCCGACGGGGTGCAGTCCATCTCCAGCCAGTCGCTGACCGCCCGAATCAGCAGTAGCCCCCGTCCGCGGATGCCGGGGTCGGCCGCCGCCGGTTTCCACGAACCCCTGTCGGTGATCCGCACATGCACTCGGGCGCCGTCGTTTTCGGCCTCGATGAGCACGCCGCCCGGTTTATGTCCTCGGTAAGCGTGCTCGATGCTGTTGGCGGCGGCCTCGTTGACCGCCAGGACGATATCGGCGATCGTTTCCTCCGGAATCGCCGCGGCTTCCATCCATGCGGAGAATTGATGGCGGATGTTGCTCAATTGCTCGGCCGCTGCGGCGATCTCAATCGTCAACGGCACGTACGGTTGCCGGTAGATGACGATCGCGATGTCATCGTCGTATCCGGTTGCCGGTGCCATCTCGGCGAGCACCGCGTCCGCGATGGCGTCGACGGGCAGGTTCATCCCGCGGGCCACGGTCGCACCCACCCGCGCGATGCCTTCGTCGATTGAGACGTCGCGCCGCTCAACCAGCCCGTCGGTGTACAGCATCAACGTCGAGCCCGGTGGCAGCGCTACGGACGCTTGTGGGCGAGGATCCTTGCGGTGTACGGCCAGCGGAACTGACCGTGCCTCAGCGAGCAGTGTCCACTCGGAATGCGGCGCGGCCAGCACAGCCGGCAGATGGCCTGCGCAGCTGTAACAGAATTCGCCGGAATCGCTATCCAGGACAGCGAGGAAAACTGTGGTGCAGAAGGCATCTGGGATCAGCTCGGCCACGGCGTCGAGATCTTCCAGCAGCATTGCGGGTTCGGCACCGGTGAGCAGTAGCGCCCGTGCGGAGCTGCGGAGCTGACCCATCACCGCGGCCGCGGACAGGCCGCGTCCCACACAGTCGCCGACGATGATGCCGATCCGGTGATCGCCGAGCCGCAGTACGTCATACCAGTCGCCGCCGATCTCCAACGGCGACACCGCGGGTTCGTAGCGGACCGCGAAGCCGGCGGGCAGCTCGGTTGGCGCCAGCATCGCATGCTGCAGTGTCAGCGAGGTCTCGCGTGCGGTCTCGAACTGGCGCACATGCTGTATTGCCAGCCCGAGGTGACCGACGAGCACGGTGACCAGCAGGCGATCTTCCGCGCTGACCCGGCGCGGCACCCGGAGCTCCAGAAACAATGCGACGTCGCCGCCGCCGGTGAGGACCGCAACAATCCCGCCCGCCTCGCCCGGATTATCCGGCGACTCGATGGGCTGCACCGTGAGCGGCAGTTGATGCCGCGACTGTTGAAATATCCCACGCAGCAATGGATCCAGTTGACGCCAGGACACGGTGGCTTCGTCGCCGGCCACCTGAATCGTGGGTTCGCCACCGTTCGTCGGCCACACGGCGGCGACCACACGGTGTACGTCGAGCGCGAGGCGGCACTCGTCGAGAGTGATGGTGAGCACCTCGGCCACGCTTTTGGCCACGCCGACGGCGGTGGCCAGGCGCAGGACCGCGCTTTCTCGCGCGGCAAAGGCGCGCTCGGCGGTGATGTCGCGAATCGTTCCGACGTACACGTCGTTCTCGGCGACGTCCGCCGTGACCCGGTTGATGTTGACTGTCACCCACACCAGCCGGCCATCTCGATGCCGGATCGGGGTCTCGTATTGAACGTGGTTCTCGTGGTTGAGTCGCAGCTGTTGTTGGTGCGCAGCTTTCTTGTCGACCAGCCAGGGGTGCGGCCACGCGTAGGGGACACCGTGGCTCGGGTGGCCGGTTATTTTGGTGAATGCCTCGTTGACTTCGGTCACCGCGCCTTCGTGGTTGGCGACGAAGAATCCCTCCTGCAGCGAATTCACCAAGGCGTTGCGAAACTCGTCGCGGTCGGCCAGGTCTTCGGCGCGGGCCCGCTGTTCCTCGTAACGCCTTGTGCCATCGAGAAACCCGCGGGTCGCGACGTCGAGCGGCACCAGCGTCTGCAAGAGGAAAGCCAATGCAGCGGATAGGTCGACGCCGGCGCTACTCTGGGCCAGCTTGTTGATCAGCCAGGAGTGGTTCTCGACGATGTCGAGCATGCTGATGCCTTCTTGCAATGCACGCCGTCCCAGCTCATGGCCGACGGCGAGTTCTTCCTCGCCGCGCGTTTCCAGGTAGGTACGCAACGCGTTGACGTAGCCCGCATGGAAGTCGCCGGCCTCACTCATGGCGCCGCTCCTCGATCCCGGCTGCGCCGGCATCTTCGTCGTCGGCGCGAGGCATGCCGTGTCACCCCGATGCGCCTCGGTGACGCGCCGCGAGCACCAGCGCGTCATCGTTGCCTTTGGCGTGCCTGTGCAGAATTTCATCCGCGATCGCCAACGACGAAGCGGAGAAGTCGATATCGTCCAGGTGGTCTTCGACGATACCGTCGCTGGCCATCACGAGCAGGTCTCCTGGCCGAATCGGAACTTCTTGCGGTGTCAGCGCTTCGGGTATCCGGTAGCCGACGATGCCGCCGGCAAGGCGTGCCGAGGACCGTACCTCGACGCCGGCCGGGTGTTTGGCGACCAGGTCTGCGGCGACATTGCCGATACCGATCCAACTCAAAGTATCGGATCGAAAATCGATGTGCGCCAACGTCATCGCTGCACCGCGGGTACCCAACAGGGCACGGTGGCACCGCTGAACCAGCACGTCGAGTGGCTCGGCGCGGCCAGACCGGAGCACATCCACGCCGCGCTTCGCCGCTTCAGCGGCTTCCGCGCCGTGGCCGAGACCGTCCAGCACGCCGATGAGAGCACCGGTGCCGTCAACGTCGACGGCGATAAGCTTGTCGCCGCAGATGTTTTCACCGGGTCGTGCGCTCGCCTTGGCCGCCCATTCGATCGGACCCAGCCAACCGTGCTCAGCCATTGCTCGGAATCCACTTCCACATCTCGATGACGGTCCCCTGACCCGGTGTGGACTCCACGATCATGCGGTCCATGAGCCGGCGTGCACCGGGCAGGCCGAGGCCCAGCCCGCGACCGGTGGAATAGCCGTCCTCCATTGCCCTTTCGATGTTCGCAATTCCGGGACCGTCGTCCTCGGCCCGCACTACCAGCGCCTGACGGCCTTCTCGGTCTTGCACCCCAACCCGAATCGACCCGAAACCCGCGTAGCTGGTGATGTTGCGGGCGACTTCCGAGATCGCCGTCGCGATCATCGTGACATCGGTCAACGAAAAACCCAGTTCGCGGGCCATCTGATGGCCCGCCTGACGCGCCGCTACGATGTCGTCGGGATTGCCGACATCGACCTTGACCTCATCCGCCACCGTCGAGTCCGATCGACTTCCCCAGCCCCAGTTGCCGATTCAGCAGTGCCAGGCCCTCTTCCAGGTCCAGCGCGGTGTACATATCGTCGAACATCAATCCCAGCTGGACCATCGCAAACGCCACTTCCGGCTGCAGGCCGACGATTACGGTGTCCGCACCCCTCAGCCGCGTCATGTGCGCAATCGTGCGCAGCGACCGCGCGGCGAAGGAGTCCATCACGTCGATGGCGGTGACATCGACGATGATGCCCTGCGCGCGGTAGCGGCTGACCCGCTCCATCAGGTCGTAGCGCAGCCGCTCGGTGTCGGAGTCGGTCAGCGCCGCCTGCACGGACGCAATGAGGATCGGGCCCTGCTTCAGGATCGGTACTGGCATGGCGCGCTCGTGTCAGCTCTGCAACGAATGACTGTTATCCGCCGGTTTCGCCGGTGCGGGTGACCTCGTAGCCCAGCAGGCGTTCAGCTTCTTCGATACCACCTTGCAGGTCACCAACGGCGTTCATCTTGGAAAGATCCAGCCCGATCGTCACCAGGGTGAGCGCGATCTCCGACGACAGGCCGGTGATGATCACGCTCGCGCCCATCAAGCCCGACGCGTCGACGGTCTGCACTAGGTGGTTGGCCACCGTGGAGTCGATGGTGGGCACACCGGTGATGTCGATGACGACGACCTTGGCACGGTTGGCGCGGATAGCTCTCAGCAGCTGCTCGGTGACCTGCCGGGCACGCTGACTGTCCAAAACACCGATGATCGGCAAAATCAGCAACTGCTCGCGAACCTGCAGCACCGGCGTGGACAGCTCGCGGATGGCCTCCTGCTGCTGGCGGATGATGCGCTCGCGTTCCTGCACGAAGCCGACGGCGACGGTGTTGGCGATCCGGTTGGCGGCGGGCTCATAGGCGTCGAGCACCCGGTTGAGCAGCTCGAAATCCGTCTGGTACTTCTCGAACAGTGAGCGGGCCAGCACGTCTCGCAGAAGCAGCACGATGCCGACGACCTCATTGGTCTCGACGCCACGGGGAATGATGCGTTCGGACAGGTCGCGTGCGTAATCCTGGAGCGCCTCGACGCTACCGGTCTCGAGCACCTCGACATAGCTGTCGTAGACCGTCGTTGCCTCGGAGAAGATCTCCTCGGGCGACATGGCGGTCAGCAACTCGGCTTCGGTGATCCTGCGGGCCCATTCCTCGCGCAACGCTGTTCGGTTCTGGCGTAAGTGCTGCACCAGCTGTGGCAGCAGCAAACCTTCACTCGAGATACCCGGCGCCTGATTGACGACGCCCGTTCCCGACAGATCTATCGTTTGATCCGACATCGAACCTCCCGGCCCCTCGCAGCGGGCACAAGTCCCGCGGCCAAGACTAACTGCTCCTCGCCGACCGAGTAGTTGAAGTACTATTTCTGCCAGTTTGCGCTTGGAGGAACCGGGTCGGCACCGGGTCCGCCAGGTGCGATGGGATGCCCAGACGAAGGATGGACGTTGTCAGCTGCGGATCCGATCACGACCTCCGTCGCGCACCGCGAGGGGGTCGCTGTGGTAACCGTTGGCGGCGAAATCGATTTGAGCACCGCGCCCGCTTTTGAAGCGGCAATCAAGGGGGCGCTTGACGATGATCCGCCGGTTCTCGTCATCGAACTTTCCGAAGTGAGCTTTATGGCATCGGTTGGTCTGCGGATCCTGGCCGCCACGCACGAAAAGGTCGGCAAATCAGCTCAGGTCGCGGTAGTGGCCAACAATCCTGCGACAAACCGACCGATGCAGTTGACCGGCCTCGACAAAGTCATGTCCATGTATCCGACATTGGATGAGGCGTTGTCCGCGATAGATACCGGTCAGACCAACTAGACGGCGCGCAGCACCTGGCGGGCGATCGCGTACTTGTGCACCTCGGTCGGGCCGTCGTAGAGCCGGAAGGCTCGCATGTCCGAGAAGATCATCCCCACCGGTGTCTCGTCGGAGATGCCGATGCCGCCGAGAATCTGCACGCAGCGGTCCGCGACTTTGAACAGCTCCTCCGAGACGTAGGCCTTGACCATCGAGCTTTCGTGGCGGCCCGTACCGCGGTCGCCTTTGTCCAGTGTCCAGCACGCCCACCAGATCGCGAGTCGGCATTGCTGCAAAGCGATTTCGTTGTCGGCGATCATGAAACTCACGCCTTGGTGCTCACCGAGCGGCTTGCCGAACGCGGTGCGTTCACGCGCGTGCTGCACCGCAATCGACTGTGCGCGAGCGGCCGCCCCCAGCCATCGCATGCAGTGCGTCAGCCGCGCCGGCGCCAACCGCATTTGTGCATAGCGCAGGGCTTGGCCGACCTCGCCGAGCACGGCCGACGACGGCAGCCGCAGGTCAGCGAACCGCACCACACCGTGGCCTTCGACGTAGTTGCGGTCCATCGTGTTCATCACCCGTTCGAGCTCGATGCCCGCGGTGTCGCCCTCGCAGAGAAACAGTGTTGGCCCGTCGGGACCGTGTGGATTGGGCGCGACGCGGGCCATGATGATCCACGTCCGGGCGCCGTGCGCGCCGGTGATCAACCACTTCCGCCCGTTGATGACGTAATGGCTCCCGTCGAACTCGGCCTCGGTCGTCAGCTGGTTGGGATCCGAACCGGCGCCGCCGGGTTCGGTCATGGCGAACACCGACCGCCGCCGACCGTCGATGACCGGCAGCAGGAATTGATCGACTTGCGCAGGATTGGCGACCTTGCCCAGCAAGAACATGTTGCCCTCGTCGGGCGCGGCGCAGTTCAGCGCCACCGGGCCCAGCGTCGACCAACCGGCCGCCTCGAACAACACCGCCTGCTCGCGGTGCGACGGCTCGCGACCGCCAAAACGCTTGGGCGCCTGAAAGGTTAGCAGCCCGGCTTTGCGGGCCAGCTCCACCAGTTCGGTGCGCATCTCATCGTCGGGGCCGTGTCGGGTAAGGCGCGGATCGGTCTCGTAGGGCACGATCTGCTCGGCGACAAAGGCGCGGATCTCGTCGCGCAGCGCCGCCAGGTCCGCGGGGATGTCGAAATCGATCATGTGCTCTCCATCAGGGTCAGTGCCTGCTCGAACAGGCTCACCGTCGCCGCGTGCAGGAGTTCGCCGACTTCTTTCGGTGCTTTGCCCGCGCTGGCCCGGGCCTGCGTGCCTTCCAGCACGATGCCGAGCTTGAAACAGGCCAGCACCGTGTACCAGGTGATGTGGGACAGGTCCCGGCTGGTGTTACGCGCATACTCCTCCACCAGATCTGAGGTGCTGGCCAATCCGCCCTTCTCGAACAGCGAACCGCCGAACGCGCTGGTCGCGTCGGACTGCCGCCACGTGGCCAGCAGCCAGCCCAGATCCAGCAGGGGGTCGCCGATCGTGCACATCTCCCAGTCGACGATCGCGACGACCTCGGGACCGGTGCGGGAGAACATCACGTTGGCCGCGTGGTAATCGCCGTGCATGATGCCCGGTGTCCACACCGACGGCCGCCCCTGCTCGAGCCACTTGGCGACGTCGTCGACCCCGGGAATGTCCGGCCCGGGATAGTTGTCGAACTCCCGATACGATTCCAACTCCGAAAGCCACCGTGGCACTTGGCGTTCCAGGAAACCCTCCGGCTTGCCGAAATCGCCGAGCCCGACAGCGCGGTAGTCGACGGCACCCAGTTTGGCCAGGGATTCGGCCATCGACAGCCCCATCCGGAACCGCACGGCCGGGTCGCCGGCATGCAGCGGGGGTAGCTGTTCGCCGGCGTTGAAGCCGTCAATGGGTTCCATCAGATAGAAGACCGCGTCGCCGAGCACATTCGGGTCGTCGCAGCTGGCGATCAGGTGT
>DATJOR010000241.1:0-7910 GCA_035506875.1 Mycobacterium sp.
CTCCGGGGAATGGGAAGAGGCGCCATATATGGCGGCGACCGGCGCATCGCGAACACCCGCGACGGGAGGCCGGTCTGGATCAGGCCCCGCCGCGGCGTCCGAGAAGGAGCACCCGCTGCACGTCACGCAGCTTACCGCTCCGGCACGCGTGTTTAAAACCCCGAGGTCAGTCCCCAGCCGGGACGATCTTGACCGGGATGTCGGTGTTCTCGTCGGTGTGATAGCTCGCGCAGACCCGGTGGTAGCCGTCGGCAATCTGTAACGCGACATCGGTTGCCAGGTCTCCGCGGACAACCAAAATTGGTGACAGCGTCTTGCCCTTCTTGATTTTCGCCAGGTCGGCGGCCACATGCGCGTTGTCCGTTGGCAGCAGGGCCAGGCGTGACGCGCGCAGCAGATCCTTGGCCTTCTTGTAAACGATCGGGGCCTTCTTCAGCGCCGAGACGATCTCGTTGACCTGCTCGGGATTGGAGAGCAACGCGAGATAGTCCGCTGCTGCGGGATAGTCATGCTCGTCTGGTTCGGTTCCCCATAACACCGATTTCTCTGTGGCCACCGTGTCCGAACCCTTTCTCAGGCGTTTACCAGCCACTATTGGATATCAGATCCCGGCAGCCCGCGGGCATCGTCGCGTGATCGCGCCCAGATCGCAAGACGCTCCCGCGTAAGCGGGCGGTACCCCCGCCTCGGGCGGTTGGACGGCCCGCATCGTTGCCCGGCATCCACGTATTCTGTTTTCGACTTAAAAGGCTGGAAGGGACTGGAAGGGTTTGACGTGGCGCTCGTCGTGCAAAAGTACGGCGGATCTTCGGTGGCCGACGCCGAGCGGATTCGCCGTGTCGCCGAACGCATCGTCGAGGCTAAAAAGCAGGGCAACGATGTCGTCGTGGTGGTGTCGGCGATGGGTGACACCACCGACAACCTGCTGGAATTGGCCCAGCAGGTGTGCCCGGCCCCGCCGGCCCGCGAGCTGGACATGCTGCTGACTGCCGGTGAGCGGATCTCCAATGCGCTCGTGGCGATGGCCATCGAATCCCTGGGCGCGCAGGCCCGCTCGTTCACCGGTTCGCAGGCCGGTGTCATCACCACCGGCACGCACGGCAAGGCCAAGATCATCGATGTCACTCCGGCCCGGCTGCAGTCCGCGCTCGACGACGGGCTGATCGTCCTGGTCGCCGGATTTCAGGGCGTCAGTCAGGACACCAGAGACGTCACCACCCTGGGTCGCGGCGGCTCGGACACCACCGCGGTCGCGCTCGCCGCAGCTCTGCACGCCGACGTCTGCGAGATCTACACCGATGTAGACGGGATCTTCAGCGCCGACCCGCGGATCGTCGCCAACGCCCGGCGGCTGGACACGGTCAGCTTCGAGGAGATGCTCGAAATGGCCGCGTGCGGCGCCAAGGTACTGATGCTGCGCTGCGTGGAATACGCCCGCCGCTACAACATTCCGGTGCACGTCCGCTCGTCGTACTCGGACAAACCAGGCACCGTCGTCACCGGATCGATCGAGGACATACCCATGGAAGAGCCCATTCTGACCGGCGTCGCACACGACCGCAGCGAGGCCAAGGTGACCGTCGTCGGCATACCCGACTACCCGGGCTACGCCGCGAAGGTGTTTCGCGCGGTCGCCGATGTCGATGTGAACATCGACATGGTGCTGCAGAACATCTCCAAGATCGAGAACGGCAAAACCGACATCACCTTCACCTGCCCACGCGACAGCGGCCGGGTCGCGGTGGAGAAGCTGGACTCGCTCAAAGACGAGATCGGCTTCAGCCAAGTGCTTTACGACGACCACATCGGCAAGGTGTCGCTGATCGGCGCCGGCATGCGCAGCCATCCCGGGGTCACCGCCACGTTCTGTGAGGCGCTGGCCGGCGTCGGGGTCAACATCGACCTGATCTCTACGTCGGAGATCCGGATCTCGGTGTTGTGCCGCGACACTGAACTAGATAAGGCTGTTGTCGCGTTGCACGAAGCATTCGGCCTCGGCGGCGCTGAAGAGGCCACGGTGTACGCGGGGACAGGACGTTAGATGGTGTCGATTGGGGTAGTGGGCGCCACCGGTCAGGTGGGCCAGGTCATGCGCGCGTTGCTGGACGAGCGTCAGTTCCCGGCATCCGGCGTGCGGTTTTTCGCCTCTACCCGGTCACAGGGCCGCAAGCTGGCCTTCCGCGGTCAGGAGATCGAGGTCGAGGATGCCGAGACGGCAGACCCGACCGGGCTCGACATCGCACTGTTCTCCGCCGGCGCGACCATGTCGCGGGTGCAGGCGCCGCGGTTCGCGGCCGCCGGGGTGACGGTGATCGACAACTCGTCGGCGTGGCGCAAGGACGAGCAGGTGCCGCTGGTGGTCTCCGAGGTGAACTTCGCTGACGCCCGCCACCGGCCGAAGGGGATCATCGCCAATCCGAACTGCACCACGATGGCCGCGATGCCGGTGCTCAAGGTGTTGCACGACGAGGCTCAGCTGGTGCGGTTGGTGGTGTCGAGCTATCAAGCCGTCTCCGGGACCGGGCTGGTCGGTGTGGAGGAACTCGCGACGCAGTCGCGCGCGGTCATCGACGACGCCGAAGAGCTGGTGCGTGACGGCAGCGCGGTGCACTTCCCGGAGCCGAAGGCTTACGTCGCGCCCATCGCGTTCAACGTCGTCCCGTTGGCCGGAAAGCTGGTCGACGACGACTCCGGCGAGACCGACGAGGACCAGAAACTGCGCCACGAGAGCCGCAAGATCCTGGGTATCCCGGACTTGCTGGTCAGCGGAACCTGTGTACGGGTTCCGGTGTTCACCGGCCACTCGTTGTCGATCAATGCTGAGTTCGCCCAACCGCTTTCACCTCAGCGCGCCCGCGAGATCCTCGATGGCGCACCGGGTGTGAAGCTGGTTGACGTGCCGACGCCGCTGGCCGCCGCCGGTGTCGACGATTCTCTGGTCGGCCGGATCCGTCAGGACCCGGGTGTGCCCGACGGGCGTGGGTTGGCCTTGTTCGTCTCGGGCGACAATCTGCGTAAGGGCGCGGCCTTGAACACTATTCAGATTGCCGAGCTGCTTGCCGCTGAATTGTGATCCCTGGGTCGGCTGCTAGTCGTCTGACGCTTCTGGCCGCGTGTCTACTTGCTCAGCAAGGGATTTCGACGGCGCATGCCGATCCGCCGGCCCCGGTGCCAGAGCCGGTACTGCATCCGCTAGCCCCGGGTCAGGTGATGCGGATCGGCCCCACAGCTGGCACCGGCACGCCAACTCGCGACTACGGCATCGGTGCCACCGACCTCTGCGAGTTCATGGAATTCCCCACTGACGTCGTGCAGGTTTGCGGTGACAGCTTCGCCGGCCAGGGCGTGGGTTTCGGTGGCTACTACTCGCCGATCGCCCTGCGGGTTGACATGTCATCGGTCGATGACCCGGACGGAGTCCGCTACACGGGGGTCACCGGCATCGCGTCGCCGCTGCTGGCCGACCCGACGCCGGTTGGCGAGTCGCAGTTGCCGGCCGGCGTTGTGCAGATCAACCGGCAGAACTATCTCTTGGTCACCACCACCAAAAACCTTGTACCGCAGAGTTCACGGCTCGTGAAAGCCGAACCGACACACGGGCTTTGGCAGACACTTCCGGGCTCGACGCGGGCTGCGGCCTACCTGGGCGGCCAGCAGTCTCAGATCAGCGGCTACTACGACCCGATACCGACGGCGGAGTCAACGACCGGGTGGGTGTACATCGTCGCCGACAGCTTTGACCGCAGCCAGCCAGTGGTGCTGTACCGGGTGGCGCCGGAAAACTTCGGCGACCGATCCCGCTGGCAGGGTTGGGCTCCTGGTCCGGGCGGCGGTTGGAACAAGGCCGCAACGTCGTTGTGGGGCGACAAGATTGGTGAGATGAGTTTCAAGCAGATCGACGGCAAGGCAGTGCTGTCGTATTTCAACGCCAGCACCGGAAACATGGAAGTTCGGGTGGCCGACGACCCGACCGCACTGGACACCGCGCCGGTGACGACCGTGGTGCAACACGACGACTGGCCCGAGCCCGCGGAAAGCCTGCCGCCACCGCAAGACAACCGACTGGCCCAGCCGTACGGCGGATACATCTCCCCGGGATCGACGCTGGACGAGTTGCGGGTGTTCGTCAGCCAGTGGCATAACACCGACCCCCGGGCACGATCGCCCTATCGGGTGATTCAATTCGCGGTCAACCCATTCAAACCCTGGTCAGACGCGAATTGACGGCTTTGCCGTCGGTGTTCGGGCGGGGCCACTCATATGTTTTTCATAGGTTGCACCTAGCGGGCCCTAGCCGTTGCGCACGCATCATTTGGGCATGAGCGAAACACCAGAAAACCCAACCAGGCCGACCACCGTCGCCACCGAGCCAGCGACCGTGCCTGTCAAACCCTATTGGCTCTACCGGTTCGCGGCGTGGGTCGTGATCGTCGCGGGCATCGTGTTCATCGCGATGAGCGTCTTCTTCGCCGGTTTCAAGATTGCCGGCCATCACGGTCACCACGGGTGCCATCACCACTGGGCGCAACACCACGCGATGGGCCCGGGGGGTATGCATCACGGCCACGGTCAGGGGGCCGGCCTCCACCACGGCGGGCCCGCCGGCCCAGGCGGTGCTAACGACTACACCGGTGGGCCTTCACAGCCGCCGCAGTCCGTCGCTCCGTCGCTGGCTCCGGCGCACCCGTAGCCCGTCGCTGTCATCACCGTTATCAGCCCGGCGTCCCCGCAGTGGGGGCGCCGGGCTCCGATTTGCGGGCGGGTGACGCTGGGCGTCACCCTGTCGGCCTGTCCGGTCGCGGCTGCTACTGACCTGAGGCATTATGAAGAAGCATGAGCGAGACTTCGCAGTCGCCTGTTCCGCCGCATCCCCTCGCGCCGCCGCCGGTGGTGCCGCCGCAGGAGAACTCCGAGCGGCTGTACCAGGTAGCGGCCTGGGTGGCGATCGTTGCTGGGGTCCTGCTCATCGCGGTGGTGAGCCTGCGTTTCGCCTGGTTCTTATGCTGGTAGGACAATAGGCATCCGGTCCGGTTCTGCGTCGGCGGCGCCAACGCATCAGTCTGATAACTCATTCGCGACTCCTGAGCGCGGTGTTTGATGGCAGGCGCGCCGGTCGGCATTATCAAAGGATGACTCAAACACCCGAGCCTCAGTTCCAGCCGCCGCCGCCCCCCGGCCCGCCGCCGGCGCCCGCGCCGCGCGTGGCGAAACCTTCGCGTCTGTACCAGGCTGCGGCCTGGGTAGTGATCGTTGCCGGCACTGTTTTCATCTTGGCGGTCGTCTTCTTCACCGGCGCCTTCGTCGCTGGGAATGATCACCCGTTCCGTCATCACCACGGCATGTATGGTCCCGGCGGTCCCGGAGGTCCCGAAGGAATGGTCGTCTTTCCTGGACCATTCCCCCCGGGCGTGGGTCCCGGTTGGCCCGGCGGCCCGATGATGCCAGGTCCCTTCGGCCCCGGCATGGGTCCGGGCGGACCCGGTGGTCCAGGCCCCCATGGCGGCGGTCACGGCGGTCCTCCCTCGCCGTAGTGCGAGCCAAAGTATCTGCGGCACAGCCGTATTGGACGGTGAGCGCGATGGCCGCCTGCCCAGGTGAGTAACGCTGCCTTCTATTCGGTTGGCTTCTTTTCGGTGGGCCCGGTGGCATGATCGGGATTCATGGCTCGAGCTAGGCGAATCACCGCGGCAGCGCTGACGATCGGCACGGCAGTAGTCACGGCAGTAGTCATAGCTCCGGTCGCGACGGCAAAACCGTCGGACCCGGGCGTGGTCAACTACGCGGTACAGGGCAAGGGCTCCGTCAGCAATATTGTCGGCGGCCCGATGCGGGACGAATCGTTCTTCACCCAGCCCTTCCAGCCGTATTTCGTCGACGACCCGGTCTGCAACAACTGGGCCGACATCGGGTTGCCCGAGGTCTACATCGATCCCGACCTGGCATCGTTCAACGGCGCCAGCACCCAGACCTCACCGACCGACCAGACGCATTTCGTCAAGCAGGCAGTCGGTGTCTTCGCAACCCCCGGCGCCGCCAGCGCGGCGTTTCACCGCGTGGTAGATCGCACGGTTGGCTGCTCCGGGCAGACCACAGCGATGCACCTGGACAACGGGACCGTGCAGGTCTGGTCTTTCGAGGGCGGACCGCCCGGCCCGGCCGACGCCGCGTGGACCAAGCAGGAAGCGGGTTCGGATCGTCGATGTTTCACCCAGACCCGTCTGCGGGAAAACGTGCTCCTGCAAGCGAAGGTCTGCCAGTCCGGTAATGGCGGTCCCGCGGTAAACGTGCTGGCCGGCGCCATGGAGAACGCGCTGGGTCAATAACCGTGACGAGTTTGCGCCGTAAGCCGCAGCGAGTCACCGCCGACCGCGGGAATATGTCGGTGCCCTCTGGAAGATAGAAGCTTGCGACTATCGTTGGGTAGCCGCGCGCAACCAGCGGGCTCGATCGTTTCGGGACCGGTGGCCTGGGACCGGAGGGATCGGGAATATGGCGTTTGCCGTCGCGTCGCAGCCGGGTCAAGCGCGCCCCGCAGAAATCGAGTTGGCCAGTTCGTCGGCCGCAGCGCAGTACATTGCCGAAAGCTGCCTGTCGGACGGCCCGGTAGGACGAGTCGGCCTCGAGCTCGAGGCGCATTGCTATGACCCCGCCGACCCGCACCGCAGACCGACATGGGATGAAATCACCGACGTCCTGAAATCACTTCCGCCAATGCCGGCTGGCAGCGTGGTCACCGTCGAACCCGGTGGTGCGGTGGAGTTGTCCGGGCCGCCGGTCGACGGCGTGCTGCCGGCGATCGAGGCGATGACCATCGACCAAGCAGTGCTGCGAAAGGCTTTCGCGGCCGCCGGTCTGGGACTGGTGTTGCTGGGCGCGGATCCGCTGCGGCCGGCCAGGCGCGTCAATCCGGGCGCGCGGTATCGCGCGATGGAGGAGTTCTTCAAGGCCAGCCACTCCGGTGTGGCGGGCGCGGCGATGATGACGTCGACGGCGTCGGTTCAGGTCAATCTCGACGCCGGACCGGCGGCCGGGTGGGCCGACCGGGTCCGGCTGGCGCACGCACTGGGGCCGACCTTGGTCGCGATCGCCGCCAATTCACCGCTCCTGGGCGGCGCCTTTTCCGGTTGGCGGTCCTCCCGGCAGCGGGTGTGGAGTCAGCTCGACTCGGCGCGCTGCGGACCGATCCTGACCGCCAGCGGAGATGCGCCGGGCACCGACTGGGCGCGCTACGCGCTGAAGGCGCCAGTGATGCTCGTGCACAGCCCGGAACCGGTGCCGGTGCGGCACTACCTGCCCTTCGCGGACTGGGCCGATGGTCTCGAGTTGCTCGGCGGCCGGCGGCCGACCCATCACGACCTGGAATACCACCTCACCACGCTGTTTCCGCCGGTGCGTCCACGACAGTGGCTGGAAATCCGTTACCTGGACAGCGTTCCCGATGCCATCTGGCCTGCGGTGGTGTACACGCTGGTGACCTTGCTCGACGACCCTGTGGCCGCCGATATCGCGGCCGAAGCCGTCGAACCGGTCGCAACCGCATGGGACGTCGCTGCCCGGGTCGGGCTCGGCGATCAGCGGCTGCACACCGCGGCCAACCGGTGCGTGGCCGCCGCCGCCGAACGGGCGCCGGACGATCTCAGCGAGGCGATGCAGCACCTGGTCGCGGCGGTCGAGCGGGGCCGCTGTCCGGCTGACGAATTCTCCGACGAGGTGATCGAGCATGGCATCGAGGCCACGGTCAGCCGGCTGGCGCTAGGGGAGCCGTGACACCAAGCGAAGCACTGGCCCGCGATTTGAGCCGAGCGCGGGAAAGAACCCTGCGGCTGGTCGATTTCGACGACGCCGAACTCCGCCGCCAGTACGACCCACTGATGAGCCCGCTGGTGTGGGATCTGGCGCACATCGGTCAG
>DATJOR010000242.1:0-7735 GCA_035506875.1 Mycobacterium sp.
GACGGTCGGGGACGAAGTGCGCGTGCCGGACGCGTTGATCCAGCCGATCGCCACCCAGGACCTCGCCGACGAGGTCGCGCGGGTGGCAGCAGGCCCACCGCTGGCCGGTATCGAGAACATCGGCGGGCCGCAGAAGATCTCATTCGAGCAAATGGCTCGCGAGGTGTTGGCCCGCCAAGGCGCAGGCAAGACCGTCGTCGTCGACCCGCATGCGGCTTACTTCGGGACGCCGCTATCGAGGAACAGTTTGGTCACGCCATAGCTCACGGCTGATGACGGCTATGAGGGCTTGTCTTCGGCGGGGGAGTCGTCGTCTTCGGCCAGGTGGCGCAGGACTCGTTCGTGGAGGGCGGCGAGCATGTCGAGCTCAGCCGCGGTGAACAGGTCGATGAAGTTCCGGCGGACGTCCTGCACGTGCATGGGCGCCGCCTTCTCGATGGCGGCGCGGCCAGCCGGCAGCAGGCAGACCATGGTGCTGCGGGCGTCGTCAGGGTTGGGCTCGCGGCAGATCAGCCCGTCCTGCTGCATGCGCCGCACCTGATGGGAGACACGGCTCTTCTCCCAGCCCAGTGTGTTGCACATCTCGTGCGCGGGCATGCGGTCCCCGTCCTGAGCCGAGAGCACCGCCAGGATCTCGTAGTCGGCCCCGGACAGGCCCGATTCCTGCAGGCCCCGGTTCAGGTGCACCCCGAGCTGATGATGCGCGTGCTGGAAGGCCCGCCAGGCGCGGTCTTCACGAGGGCTCAGCCAGTTCGGTTCCATCGGCGTCCATGCTACCCGATTGGTTGACGTATCAACAAACTGCTCTTAAGGTGGACTCGTCAACCTTTTCGATCGTTTCAAGTAAGGATGGGGACACCTCATGAGCAGCATCAGCATCATCGGCACCGGAAACATGGCCCGCACCATCGGCGCATTGGCGGTTGCGGGCGGCAACACGGTCGAGGTCATCGGCCGCGATCCCTCCAAGGCCGCGGACTTGGCCAAGGCTCTCGGCAGCAGCGCCACGACGGGAGAATTCGGCGCCGTCCCCGCCGGGGACATCGTCGTCGTGGCCCTGTTGTACGCCAGTGTCGTTCCGGTCGTCACCCAGTACGGAGATGCCCTCGCGGGCAAGGTCATCGTCGACATCAGCAACCCCTTCAATTCCGCGGCCGACGGGCTAGCCATCCCCGATGGCACCTCGATCGCGCAGGAAGTGGCGAAGGCCGCCCCGGCCAGTGCCAGCGTGGTGAAGGCATTCAACACCATCTTCGGTGTGGTCCTGGCCCAGGGCCGGCCGCTCGACGTCTTCATCGCCGGCGACGACACGCGCGCCAAGGCGGGCGTGGCGGAGTTCATCGAAAGCCTCGGACTGCGCCCGCTAGACGCCGGCAGCTTGAACATGGCGCACTGGCTGGAAGGAACAGGCCTGGTCATGATGGGCCTCGCCCGCCACGGGGTGGGCAACTACAACTTCGCCCTCGGCGCCACCGTTCCCCGGTGAGCCGCATCGCCCCCGGTCCAAGCCGTCAATAGGGGTGCCGTGGGCCCGGAGATGGTTGATGGATCACTGAAACGATAGAGAGGATTCTCGCCATGAAGCTTGGCTTCGCAATTCCCATAGTCGGGCCCGCCGTCAGCAGCGCCGCTGGTCTGAGCGCGTTCTGCCGCGGACTGGAGGACCTCGGCTACGACACGCTGTGGGTCGGCGATCGCCTAGTCACGCCGGTCGAGATGCACAGCACCTATCCGGGCACAGAGCAGCCCTACCCGCCGCAGATGACCCGTTACCTCGATCCGCTGCTGCTGTGGACGGTCGCCGCGACGGCGACCAGTCGGGTGCGGCTGAACTCCAGCACGCTCAGCACGTTCTACTACGAGCCGCCGCACCTGGCCCGGCTGCTGACCACGCTCGACGTGCTCAGCGACGGCCGCCTTGACGTTGGCGTGGGAATCGGGTGGATGAAGGACGAGCACGACATTGCCCGCGGCGCTGACTGGCACCGGCGCGGGCAGATGCTCGATGACCTGCTGGCGTTCCTGCACGAGTGGTGGACGACGACCCCGGTGTCCTGGGACAGCGAGTTCTTTTCGCTGCCGCCGGTCCATGCCGACCTGCGCCCGGTCCAGCCTGGCGGTCCGCCCATTTGGATCGGCGGCGCCAGCGAGGCCGCGATGCGCCGGGTCGGCCGCAGCGGCACCGGCTGGCTCGGGGTCGAGGGGCTGCAGGACGAGTTCACCGACCGCTTGTGGTCGATTGCGCGCCGTGCGGCACAGGACGCCGGCCGCGATCCTGACGCGCTGAAGACGGCCATGCGGATCAACCTCGAACCGGGCACGTCCGTCGACTCACTTGCCGACAAGCTCGAGCGCTTCGCAGAGTCGGGTATTGATGAGGCGATCGTGGATGCCTTCACGTTGTTCGCCAGCCTCGACCAGATGCTTGACTTCGCCGGCCAGGTAATCACCCGATGGGGTGATCGTGGGAAAGCTTGACGTCGCGGTGGAAGCGTTTGCGCCACAACACCATAGGCATTTGATCAGTTACAACATGGGTCGGGGTGGCGGGATTCGAACCCACGGCCTCTTCGTCCCGAACGAAGCGCGCTACCAAGCTGCGCCACACCCCGCTTGAAGCCACGACAGCGTATCGTACCCGCCCGCCGAATCGCCAAAGCGGATAGCGGCGGCGGTCCTGTCTAGATCACAGTCGGCCCGGTCCAAGGATTTGCGCCACAGTTCGGCGTGGAATAACCGGGATGTCGGCGACCTTAAATACACTAAATACGCAGGTCGGTGCGAGGGAAGCGAGAGAATCATGACGGTGTTGGGCGCCGTGGTGTTCGGCGGATTCCTGGCTCTGGCAGTGCTGTGGTTGCTGGTGACCGATCCGGACGGCGACGTCGATGAGGGTTGGGCTCAATCCCAGTGGCCCGAGCGTTCGAATTCGGTCAGCGCAGCTGCGGGCGTAGACGTGTCCAGCTCGTGGGCCTTGACCCACTCGTCGCAGAAGTAGGTGTCGGCGTAGCGGTCGCCGCTGTCGGCCAGCAGCGTGACCACCGAACCGCTGCGGCCATGGGCGACCATTTCGGCGAGCAGGCCGAAAGCTCCCCACAGATTGGTGCCTGTCGACGCACCTACCCGACGGTTCAGCACCGCGCTGGCATGGCGGGCCGCCGCGATCGACGCGGCGTCGGGAACCGACACCATCCGGTCGACCACGTCGGGCAGAAAGGACGGCTCGACGCGGGGCCGGCCAATGCCCTCGATCCGGGACGACGCAGCAATGACGATGTCGTACCGCGATTCGGCGTAGGCCGGAAAGAACGCCGAATTCTCCGGGTCGACCACGCATAGCCGGGTGGCATGTCGCTGATAGCGGATGTAGCGCCCGATCGTGGCGCTGGTTCCTCCGGTGCCCGCCCCGACCACGATCCAATCCGGAACCGGGTGCTGCTCGTCGCGCATCTGGACGAATATCGACTCCGCGATGTTGTTGTTGCCCCGCCAATCGGTGGCTCGTTCGGCGTTGGTGAACTGGTCCAGGTAGTGCCCGCCGGTCTCCTTGGCGACCCGTTCGGCCTCGGCATAGAGGTCGCTCGAGCTCTCGACGAAATGGCAACGGCCACCTTGTGATTCGATCAGCGCGACCTTCGACGCACTGGTTGAGGCGGGCATGACCGCGACGAACGGGAGGCCCAGCAGTGCGGCGAAGTAGGCTTCCGACACGGCCGTCGACCCCGACGACGCCTCGACCACCGTGGTGTCCTCGTCGATCCAGCCGTTGCACAGCGCGTAGAGGAACAGCGAGCGGGCCAACCGATGTTTGAGGCTGCCGGTGATGTGCGTCGTCTCGTCTTTGAGGTAGAGCTCGATGCCGGCGTTGTCCGACCAGGCTGATGGCAGTGGGTAGCGCAGCAGATGGGTATCGGCGCTGCGATGCGCGTCGGCCTCGATCAGTCGGATCGCATTGCTGGCCCAGCCGCGTGGTCGGCGATGAACCGCGACCCGGGCCGGTGGACTCAACGCGCTGAATACGACGGCTGCGAGCGGCTCAGATCGCTGTATGAATCGCGACCGCCGATCGGCGCCGCAATCAACGTCAGCAGGGTGGCTTCGGGCCTGCAGCAGAACCGCACCGGCGCATACGGCGAGGTGCCGATGCCGGCGGACACATGCAATCGCATGGTGGCACCCCACCGCGATGGACCCTTGGCGCGGGACCGGTCCAGACCCGAGTTGGTCACCAGGGCCCCATAGAACGGCAAGCACAGCTGCCCGCCGTGGGTGTGGCCGGCCATCACCAGCTGGTAGCCGTCGGCGGCGAAGCGGTCCAGCACTCGGGGCTCCGGCGAATGGGTCAAGCCCAGCCGCAGGTTGGCAGCCGGGCTCGCCGGTCCCGCGATCGTGTCGTAGCGGTCCCGCGCGATGTGCGGGTCGTCGACGCCCGCGGCCGCGACGTGCAACCCCGCCACCTCGAATTCGTTACGGGTGTGGGTGAGGTCCATCCAGCCGCGCTCAGTGAATGCCGCCCGCAGGTCCTGCCAGGGCAGCGGCTGACCGTGCACCCGACGCCCCGGGTTGGTCAGATAGTTCAGCGGATTCTTCGGGCGTGGTCCGAAATAGTCGTTGCTGCCGAACACGAATATGCCTGGCACCGAGAGCAGTTCGCTCAGGCTCTGCACGACCGCGGGCACCGCCTTGGGGTGTGCCAGGTTGTCGCCGGTGTTGACGACCAGGTCGGGCTCCAAGTTGATGAGTTCGCGTAGCCACGCCTGCTTGCGCCGCTGACCGGGCCGCATGTGGATGTCGCTGATGTGCAGTACCCGCAGCGGCGACGAGCCCGGTGCCAGTACGGGCATGGTCAGCTCTCGCAGCACGAATGCGTTCCGTTCGATGATCGAGGCGTAGCCGACTCCGGCGACGGCCGATCCGAGCGCAATGGCTCCGGTACTTTTCAGAGCGGACAGTCTGGAAATGGCGGAGAGCATGCTGGCCAGGATACTGCCGTACGGCACCCGGCATCTGGTCACACGCTGTGAGACCGCCTAGGGCGGCGGTGGTTCACCCGGTGGCGGCGCCAGAATCGGGATCGTGATCGGCGGCAGACCCGGGATCTCGATGACTTGAGAGCCCACCGGCGCTGGGCCGCCTTGTGGCGGCGGGGGCGGCGCCGGCGGGATGCCGTTACTGGTCTGAATGGTGACCACCGCACCCGGGATCGTCTGGCCGTTCGGTGTGGTTCCGACCACCTCGCCGTACTTCGCACTGCTGTTGACCGAGGCGGGTTGTTCGGCGACCTGGAACCCGGCGTCCTTCAGGCGCTGGCGCGCCTCGTTGACGTCCAGGCCCGCGACGCTCGGGACGTGAGAACCGGGGCCGCCCTCGACGTACTCCGGATCGGTCGGCGGCAAGTGCACGTCGCCGAAAAGCGTGGCGATGGGTTTCATCGCGGTGAACCAGGTGCGGGCCGGTTCGTTACCGCCGTAGAGGTTGCCGTCACCACAGCGGCGCAGGGGCGACGAGCACAGGTCGGACGGCGACGTCGAGTCGTCGTAGATGTAGTTCGCCGCGGCGTACTGGTTGGTGAAGCCGACAAACCCCGACGACCGGTGCGCCTCGGTGGTGCCGGTCTTGCCGGACACCGGCAGGTTCCATCCCGCCGCACTGGCGGACCCCGACGCGGTGCCGCCGCCCAGCGCGTCCTTGCTCATCGCATTGGCGAGCGTGTTCGCTAGTCCCTCCGGCACCACCTGGTCACAGGCCTGGGTGTTGACGGCAACTTCGTTGCCATTACGGTCGATCAGCTTGTCGATGGGGCTGGGTGGGCACCACGTGCCGCCGGAGGCCAGCGTCGCCGCGACATTGGAAAGTTCCAGCGCGTTCAGTTCGAACGGGCCCAGCGTGAACGACCCGATGTTCTGCCGTTTGATGAAGTCGGCCAGGCTCTCGTTGCTGTCCGGGTCGTAATCGCGGGCGCTGCCGGGATCGGCGTAGGACCGCAGCCCGAGCTTGACCGCCATGTCGACCGCACGCGGCACCCCTACCAGTTGGATCAGCCGGGCGAACGCGGTGTTGGGCGAGGTGGCCAGCGCGTCGGTCACATTCATCGACCCGCGGTAGTTGCCGGCGTTCACCACGCACCAGGTCTCTTTGGGGCAGCCCTTGGCGCCGCCGCTGCCCATGCCCTTGGCCTGGAACCTGCCCGGCACCTCGAGGTTGGTGTTGATACCCATGCCCATCTGCATCGCAGCGGCGGTGGTGAAGATCTTGAAGATGGACCCGGCGCCGTCGCCGACCAGAGAGAACGGCTGCGGCCGCATGGTCTCGCCGGCCTCGCCGTTCAGCCCGTAGGTGCGGTTGCTGGCCATCGCCACCACTTTGTGCGCGTTCTTACCCGGCCGGATCACGCTCATCACGCTGGCGATGCCCTCGAGGCTCGGGCTGGCGAACGTGTCGATCGCGTGCTTGACCGGCTCCTGCACATCAGGATCCAGCGTGGTGCGGATCATGTAGCCGCCGCGGGCCACCTGTTCCTTGCTGATGCCGGCACGGGCCAGATAGGCCTGCACGTAGTCGCAGAAGAACGCCCGATCGCCGGCGGCGATGCAGCCGCGCGGCAACTCTTTGGGTTGCGGCAAGATCCCCAACGGCTCGGCCTTGGCGGCCCGCAGCGCATCGGCCTCGTTGGGCAGGTTTTCGATCATCGTGTCCAGGACGAGGTTCCGGCGGGCGAGTGCCCCGTCCGGGTTGGTGTAGGGATTCAGCGCGCTGGTCGACTGGACCATGCCGGCCAGCAGCGCCGCCTGCTGCCAGTTGAGATCGGACGCGTTGATGCCGAAGTACGTCTGCGCCGCGTCCTGCACGCCGAAGGCGTTGTTACCGAAGGACACCAGGTTCAGGTAGCGGGTCAGGATCTCGGGTTTGGTGAAGGTCTTGTCCAGAGTCAGCGCCATCCGGATCTCACGGAGCTTGCGCGCCGGCGTGGTTTCGATGGCCGCGCGCTTCTCGGCGTCGGTCTGAGCGACCACCAGCAACTGATAGTTCTTCACATACTGTTGCTCGATCGTGGAGCCGCCGCGGGTGTCGACGTCGCCGGATGCGTAGCCGGCCAGACCCGTCAGGGTGCCCTTCCAGTCGACGCCGTTGTGCTCAGCAAACCGCTTGTCTTCGATCGAGACGATTGCCAGCTTCATGGTGTTGGCAATCTTGTCGCTCGGCACCTCGAACCGGCGCTGCGAGTACAGCCAGGCGATCGTGTTGCCCTTCTTGTCGACCATCGTGGTCACTGCCGGCACTTCGCCCTCGAGCAGTTGCGCTGAGGCGTTGCCGACGACCGCCGAGGCCCGGTTGGACACCAGCCCGACACCACCGACCACCGGAAACAGCAGGGCCGCTACGACGACGCTGGCCAACAAACAGCACCCGACGAGCTTGGCGATGGTGATCGCGGTCGTGGGGCGCTCCGGCATGGCTACTAGATTAGCGGCGCTGTGACGCAACTTGCTTCGAGAGGTGGTTTGGCGGTATTTTTTCCAGCGGAGCCGCTCAGGTTTCTCTCAGTCGCAGCTCAGGGGCATTTCAGCCGTCGCTTCGTCCCATTTCAGGGGTACTTTCATGATCGGACTGCACGGTCGTCCCAAAAAAGGGGCTGTGAGACTGTTGCGTAATTGATACCTGACCACGTAGCTTATGCACACAGTGAGATACAGGTAACACCGAGGTGCACAGTGTGGCGCAGATCGCATCGGCA
>DATJOR010000243.1:0-2721 GCA_035506875.1 Mycobacterium sp.
TCGGTGTCGGTTTTGTCGATCGCCGCTGTGTCCACCGCGCCTGTGTCTGTCGTGTCCGGTTCACCCGCCGGCTCGTCCGCGGCAGCGGCAACCGTAGCGGCCGAATCCAGTGATGCGGTGGTGTCGTGTTCAAGCTCTTCAGTCGAGTCCGGCACCAGTCGATCGGCAGCTGAGCCACTGAGCGACGCCGGATCCTCGCGCCCCTTGGGTGCCAAGATCAAATAGACCACCGCACCGATGAAGACGAAAGTCGATGTGAACGAGTTGATCCGGATTCCGGCGATATGGGTGGCCGCGTCGTCGCGCAGCAGCTCGATGCAGAAGCGTCCGATGCAGTAGCCGGCGACATAGAGCGCGAACAGCCGACCATGCCCGATGGTGAAACGCCGATCCACGTAAATGAGGACCGCGAATACCACTAGGTTCCAGAGCAATTCGTAGAGGAAGGTCGGCTGCACAACCATCGCAAGCTGCCCGGTCGACACACCGTCGAGCGAATGCACATCCACGAATCCGGCCGGATCGCGCCGGTAGAAGATCTCCAAACCCCACGGCATCGTGGTCTCGCGGCCAAAGAGCTCCTGGTTGAAGTAGTTGCCCAGCCGGCCGATCGCCTGGGCGAGAACGATCCCGGGGGCTATCGCGTCGCCGAAGGCAGGAAGCGGAATGCCGCGACGGCGGCAAGCGATCCATGCACCCACGCCGCCCAAGGCGACGGCGCCCCAGATCCCCAGGCCGCCGTCCCAGATGCGCAGCGCCGCAGCAGGTCCCGCACCGCCTTCGCCGAAGTATGTCCGCCAGTCGGTAGCCAGGTGGTACAGCCTGCCTCCGATAAGCCCGAAAGGCACCGCCCACAGGACGATGTCATAGATCACGCCGCGTTCGCCGCCGCGAGCCTCCCAACGTCGATCACCGATCAGCAGTGCGGCGACGATGCCGAGGATGATGAACAGTGCGTACGCGCGGATGGGCACCGGCCCCAGGTGCCACACCCCTTGGGGTGGACTGGGGAAATATGCGATAACAGTCGTCGTCATGACCCGGGAATCCTTTGACGTACACCGGCTGCCAGTTCCTCTGTCAGCGTCCGTAACGTTGGCATACCCGCAGCCAATGCGGACACGAGTGCAGAACCCACGATGACACCGTCGGCGTAGCCCGCGATCTGAGCGGCCTGTTCGCGAGATCGCACGCCCAGTCCGACGCCGACCGGTATGTCCGAAATCGCCTTGATCCTTGCCACCAATTCAGGCGCCGCGTGCGAGACCGCATCGCGGGCACCGGTCACACCCATGATCGACGCTGCATAAACGAATCCGCGCGATGCCTCGACCGTCGTCGCCAACCGTTGCGGCGTCGACGACGGCGCGACCAAGAAGATGCGGTCGAGGTGGTGGTGGTCGGACGCCGCCAGCCACTCATCAGCCTCGTCAGGAATCAAGTCGGGCGTAATCAAACCGTACCCGCCGGCTGCGGCAAGATCGCGCGCGAACGCGTCAATCCCATAGCGCAACACCGGATTCCAGTATGTCATCACGACGGCTCGGCCACCGGCCGCAGTGATCGCCTCGACGGCGGTCAGCGTGTCCCGAACTCGAACACCTCCGCGCAAAGCAACCTCGGATGCGTTCGCGATGGTTGGGCCGTCCATACCCGGATCCGAATAGGGCACGCCGACCTCGATGAGGTCGCACCCGGATTCGATCAACGCTGTCATCGCATCGATCGATGTCCGTACATCGGGGTATCCGGTCGGAAGGTAGCCGATCAACGCCGCGCGGTTATCATGCCGGCACGATCTGAAAAGCTCTGTCAGGCTACTCGTTTCACTCTGCTGGGCGGTCATGATTCGGCGCTCACGTCGTCGTCCATCAGGCCGAACCACTTCGCGGCTGTCTCAACGTCTTTGTCGCCGCGGCCGGACAGGTTGACGACGATGACCGATCCGCTGCCCATCTCGCCACCCAACTTGAGCGCGCCGGCCACCGCGTGCGCCGATTCAATCGCCGGGATGATGCCTTCCGTCCGGCACAACAGCTGAAACGCGTCCATCGCCTCGCTGTCGGTGATCGGCCGGTATTCGGCGCGCCCGGTATCCCGCAGCCACGCGTGTTCGGGACCCACGCCGGGATAGTCCAGACCGGCTGAAATCGAATGCGATTCAATCGTCTGGCCATCTTCGTCCTGCAGCAGGAATGAGAACGAGCCCTGGAACGCTCCGGGCGACCCGCCGGTGAATGTCGCGGCGTGGCGGCCGGTCTCAACGCCGTCGCCGGCAGCCTCGAAGCCGACCAGCCGAACACCGGGGTCGTCGAGGAACGCATGGAAGATTCCGATGGCATTGGACCCGCCGCCAACGCAGGCAGTGACGGCGTCGGGCAGTCGGCCGGCCTGATCTTGGATCTGCACACGGCTCTCGAGACCGATGACGCGCTGAAAATCGCGGACCATCGTCGGGAAAGGATGCGGCCCGGCGGCGGTGCCGAAACAGTAGTAGGTGCTGTCGGCATTGGTGACCCAGTCGCGGAACGCCTCATTGATCGCGTCTTTGAGCGTCTGCGAGCCCGACTCGACCGATACCACCTCGGCGCCCAGCAGTCGCATCCGCGCCACATTGAGGGCCTGTCGCGCCGTGTCGACGGCGCCCATGTAGATGACACAGTCCAACCCGAGCAGCGCGCAGGCGGTGGCGGTGGCCACCCCGTGCTGGCCCGCACCGGT
>DATJOR010000244.1:0-7209 GCA_035506875.1 Mycobacterium sp.
CGACGTCGGATTGGCGCGCGCGTTGGCCGAGGCCATCTTGGTCCAGCCGGTCGACTGGGTCGACGAGGTGGTGAAGGTCCACGAGGCAGGCGCCCGCTGGATTCTCGACCTGGGCCCCGGCGACATCTTGACCCGGCTGACCGCACCGGTGATCCGCGGCCTCGGCATCGGAATCGTGCCCGCGGCTACCCGCGGCGGTCAGCGCAACCTGTTCACGATCGGCGCGGTCCCCGAGGTTGCCCGTCCGTGGTCGAGCTACGCCCCGTCGGTCGTCAGCTTGCCCGACGGCAGGGTCAAACTCTCGACGAAGTTCACCCGATTGACCGGCCGGTCGCCAATCTTGTTGGCCGGTATGACCCCGACCACCGTCGACGCCAAGATCGTCGCCGCCGCGGCCAACGCCGGACACTGGGCCGAGCTCGCCGGCGGCGGGCAGGTCACCGAGCCGATCTTCAACGACCGCATCGACGAACTGTCCGGGCTACTCGACCCGGGTCGGACTTATCAGTTCAATGCGCTGTTCCTCGACCCCTATCTGTGGAAGCTGCAGGTCGGCGGAAAACGGTTGGTACAAAAGGCACGTCTGTCTGGCGCGCCGATCGACGGCCTGATCGTCAGCGCGGGCATCCCCGAGCTGGAAGAGGCGGTCGAGCTGATCGACGAGCTCAACGAGATCGGGATCAGCCACGTGGTGTTCAAGCCGGGCACGGTCGAGCAGATCCGCTCGGTCATCCGCATCGCCACCGAGGTGCCGACCAAGCCCGTCATCATGCACATCGAGGGCGGACGCGCCGGCGGCCACCACTCCTGGGAAGACCTCGACGATCTGCTGCTGGCCACCTACTCGGAATTGCGGTCGAGGCCCAACATCACCGTCTGCGTCGGTGGCGGCATCGGTACCCCCGAGCGGGCAGCCGAATACTTGTCCGGGCACTGGGCCGAGGCCTACGGCTTCCCGTTGATGCCCGTCGACGGCATCCTGGTCGGCACCGCTGCGATGGCGACGCTGGAATCCACCACGTCGCCGTCCGTCAAGCGGATGCTGGTCGAGACGCAGGGCACCGATCATTGGATCAGCGCCGGAAAAGCCCAGGGCGGCATGGCTTCCAGCCGCAGCCAGCTCGGCGCCGACATCCACGAGATCGACAACTCCGCTTCGCGTTGTGGGCGTCTGCTCGACCAGGTCGCCGGCGACGGCGAAGCCGTTGCGGAGCGCCGCGACGAGATCATCACGGCGATGGCCAACACCGCCAAGCCGTACTTCGGCGACGTCGGCGAGATGACCTACCTGCAGTGGTTGCAGCGCTATGTGGAGCTGGCCATCGGCGACGGAGACAGCACGGCCGACACCGCCGCGCCGGGCAGCCCGTGGCTGGCCGACACCTGGCGCGACCGGTTCGAACAGATGCTGCAACAAGCCGAGGCGCGACTGCACCCGGCCGACCACGGCCCGATCGACACGTTGTTTTCCAGTTCGGATGAAGCCGGTGCGTGGTTGCTGGAGCACCCCGACGAGGCCATCGCCACGCTGCTGACGCATTACCCGGACGCCGAGACCGTGCAACTGCACCCCGCCGACGTGCCGTTCTTCGTCACGCTGTGCAAGACGCTGGGCAAGCCGGTCAACTTCGTGCCGGTCATCGACAAAGACGTCCGGCGCTGGTGGCGCAGCGACTCGCTGTGGCAGGCCCATGACGCCCGCTACGAGGCCGACCAGGTGTGCATCATCCCCGGCACCGCCGCAGTCGCCGGCATCACCCGGATGGATGAGCCGGTTGGTGAATTGCTCGACCGCTTCGAGCAGGCCGCGATCGACGAGGTGCTCTCCACCGGGGCGCAGCCCACACCGGTGACCGCCCGCCGACAGGGGCGCGGCGATGTGCACGGGCCGCTGGCCGTTGTACTGGACGCGCCGGACGTGCTGTGGGCCGGCCGCGTCGCGACCAACCCGGTGCACCGCATCGCCGATCCGGGCGAATGGCAGGTGCATGACGGACCGGAAGAGTCACGGGCCACCCATTCGTCGACCGGCGCGCGGCTCCAGGCCTTCAAAACAGATGGGGCCGACCAGGTCGTGTTGAGCGTGCCGATCTCGGGCACCTGGATCGATATCCGATTCAGCTTGCCCGCCAGCACGATTGACGGCGGTATTCCGGTCGTCCGCACCAAGGACGCCATCGAAGCCATGCGCTCGGTACTGGCCATCGCCGCCGGCGCCGACGGCCCGGACGCGCTGCCGCGGGTGCACAACGGCACGGCCACGGTGACCGTGCCGTGGGATCCCGAGCGGGTGGCCGACCACACCGGTGTCACCGCCACCTTCGGCGAGCCGTTGGCGCCCACCCTGACCACCGTGCCCGACGCGCTGGTCGGCCGCGCCTGGCCGGCGGTGTTCGCGGCCATCGGCTCGGCGGTCACCGCTGCCGGTGTGCCGGTGGTGGAAGGCTTGCTGAGCCTGGTGCACCTGGACCACGCCGCGCACCTGCACCGCGACCTGCCCAAGGTGCCGGCTGAATTGACCGTTACCGCCACGGCTTCGACGGCGACGGACACCGAAGTCGGCCGCGTGGTCCCGATCTCGGTGACGGTCGCCGCAGCCGACCGCACAGTGCTGGCCACCTTGGAGGAGCGGTTCGCCATTCGTGGCCGTACTGGTGCTGCCGAACTGACCGACCCGCTGCGGGCCGGTGGCGCGGTATCCGAGAACGCCACCGACACCCCGCGCCGCCGCCGTCGGGACGTCACGCTGCCAGCGCCGGTCGACATGCGCCCGTTCGCGGTGGTGTCGGGCGATCACAACCCGATTCACACCGATCGGTCCGCCGCATTGCTGGCGGGTCTGGACTCGCCGATTGTCCACGGAATGTGGTTGTCGGCTGCGGCGCAGCACGTGGCGACGGCCACCGACGGCCAGGCCCGTCCTCCCGCGCGGCTGGTCGGCTGGACGGCCCGGTTCCTGGGCATGGTGCGCCCCGGCGACGAGGTCGACTTCCGCGTCGATCGGGTCGGAATCGACCAGGGCGCAGAGGTTTTGGAAGTATCGGCGCGCATCGGATCCGATCTGGTGATGTCGGCGACTGCACGGCTGGCTTCGCCTAAGACCGTGTACGCGTTCCCCGGGCAGGGTGTTCAGCACAAGGGCATGGGAATGGAAGTCCGGGCCCGCTCGAAGGCCGCCCGCAAGGTGTGGGATGACGCGGACAAGTACACCCGCGAAACGTTGGGCTTCTCGATCCTGCATGTGGTGCGCGACAACCCGACCAGTCTGATCGCCAGCGGCGTGCACTACCAGCACCCCGAGGGTGTGCTGTACCTCACCCAGTTCACCCAGGTTGCGATGGCCACAGTGGCGGCCGCCCAGGTCGCCGAGATGCGAGAACAGGGTGCCTTCGTCGAGGACGCCATAGCCTGCGGCCACTCCGTCGGCGAATACACGGCGCTGGCCTGCGTGAGCGGGGTCTACGGGCTGGAACCGTTGCTGGAGACCGTGTTTCAGCGCGGCTCCAACATGCACGACATCGTGCCGCGCGACGAGCTGGGTCGCTCCAATTACCGGTTGGCGGCGATCCGGCCGTCCCAGATCGATCTCGACGACGCCGACGTTCCGGGGTTCATCGACGAGATCTCGCAGCGCACCGGCGAATTCCTGCAGATCGTGAACTTCAACCTGCGCGGCTCGCAATACGCGATCGCCGGCACGGTGCGCGGCCTGGAGGAGTTGGAAGCCGAGGTCGAGCGGCGCCGTGAACTCGTCGGCGGTCGGCGGTCGTTCATCCTTGTGCCGGGCATCGATGTGCCGTTCCACTCCGAGGTGCTGCGGGTCGGCGTGGCCGATTTCCGCCGGTCGCTGGAGCGGGTCATGCCCCGCGACAAGGATCCCAACCTGATCATCGGTCGCTACATCCCCAACCTGGTGCCGCGCCCGTTCAGCCTGGACCGCGACTTCATTCAGGAGATCCGCGACCTGGTGCCGGCCGAGCCGCTCGACGAAATCCTCGCTGACTACGACACCTGGCGCCACGAGCGGCCCCGGGAGATGACGCGGATGGTGCTCATCGAGCTATTGGCCTGGCAGTTCGCCAGCCCGGTGCGGTGGATCGAAACCCAGGACCTGCTGTTCACCGAACAGGCGGCAGGCGGTTTGGGCGTGGAACGCTTCGTCGAGATCGGCGTGAAGTCGGCGCCGACCGTCGCCGGACTGGCCACCAACACCCTCAAGCTGTCCGAATATGCCCACAGCACGGTGGAAGTGCTCAACGCCGAACGCGACGCCGCTGTGCTGTTCGCCACCGACACCGATCCCGAGCCGGAGCTGGAAGAGTCACATGATTCCGACGCTGGCGCGTCGGAGGGTACGCCCATTCCTGATGTCGCCCCAGCCGTCGCCGCGGCTCCCGCCGCGGCTCCGTCCGGTGCTCCGAGACCCGACGACATTCCGTTCGACGCTGCCGACGCCACACTGGCGCTGATCGCACTCTCGGCCAAGATGCGCATCGACCAGATCGAGGAGCTGGACTCCATCGAATCGATCACCGATGGTGCGTCGTCGCGACGAAACCAACTGCTGGTCGACCTGGGTTCCGAGTTGAACCTCGGTGCCATCGACGGCGCCGCCGAGGCCGACCTGGCCGGGCTGCGGTCACAGGTCACCAAGCTGGCCCGCACGTATAAGCCTTACGGGCCAGTGCTTTCCGACGCGATCAACGACCAGCTGCGGACGGTGCTGGGCCCGTCCGGCAAGCGACCCGCGGCCATCGCCGAACGGGTGAAGAAGACCTGGGAGCTTGGCGACGGCTGGGTTAAGCACGTCACGGTCGAGGTCGCACTCGGAACCCGCGAAGGCACCAGCGTTCGCGGTGGTTCCATGGGGAGTTTGCACGAGGGCGCACTGGCTGACGCCGCGGCCGTCGACAAGGTCATCGACGCCGCGGTCGCGGCGGTGGGCGCGCGTCGCGGGATTGCGGTGGCGCTGCCCTCGTCCGGTGGCGGCGGTGGCGCCACCGTCGACGCCGCGGCGCTGGGTGAGTTCACCGAACAGATCACCGGCCGCGACGGGGTGCTCGCCTCGGCGGCCCGCCTCGTGCTGGGCCAACTGGGCCTCGACGAGGCAGTCACCGTGCCGTCCGCCGCGACCGACGCCGAGCTGATCGACCTGGTCACCGCCGACTTGGGCGCGGACTGGCCGCGATTGGTTGCGCCGGTGTTCGACGGCAAGAAGGCCGTGGTGTTCGACGACCGCTGGGCCAGCGCGCGCGAAGACCTGGTCAAGCTGTGGCTGATAGACGATGACGAGGCCAACGCCGACTGGGCGCGGCTGTCGGAGCGGTTCGAGGGCGCCGGCCACGTCGTGGCCACCCAGGCGACGTGGTGGCAGGGCAAGGCGCTCGCGGCCGGACGCCACATCCACGCCTCGCTGTATGGGCGGATCGCTGCCGGCGCGGAGAACCCGGACAGCGGCCGCTACAGCGACGAGGTCGCGGTGGTGACCGGCGCATCGAAGGGTTCGATCGCCGCGTCGGTGGTCGGACAGTTGCTCGACGGTGGTGCGACAGTCATCGCGACGACATCAAAGCTCGACGACGAGCGGCTGGCCTTCTACCGGACGCTCTACCGCGATCACGCTCGCTTCGGCGCTGTGCTGTGGGTGGTGGCGGCCAACATGGCGTCCTACTCCGACATCGACGCGCTGGTCGAGTGGGTTGGCACCGAGCAGAGCGAAAGCCTTGGCCCGCAGTCGATTCACATCAAGGATGCGCAGACGCCGACGCTGCTGTTCCCGTTCGCGGCACCCCGTGTCGCGGGTGACCTGACCGAAGCCGGTTCGCGTTCTGAGATGGAAATGAAGGTGCTGCTGTGGGCGGTGCAGCGGCTCATCGGCGGACTGTCGCGAATCGGCGCCGAGCGCGACATCGCCTCGCGCCTGCACGTCGTGCTTCCCGGCTCGCCCAACCGCGGCATGTTCGGCGGCGACGGCGCCTACGGTGAAGCCAAGTCGGCGCTGGACGCCGTGGTGACCCGCTGGCAAGCCGAGTCGTCGTGGGCGCAGCGAGTCAGCCTGGCGCACGCGCTGATCGGCTGGACCCGCGGCACCGGGCTGATGGGACACAACGACGCGATCGTCAGCGCCGTCGAAAAAGCCGGTGTGACAACGTATTCCACCGGCCAGATGGCCAGCATGTTGCTGGCGCTCTGTGACATCGAGTCCAAGGCTGCCGCCGCCAACGCGCCGCTCAAGGTCGACCTGACCGGCGGGCTCGGCGATGTCGAGTTGGACATGGCTGAACTGGCTGCCAAGGCGCGTGAGGAGAACGCGGCGACCGCCGCGCAGAACGAGGCCGACGACACCGCCGACGAAGGAACGATCGCTGCATTGCCGTCACCGCCCCGAGGTTTCACCCCGGCACCGCCGCCGGAGTGGGACGACCTCGACGTCGACCCCGCCGATCTGGTGGTCATCGTCGGCGGCGCCGAACTCGGCCCGTACGGCTCGTCGCGCACTCGCTTCGAGATGGAGGTCGACAACGAACTGTCGGCCGCCGGTGTGCTCGAGCTGGCCTGGACCACCGGGCTGATCAAGTGGGAGGACGATCCCCAACCCGGTTGGTATGACACCGAATCCGGCGACCTGGTCAACGAGGCCGAGTTGGTCGAGCGCTACCACGACGCCGTGGTGGAACGCGTCGGGATCCGGGAGTTCGTCGACGACGGCGCGATCGACCCCGACCACGCCTCGCCGCTGCTGGTGAGCGTGTTCCTGGACAAGGACTTCACGTTCGTCGTCTCCTCGGAGGCCGACGCCCGCGGGTTCGCCCAGGTCGACCCCGAGCACACGGTGGTCCGGCCGGTGCCCGATTCCAGCGACTGGCAGGTTACCCGCAAGGCGGGCACCGAGATTCGCGTGCCGCGCAAGACCAAGCTGTCGCGGACCGTCGGCGCGCAGATCCCCACCGGGTTCGACCCGACGGTGTGGGGCATCAGCCAGGACATGGCCACCTCGATCGACCGGGTGGCGCTGTGGAACATTGTCGCGACCGTCGACGCATTCCTGTCGTCCGGTTTCACGCCGACCGAGCTGATGCGATGGGTGCACCCGGGCCTGGTGGCCAGCACCCAGGGCACCGGCATGGGCGGCATGACGTCGATGCAGACGATGTATCACGGCAACCTGCTCGGCCGGAGCAAGCCGAACGACATCTTGCAGGAAGTGCT
>DATJOR010000245.1:0-7705 GCA_035506875.1 Mycobacterium sp.
AGTCGCGCCGCGACGGGCGGGCGCATGGTGGCCAGCACGAACTGCTCGGCCAGTCGTTGAATCGGGTTTTTGCTCACAGGTCGGGAGTCTAGGGGGTGGCCCCGGAACCGAGATCGACGTCAGCGCGGTGTGCTCTCGGAAGAAATCCAGCGCCGGCGTCGATCTCGACGAGCAAACCCTTCTAGAAATACCTGGGGAACCGACTCCAGTCGGGCGGGCGCTTCTCCAGGAATGCGTCGCGGCCCTCGACGGCTTCGTCGGTCATGTAAGCCAGCCGGGTGGCCTCACCGGCGAACAGCTGCTGGCCCACCAGCCCGTCGTCGAGCAGGTTGAACGCGTACTTCAGCATCCGTTGTGCCTGAGGTGATTTCGCGTTGATCTCGGCTGCCCACTGCACGCCCTCCGACTCCAGTTCGGCGTGCTCGACGACGGCGTTGACCGCGCCCATCGCATGCATCTGTTCGGCGGTGTAGTCGCGGCCGAGGAAGAAGATCTCGCGGGCGAACTTCTGGCCGACCTGCCGGGCCAGATAGGCGCTGCCGTAGCCGCCGTCGAAACTGCCAACGTCGGCGTCGGTTTGCTTGAACCGGGCGTGCTCGCGGCTGGCCAGGGTGAGGTCGCAGGTCACGTGCAGGCTGTGCCCGCCGCCGGCCGCCCAGCCGTTGACCAGGCAGATCACCACCTTCGGCATGAACCTGATCAGCCGCTGCACCTCGAGGATGTGCAGCCGGCCGGCGCGTGCTGCGTCAATGGTCTCGGCAGTCTCGCCCTCGGCGTATTGGTAGCCGCTGCGCCCGCGGATGCGCTGATCGCCGCCGGAGCAGAACGCCCAGCCGCCGTCTTTGGGCGACGGTCCGTTGCCGGTCAGCAGCACCACCCCGACGTCGGGCGACATCCGGGCGTGGTCGAGCGCCCGGTAGAGCTCGTCGACGGTGTGCGGCCGAAACGCGTTGCGCACCTCGGGGCGATTGAACGCCACCCGCACGGTGGCGTCGGCGACGTGGCGGTGATAGGTGATGTCGGTCAGGTCGGCGAAGCCGTCGACCGTCTTCCAATCCTCAGCGTGAAAAGGGTTGTCGCTCATCGGATTACACCGGATCCAGCCGGAACACCGCGCAGCTGCCGGCCAGCGCCTCGAATTCGTCGGGCGTGCCTTCGGTGACGAGCCCGGACCGTTTCATGAAGCCGACGCCGGTGGGCACCTCGGTGGGAAACGCCCGCAACACCGGCCGCGCGTCGGCGGCGGACAACTCGACCATGTTCACCCGCCGTACATTTCGGCCGCGGGCCAGCGTGGCTTGCCCGGCGGCCCGCACGTTGGCCACCCAGTCGGCGCCGGGGAAACCGGCGACGACGTACTCGTGACCGTCGACGGTCATCGGGGTGACAGGAGTGGACCGCTCGCGTCCGGATTTGCGTCCGGGCGCCGTCAACACCACCGGGCTCTCACCGCCGAAACTCATGCCCAATCGCGACATCTGAATGAATACCTTGTTCGCCGGTTTCAGCCACCAGGGCGGCCGGACTGTTTTGCTGCTGGGCATACCAGGGACGGTACGCGTCACCGTGGGCGGCGCTTTGGCAAGGTTGTGTTTCTGGCGCCGGAGGCGGCGGTTACCTAGTGTGTTGCACCGTGTCTAGATTGCATCCGCACGAGCCGCACCTGGGGTCGGTGTCGGCACGATTGAATTGGCTACGCGCCGGGGTGCTCGGCGCCAACGATGGGATCGTGTCAACAGCAGGCATCGTCGTTGGCGTTGCCGCGGCGACCGTCGCGCGTGCCCCGATCATGACCGCAGGAATCGCCGGGCTGACCGCCGGAGCGGTGTCGATGGCGTTAGGCGAATACGTCTCGGTGAGCGCGCAACGTGACACCGAGCAGGCGCTGCTGAAGCAGGAGCGTCGGGAGCTGCATGAGGACCCGGTCGCCGAGCTGAACGAACTTGCGGCACTGTACGAAGCCAAAGGGCTGACGGCGGCGACGGCATGGACCGTCGCCGAGGAACTCACCGACCACAACCCGATCGCCGCGCACGCCGAGGTTGAGCTCGGGTTTGATCCCGAGGAGCTGACCAACCCGTGGCAGGCCGCACTCTCGTCGGCGTTCGCGTTCAGCATCGGCGCGTTGCTGCCGCTAATCGCGATCCTCGCCGCACCGGTCGCGCTGCGGATCCCGGTCACCGTCGCGGCGGTGCTCATGGCGCTGCTGATCACCGGGGTGGTCTCGGCGCGCTTGGGCGGGGCACCGAAACATCGTGCGGCACTACGCAATTTCGTCGGCGGTGGCCTGGCTCTCGCTGTCACCTACCTGATCGGCCACCTGGTCGGCGCGGCGATCGGCTAACCATCAGCGCTGTTCGATGAACCTCTCGATGCCGTGCGCCCACGTGTCGGCCCCGGGTGTGGTGACGGCGTCCAGCCGGGCCATCTGCTCGGCGCTCAGCGCGACATCGCCCGCGCCGAGGTTCTCCTCAAGGTGTGCGATCGACCGCGTTCCCGGAATCAGCAATGTGTTCGGTCCGTGCGCCAGCAGCCACGCCAACCCGACCTGAGCCGGTAGCACATCGAGTTCGCCGGCGATCTCGCACACGACCTCGTTGTCGGCCACCTTGGGGAAGCCGGGGAATGCCGACCCCAGCGGGAAGAACGGCACCCAGGCGATTCCTTCTGCCGTGCAGAGATCCAGCATGCTTTCATGAGCACGGTCGAGCAGGCTGTAGGCGTTCTGCACGCACGCGATACCCGCGGGCAACGCGCGCTGCAGGATGTCCGGCGGCACACTGCTGACACCGATCCCGCCGATCTTGCCCTCGTCGCGCAGCGCGATCATCTCGGCCAGCTGGTCATCAAGGTCGACGATCTGGTCGCCTTCGGCGGCGACGCCCGGCCCGAGGTCCATCCGGCGCAGGTTCACCACCGGTATGCGGTCCAGGCCGAGTTGACTCAAGTCGTCTTCGACCGCGGCCCGCAGCTCGGCGGGCTTTTGCGCCGCGGCCAGCGGAATCGGGTCATCGCCGGTGAACCGGGCGCCGACCTTGCTGACGATGACCAGGTCGTCGGGATAGGGCGCCAGCGCCTCTCGGATCCGGCAATTCACCTCGCCGGGGCCGTAGAACGACGCGGTGTCGATGTGGTCGACGCCGAGCTCGACCGCGCGACGCAGCACCGCCACCGCATCGTCGAACGAAGCCTCGAACAGTTGCATCGCGCCGTAGCCGACCCGGGCAACCGGGTTGCCGCCGATGCTGCCGAGGTGTGACTTGTCGGTCATTGGTGCTCCCTTGATCGTGAGACACTGGACAAATGCGGAGGACCCTCCGCTTACTCAACGTAGCACAACCGGAGGTGCCTCCGCTTTGGTGGACAGTGTTCGGTCCGACGCGCGACGGAACCGCGAGAAGTTGCTCGAGGTGGCGACCGCGGCATTCGCCGCCGCCGACGGGCGTGCCGTTTCGCTGGAGTCGATCGCCCGCGACGCCGGCGTCGGCATCGGCACGCTCTACCGGCATTTCCCCAACCGGGAGGCGCTGGTGGAGGCGATTTACCGGACCGAGCTCGCGGAAGTCGCCGCCGCCGCCGAACAGCTGCTCAAGCGGCATCCGGCCAAGACGGCATTGCGCCGCTGGATGGACCGCTACGCGAGCTTCGTGGCCGCCAAGCGCGGGATGGCCGAGTCGCTGCACGCGATGTTCGACTCCGGCGCCATGCAACCAAGCCAGACGCGCGACAGCATCGCCGGCGCCGTCGACTTGCTGCTGCGGGCCGGCGCCGACGACGGCAGCCTGCGCGCAGACGTACAAGCCGACGACGTGGTGTCCAGCCTCATCGGCATCTTCTTGGCCAGCGGCTCGCCGGCGCAGACCGGTCGGCTGCTCGACCTGTTGGTGGCCGGCGTCGCTACCGCGGGAATCAATTGACGCGCCCAGTCGTAGAAGTCTGCATGAAACTCAACGAAGCAGCCCGCAAACTCATCGGCGACGGCGTCGATGCCACCCTGGTCACCCTGAATCCCGATGGCAGCCCACAGGTCAGCGTGGTCTGGGTGGCGTTGCGATCCACACCCGACGGCGACGAATTGGTGACCGCCCATCTCAAGGAGCACAAGAAGGTCCGTAACGTCCGCCGCGATCCTCGCGTCGCGGTGACGATCGTGGATCCGGGTGACGTGGGCAAATCGTTGCGGTCCTACATCTCGATCGACGGGACCGCGCGGATCGAGGAGGGCGGTGCGCCGGAGCTGCTCAAGGAGCTGTCGAAGGAGCTGTTGGATCCGAACGTGTTTCCGCCGAAGGACGCGCCACCCGGGTTCGTGACGCACATCCACATCGACAAAGTCGGTGGTGTCGGCGTTTAACGCCTAGCCGACGGCGCGCCCGGCGCCCGCCCAGAACTGCGCGCGGACGGCCTTCTTGTCCGGCTTGCCCAGCCCGGTCAGCGGCAACTCGTCGACCACCACCACCTGCTTGGGCGACTGCACCGAGCCCTTGCGATCCTTGACCGCCGCCTGGATCTCGGCGGTCATCGTCTCGATCGCGGCGTCGTCACGGGCCGCGTCGGAACGCAAGACCACCACCGCGGTGACGGCTTCGCCCCACTTGTCGTCGGGTGCGCCGACCACGCATACCTGTGCGATCGAAGGATGTTCGGCCACAACGTCTTCGACCTCGCGGGGGAAGACGTTGAAGCCGCCGGTGACGATCATGTCCTTGACCCGGTCGACGATGAAGTAGAAGCCGTCCTCGTCCTCGCGGGCCATGTCGCCGGTGTGCAGCCAGCCGTCCTTGAACGTTTCGGCCGTCGCCTCCGGCAGATTCCAGTAGCCGCCCGCCAAAAGCGGTCCGCTGACACAGATTTCGCCCGGCTCGCCCTGCGGCACCGGCTTGCCGTCCTCGCCGAGCAGCGCCACCCGAGCGAACAAGGTCGGACGCCCACACGAGGTCAGCCGCTTCTCGTCGTGCTCGCCCTTGGCCAGATAGGTGATCGCCATCGGCGCCTCGGACTGCCCGTAGTACTGGGCGAAGATCGGGCCGAACCGGCGGATCGCCTCGGCCAGCCGCACCGGGTTCATGGCCGAGGCGCCGTAGTACACGGTCTCCAGCGACGACAGGTCCCTGGTGTGCGAATCGGGATGGTCCATCAGCGCGTACAACATCGACGGCACCAGCATGGTGGCCGTAATACGTTGCTCCTCAATGACTCTCAAGACTTCGGCGGGGTCGAACTTGGCCAGCACCACCATCTCGCCGCCCTTGACCACTGTGGGCCCGAAAAACGCCGCACCGGCGTGCGACAGCGGCGTGCACATCAAAAACCGCGGGTGCTCCGGCCATTCCCATTCGGCGAGCTGGATCTGGGTCATGGTGGCGATGTTCCCGGTGGTGCCGATCACGCCCTTGGGCTTGCCCGTCGTGCCGCCGGTATATGTCAGGCCGCCGATGTGATCCGGCGGTAGATCTGCCACCACTATTGGCTTCGGGGAGTACTTGGCCGCCTCGGCCGACAGATCCACCGCGCGCCCCTGCAGAGCCTCCGGTACCGGGCCGATGGTGAGGATCTGCTTGAGCGAGTCCACCTTTTCCAGCAGCCCCAGCGCCCGCTCGACGAACATGGGGTTCGGGTCGATGATCAGTACGGTGGCACCGGCGTCGGAGAGCACATAGGCGTGGTCGTCCAGCGAGCCGAGCGGGTGCAGTGCGGTGCGCCGGTATCCCTGGGTCTGATTGGCGCCGAGGATCATCAGCACCTCGGGGCGGTTGAGCGAAAGCATGCCGGCCGTGACGCCGGTGCCGGCGCCCAGCGCCTCGAACGCTTGGATGTACTGGCTGACCCGTTCGGCCAGCTGACCGCCGGTCAGTGTGGTGTCGCCGAGGAACAGCACCGGCCTGTTCTTGTGGCGCTTGAGCGCGCCCACGAACACGTGGCCGTTATGGGTCGGGTTGCGCAGCAGCGAGTCACTCATCAGGTCAGACTAGAACGTGTTGCAATTCGTGTCTGCTGCCCCCTCGATGGCCTCGCCGATCATTAGGATTTCTGCCCATGGCCGATGCAGACGTCGTCATCACCGGAACTGTGCTCACCGTCGACGACGCGAGGCCCACCGCCGAGGCGCTGGCGGTGGCTGACGGCCGGATCGTCGCCGTCGGCGATCAGTCCGACGTCGCCGCGTTCGTCGGTCCCGACACCCGAACCGTCGATGTCGGTGACGGTTGCGTGATGCCGGGATTCATTGAGGCGCATGGCCATCCGTTGATGGAGGCCATCGCGTTGTCGGACCGGCTGGTCGACATCCGGCCGGTCACCATTCGCGACGCCGGCGATGTCGTCGCGGCCATTCGCCACGAGGTGGCCAGGCGCGGATCCGACGGCGCCTACCTCAACGGCTGGGACTCGCTGCTGCAGCCCGGCCTGCCGGAGCCAACCCAGGCCTGGCTCGACGAGATCGCACCCGACAGCCCGCTGGTGATCATCCACAACTCCGGGCATAAAGCGTTCTTCAACTCGAGCGCCGCTCGACGCGCCGGCCTCAACCGCGACACCGCCGACCCCAAAGGCGCCAAGTTCGGCCGCGACGCGAACGGCGACCTCGACGGCACCGCCGAGGAAACCGGCGCGGTGTTTCCGCTGCTGGCGGGTGCCATCAATCCCGCTGACTACCCGGCGATGCTGCTCGCGGAGAGTGCCCGGCTCAACCGGGCCGGGCTGACCACCTGCTCGGAGATGGCATTCGATCCGGCGCTTCGGCCGCTGGTCGACGGCCTGCGCGGCCAACTCACGGTCCGGTTGCGGACCTACGAGATGTCCAATCCGCAGATGTCCACTGACGCAACGCCCGGCCAGGGTGACGACATGGTGCGCCAGGTCGGTATCAAGATCTGGGTGGACGGCTCGCCGTGGATCGGCAACATCGACCTGTCCTTCCCGTACCTGGACACCGACGCCACGCGCACCATCGGCGTGACACCCGGTTCGTGCGGCCACGCCAACTACACCCCCGAGCAACTCACCGAGATCGTTCAGGCGTACTTCCCGCTGGGCTGGCCGATGGCCTGCCACGTCCAGGGCGACGCCGGGGTGGACACCATCCTCGATGTCTACGAAAAAGTGCTGCGTCAACATCCACGCGACGACCACCGGCTGCGGCTCGAGCACGTCGGCGCTATCCGCAACGAGCAACTCAAGCGCGCCGCCGATCTCGGTGTCACCTGCAGCATTTTCGTCGACCAGATCCACTACTGGGGCGACGTCATCGTCGACGGGCTGTTCGGCGAGGAACGTGGATCTCGTTGGATGCCAGCAGGATCCGCGGTGGCCACCGGCATGCGCATCTCGCTGCACAACGATCCGCCGGTCACGCCGGAGGAGCCGCTGCGCAACATCAGCGTGGCAATCACCCGCACCGCGCCCAGCGGCCGCGTGCTGGCACCCGAAGAGCGGCTGACCGTCGAGCAGGCGATCCGGGCGCAGACCATCGACGCGGCCTGGCAGCTGTTCTGCGATGACATCGTCGGCTCGCTGGAAGTCGGCAAGTACGCCGACATGGTGGTGCTGTCGGCCGACCCCCGCGCGGTGTCACCAGAGCAGATCGCCGACCTCGACGTGCGTGCGACGTATCTGGCGGGCCGCCAGGTCTACGCGCGGTGACGCCGCCTCTGGACGAAGTTGTGGACCGGCTGCACATCGTGGCGCTGCCGATGCGGGTGCGCTT
>DATJOR010000246.1:0-3693 GCA_035506875.1 Mycobacterium sp.
ACCTCATTGACCAGCTGGATCTCCGCGGCCGACAGATCGATATTGCTGGGCACCAGGTCCATGTGCTTGACGCGGGTGTTCAACAGCACATCGTCGATCGACACCCGCGGTTCGATCAGCAGGTTGTGCACGGTTTGTTCCTGCTCGTAGTGCGGCACACCGAGGCCGGCGGACAGCGCTCCCTGCGGATCCAGGTCGACCAGCAGCACGCGGCGGCCGCATTCGGCCAGTGCAGCACCCAGATTGATCGTCGACGTGGTTTTGCCGACGCCACCTTTTTGATTGCACATCGCGACGACCTTGGCCGGTCCGTGCGACGTGCGCGGCTTGGGTTCCGGGATCGCCCGCGGTGGACGTCCAGTCAGGCCGACTTCGGTGCCGCTGGCGGCCTCGTCAGTCACGCGTGCCCCGGCTCGGCGCAGGCCGACCCGGCATGCGCGGCGTTCGGGAAATGGCGGACATCGCAGGAGAGTCTAACGGGTAAAGACGCTCGTGCCGGGAGACCCGCAACAACGTAACCAGCCAATTTAGCTGCGGCTCTATTCCACCCCCAGCCGGGCTAGTGTGGCGGCTATGAGTCTGAAGCAGCGCATTCCCCTGTTGCGGTGGTCGGTGTGGCGGATGGCGACCGGAACCCGCAACATCACCCGGACGGGTCAAATCGGTGACGGCCGTGAGGCCGCCGCAGTCGAATACGTGCTCAAGCATGCTCGCGCCGGTGACATCGACGACGTTTTGGCGACCATCGACCGCTTCGCCTACGACAAGTCGGTGCTGATCAACGTCGGCGACGAAAAAGGCGCGCTGCTCGACGCCGCGGTCCGGCGCGCCGACCCGAAGCTGGCGCTCGAGCTGGGCACTTATGTCGGCTACGGCGCGCTGCGAATCGCCCGCGCTGCGCCGGGAGCCAAGGTGTACTCCGTCGAGCTTGCCGAAGCCAACGCCGTCAACGCCCGCCAGATCTGGGCGCATGCCGGCGTCGCCGACCGGGTCACCTGCGTGGTCGGGACCATCAGCGACGGTGGGCACACGCTGGACGCGCTGGCCGGCGAGCACGGCTTCACCGCCGGCGCGCTGGACTTCCTTTTCCTCGACCACGACAAGAACGCCTATCTTGCGGACCTGAAGAGCATCCTCGGCCGCGGTTGGCTGCACACCGGCTCGATCGTCGTCGCCGACAACGTCAAGGTGCCGGGAGCGCCGAAGTACCGCGAATATATGCGTCAGCAGCAGGGCAAGCAATTCAGCACCACCGAACACAAGACGCACCTGGAGTACCAGAGCATGCTCACCGATCTGGTACTGGAATCGGAGTACCTCGGCTAGCGTGCTCGCGGATGAGCCTCGGCCCAGACTTCGCGCAGCGCGTGCACGGTCACCATCGTGTAGATCTGCGTCGTCGTCACCGAGGCGTGACCGAGTAGTTCCTGCACCACACGGACGTCAGCCCCGCCGTCCAGTAGGTGTGTCGCAAACGAGTGCCGCAGGGTGTGCGGGGAAACCCCGGCGGTAATGCCCGCCCGCTCGGCGGCGTCCTGCAAGACCTGCCATGCGCTTTGCCGCGACAACCGGCCACCGCGTGCGTTGAGAAAGATGGCCGGTGTCCCGCGGCCGCGACGCGCCAATTCTGAGCGTCCGCGCACCGTGTAGGCGTCCAGCGCCTGCACGGCCGGCCGTCCGATCGGCACCAGCCGCTGCTTGCCGCCCTTGCCGCGCAACAGCACCGACCGGGCGTGCGTGTCGATGTCGTCGATGTCGAGTCCGACAGCTTCGGAGATCCGTGCGCCGGTGGAGTAGAGCAGTTCGAGCAATGCACGGTTGCGCAACGTCAACGGCCCGTCGGACGCGCTGTCGCCGCCGGCACCGGCCAGCAGCGCGAGCACCTGATCGACACTCAAACTTTTGGGCAGCCGGCGCCCCGGCGTCGGTGGCTTGACGGCCTGCGCCACATCGATCTCGGCCAGGCCCTCGGCGGCGGCGAACCGATGCAAACCGCGCACCGCGATCAGGGTTCGCGCCGCCGACACCGCCGATAGTGGCACGACGCCGACGGCCGGATCGCCGCGCCGCAGCGCGACCAGGAATTCGCTGACATCGTCTTCGCTGACCTTGGCCAGGTCGTCGATGCCCCGCAGGGTGAGGTGCTCGAAATAGCGGCGCAGGTCGCGGCGATAAGAGCTTAAGGTATTGGCCGCGACGCCCCGTTCGATCGTCAGATGATCGAGGTAACCCTGCAGCTGGGACTCCAGCGGTGGCGCCAGGGTGGTCACGTGGCGGCCTGCCGGGCAGCGAATGCCGTCGACCTGTCCACCCACGGTGTGTCCACCGGCCGCGGATGCGCCAGACCATTCCTGACCGCATATGCCGCCAAGATCCCGGCCACCGCAAGGGAGTTGACGATGTCGCCGTTGAACACCCGGGAGACGGCCTCGGCGATCGGATACCACTGCAATCTCATGTCGGCTTCTTCATCATGTGCGTCCGGCCGGTCGACCTGTGTCAAACCGGTTGCCAGGTAGACCCTTACCGATTCGTCGCTGAAACCGGGGGTGGTATTCAGGTCGACCAGGACCTGCCAGGTCTGTGCTTGCAGGCCGGCCTCCTCGCGGAGCTCCCGCGCGGCGGTCAGATGCGGGGCTTCGCCATTAACATCGAGCAGTCCGGCCGGCAGCTCCCAGAGCCGTCGGCCGAAGGGATGACGATACTGGTAGACCATCGGGATACGGCCTTCGTCGTCGATCGCGACGACAGCCACCGCGCCGTAGTGCTCGACGACCTCGCGCGTCACGATCTTCCCGCCGGGCATCCGGACATCGTCGCGGCGCAGGGCGAAAATCTTTCCCGTGTGTAGGGTTTCGGACGCCGTCGTCTCGAAGACGTGTTCACCCACGGGCAACAGGTTCAGGTTCGGACAGCGACCTATCGGCGCCGTCATGTAGTTCGCTTCCGTTCGACGGCTGCTCGGGAATCTCCACCGGCAGTCGCTCGGCTGCCTTATAGTCGATGGCCGCCCCGACAAAGCCGACGAACAACGGGTGCGGACGGGTCGGCCGACTCTTCAACTCTGGATGCGCCTGGGTGCCGACGACGAATGAATGCATTTCTGGTGGATATTCAACGAACTCCACCAGATGCCCGTCGGGGGACGTGCCGGAGAATCTCAGACCGCTTTCTGCGATCTTGTCCCGGTAGGCGTTGTTGACCTCGTAGCGATGCCGATGCCGTTCAGACACGTGGGTTGACTGATATGCCTGCGCCACAATGGAACCCGGCTCAAGCACCGCCGGATAGGCGCCGAGCCGCATGGTGCCGCCGAGGTCCGCTTCCCCAGCGACGATCTCCTGTTGGTCGGCCATGGTGGAGATGACCGGGTCCGGTGTCGCCGGATCGAACTCTGCCGAGTTCGCCTGCTCGATGCCGACGGATCGTGCCGCCTCGATCACGATGCACTGCAGCCCCAGGCACAGCCCCAAGACAGGCAGACCCCTGGACCGCGCATACCGGATCGCCCCGATCTTCCCCTCGATTCCGCGGATGCCGAAGCCGCCGGGAATCAGCACGCCGTGGACGTCGTCGAGCAATGCGGCTGCGCCGGTTGTCGTTTCGCAGTCGTCGGAGCCCACCCAGCGAATTTCCACTTTCGCCCGGTGCTTGAATCCGGCCGCCCGCAGCGCCTCGCTCACCGACAGATAC
>DATJOR010000247.1:0-20572 GCA_035506875.1 Mycobacterium sp.
CGACCCGAACGCGGTGTCGCCGTGGTGGTTGCAGCGCCGACTGCTGCTCTGCGGGATCCGGGCGATCTCGCCGGCCGTCGACGCGACGAATTACGTGATGCTGGAATTGGGTCACCCGATGCACGCGCACGATCTCAAGCGGATCACCGGTGGGTTCGCGGTGCGGTTCGCCCGGCCCGGGGAAACCGTCGTCACCCTCGACGACATCGAGCGCCGGCTCAACCCGGCCGACGTCCTGATCGTCGACGACGTCGCGACCGCGGCGATCGGTGGAGTGATGGGGTCGGGCACCACCGAAATGCGCGACGACTCCACCGATGTGCTATTGGAGGCCGCGGTGTGGGAGCCGGCCGCGGTATCGCGCACCGCACGACGACTTCATCTGCCCAGCGAGGCCGCACGCCGCTACGAGCGCGGGGTCGACCCGGCTATCTCGGTGGCGGCGCTGGACCGCTGCGCCGCATTGCTCGCCGACATCGCCGGCGGCGAGGTATCGGAAAAACTGACCGACTGGCGGGGCGACCCGCCGCGCGACGATTGGTCGCTCCCGGCGATCCCGATTGCCGCCGACCTGCCGGACCGCACGGCGGGGGTGAGCTATCGGCCGGGCACGACGTCCAGGCGGCTGACCCAGATCGGTGCCGCGGTAAGCGATGACGGGGAAAGCCTGACCGTGACGCCGCCGAGTTGGCGGCCCGATCTGCTGCAGCCGGCCGACCTGGTCGAGGAGGTGCTGCGGCTGGAGGGCCTGGAAGTCATCCCGTCGGTGCTGCCGTCGGCGCCGGGCGGGCGGGGACTGTCGGCGAGCCAACGGCGGCGCCGCGCGGTCGGCAAGGCGCTGGCGCTGTCGGGTTACGTGGAGGTTTTGCCGACGCCTTTTCTTCCGGCCGGCGTGTTCGACGTCTGGGGGCTGCCCGCCGACGACGAACGCCGTCACACCACGCAAGTGCTCAACCCGCTGGAGGCCGATCGGCCGCATTTGGCCACCACCTTGCTGCCGGGTCTGCTGGAAGCGTTGGCGCGCAACGTGTCCCGTGGCATCGTAGATGTCGCGTTGTTCACCATCGCGCAGGTGGTGCAGCCGACCGAGCAGACCAAGAGCGTCGGGCTGATCCCCGTCGACCGGCGCCCCAGCGACGAGGAGATCGCGCTGCTCGACGCGTCGCTGCCGCGCCAACCGCAGCACGTCGCCGCGGTGTTGACCGGTCTGCGGGAGCCGCGTGGCCCGTGGGGTGAGGGCCGGCGCGTGGAAGCGGCCGACGCGTTCGAGGCAGTCCGGGTCATCGCCCGTGCCAGTGGGACTGATGTGGTGCTGCGGGCGGCTCAGTATCTGCCCTGGCATCCGGGCCGGTGCGCCGAGGTACTCGTCGGCGATACCGTGGTCGGCCATGCGGGGCAACTGCATCCCGCGGTGATCGAGCGCTCCGGATTGCCCAAGGGCACCTGCGCGGTCGAGTTGAACCTCGACGCGATGCCGATCGTCGAGGTGTTGCCGGCGCCGCGGGTCTCGCCGTTCCCCGCGGTATTCCAAGACGTCAACCTGGTGGTGGACGCGGATGTCGCCGCGCAAACCGTCGAAGACGCGATCCGCGACGGAGCCGGCGAGCTGCTGGAAGAAGTCCGGCTCTTCGACGTCTATACCGGCCCGCAGCTCGGGGAAAGCCGCAAGTCGCTGACGTTCGCGCTGCGGTTCCGCGCGGCGGACCGCACGCTTACCGAAGACGAGGCCAGCGCGGCCCGGGATGCGGCAGTGCAGAGTGCCGCCGAACGGGTCGGCGCGGTGCTGCGTGGCTGAAATTACCGCGAAGAATGAATTTGCAAGCGCATGCATAGTCATGCAACGATGAGCGGCATGACCCAGGCGATGCGGGTGGCGGTGGCCGGGGCAAGCGGCTATGCGGGCGGCGAGATCCTGCGGTTGCTGCTCGGGCACCCGGCCTACCACGACGGACGGCTGACCATCGGTGCGGTGACCGCTGCTGCCAGCGCGGGCAGCGCCCTCGCCGAGCACCATCCGCACCTGCTACCGCTGGCCCAGCGGGTGCTCGAGCCGACCGAGGTTGACGTACTGGACGGCCACGAGGTGGTTTTCGTCGCGCTTCCGCACGGTCATTCGGCGGCGCTGGCGCAACAGCTCAGCCCGCAGACCCTGGTGGTGGACTGCGGCGCGGATTTTCGGCTGGTGGACGCCGGCGCGTGGGAGCGCTTCTATGGCTCCCAACACGCCGGCAACTGGCCTTACGGGCTGCCGGAGCTGCCCGGCGGGCGGGATGCGCTGCGCGATGCCCGGCGCATCGCGGTACCCGGCTGCTATCCGACCGCCGCGTTGCTGGCGCTCTTTCCCGCGCTGGCCGCTGATCTCGTCGATCCCGCCGTCACCGTCGTCGCGGTCAGCGGCACCTCCGGCGCCGGCCGCGCCGCCAAGACCGACCTGCTCGGTTCGGAAGTCATCGGCTCGGCGCGGGCTTACAACATCGCCGGCGCGCACCGGCACACCCCTGAAATCGTCCAGGGGCTCAAGCAGGTCACCGACCGGGATGTCACCGTGTCATTCACGCCGGTCCTCATCCCGACCTCGCGCGGCATCCTGGCGACGTGTACTGCACGCACCCATGCTCCGCTGTCGCAGCTACGAGCGGCCTACGAAAAGGCTTACCACGCTGAGCCTTTCGTTCACCTTCTGCCCGAAGGGCAGCTGCCGCGCACCGGCTCGGTGATCGGTAGCAACGCCGCGCACATCGCGGTTGCGGTCGACGAGGACGCGTCCACCTTCATCGCCATCGCGGCGATCGACAATCTGGTCAAGGGCACCGGTGGCGCCGCCGTCCAGTCGATGAACCTGGCGCTGGGCTGGCCGGAAACCGAGGGTCTTTCGGTGGTCGGGGTGGCGCCGTGACCGACCTGACTGATGCGGCTCCGCTGGTCCGCGCTCAGGGCGTAACGGCCCCCGCCGGCTTTCGCGCCGCCGGCATCGCCGCCGGCATCAAGGCATCTGGCGCATTGGATTTGGCGTTGGTGTTCAACGAAGGCCCCGACCACGCCGCCGCCGCCGTGTTCACCCGCAATCAGGTGAAGGCGGCGCCCGTGCTCTGGACACAGCAGGTGCTGACCACCGGCCGGCTGCGGGCGGTGATCCTGAACTCCGGCGGCGCGAACGCGTGCACGGGTCCGGGCGGTTTCGCGGACACTCATGCCACCGCCGAAGCGGTTGCGGCCGCGTTGTCGGACTGGGGCACCGAAACCGGCGCGATCGAAGTCGCGGTGTGCTCCACCGGATTGATCGGCGACCGACTGCCGATGGACAAGGTCCTCGCCGGCGTCGGTCACGTCGTGCATGAGATGGCCGGCGGGCTGGCCGGCGGTGAAGAGGCAGCGCGGGCCATCATGACCACCGACACCGTGCCCAAACAGGTTGCGCTGCACCATCCGGACAAGTGGACCGTAGGCGGCATGGCCAAGGGCGCGGGGATGCTGGCGCCGTCGCTGGCGACCATGCTGTGCGTGCTCACCACCGACGCGATGGCGGAACCCGGTGCACTCAAGAACGCGTTGCGGCGAGCCACCGCGCGGACATTCGACCGCCTCGACATCGACGGCAGTTGCTCGACCAACGACACCGTGCTGCTGCTCGCGTCGGGCGCAAGCGAGATCGCGCCCTCTCCAGCCGATCTCGAGGACGCCGTGCTGCGGGTCTGCGATGATTTGTGCACGCAGCTGCAGGCCGACGCAGAAGGTGTCACCAAGCGGATCACCGTGACCGTGACGGGCGCCGCCACCGAGGACGACGCGCTCACTGTCGCGCGCACGGTGGCCCGCGACAGCCTGGTCAAGACCGCGTTGTTCGGTTCCGATCCCAACTGGGGCAGGGTGCTGGCAGCGGTCGGCATGGCGCCGTTCAGCCTGAACCCTGACCGAATCACGGTGTCATTCAATGGTTCTGCAGTATGTGTCGACGGCGTCGGTGCGCCCGGCGCACGCCAAGTCGACCTGTCCGGCGAGGAGATCGACGTACTGGTCGACCTCAAGATGGGCAACAGCCAGGCAGCCATCCGCACCACCGACTTGTCGCACGCCTACGTCGAAGAGAATTCGGCTTATTCGTCATGATTACCGGCGCAGTGACGACCGAGACGAAGGCCCAAGTGCTGGCTGAAGCCCTGCCCTGGCTCAAACAGTTGCACGGCAAGATCGTGGTGATCAAATACGGCGGCAATGCGATGGTCGACGACACACTGCGATGCGCGTTCGCCGCCGACATGGCGTTCTTGCGTAACTGCGGGATCCACCCGGTTGTCGTGCATGGCGGCGGCCCACAGATCAGCGCCATGCTGCAGCGGCTCGGCATCCCTGGCGACTTCAAAGGCGGATTCCGGGTCACCACAGCGGAAGTGCTCGACGTGGCGCGGATGGTGTTGTTCGGTCAGGTGGGCCGCGAGTTGGTCAACCTGATCAATGTGCACGGACCTTACGCGGTCGGCATCACCGGCGAGGACGCACAGCTGTTCACTGCGGTGCGCCGCAGCGTCACGGTGGACGGCGTCGCCACCGATATCGGCTTGGTCGGAAACGTCGACCATGTCAACACCGCTGCAATCCTGGACCTGATTGGTGCGCAACGTATCCCAGTGGTCTCGACACTGGCTCCGGATGCCGACGGCGTCGTGCACAATATCAACGCCGACACCGCGGCGGCCGCACTCGCCGAAGCGCTGGGAGCGGAAAAGCTGCTGATGCTCACCGATATCGAAGGCCTGTACACCCGGTGGCCCGAACGCGACTCGCTGGTCACCGAAATCGACACGGCAACACTGGCGCAGCTGCTGCCGACGCTGGAGACCGGGATGATCCCCAAGATCGAGGCGTGTCTGCGCGCCGTCGGCGGCGGCGTACCCAGCGCGCACATCATCGACGGCCGCGTCGAGCATTGCGTACTGGTCGAATTGTTTACCGATGACGGCACCGGCACGAAGGTGGTGAGGGCGTGAACGATACGGCGGAGATGCAGCAGCGTTGGTCCGCGGTGATGATGAACAACTACGGTGTCCCGTCTGTGGCGCTGGCCAGCGGGGACGGCGCCGTTGTCACCGACGTGGACGGTAAGTCATACCTGGATCTGCTTGGTGGCATAGCCGTTAACGTCCTGGGGCACCGCCACCCGGCCGTGATTGAGGCCGTCACGCGGCAAATGTCGACGCTGGGGCACACCTCTAATCTGTATGCCGCCGAACCGGGCATCGCGCTGGCCGAAGCACTGGTCGGGCTGCTCGGCTGCGACGCGGAGGCGCGGGTGTTCTTCTGCAACTCCGGCACCGAGGCCAACGAGTTGGCGTTCAAACTGTCCCGCCTGACCGGGCGCACGAAACTGGTGGCCGCTCAAGAAGCGTTTCATGGCAGAACAATGGGTTCGCTGGCGCTGACCGGACAACCGACCAAGCAGGCACCGTTTGCGCCGCTGCCCGGTGATGTCACACATGTGCCGTACGGCGACACCGATGCGCTGGACGCGGCGGTTGGCGACGACACCGCGGCGGTGTTCCTCGAACCGATCATGGGGGAGAGCGGTGTTGTCGTTCCGCCCGACGGCTACCTCGTGGCTGCCCGCGACATCACCGCCCGCCACGGCGCGCTGTTGGTTCTCGACGAGGTGCAGACCGGGATGGGCCGCACCGGTACGTTTTTCGCCCACCAGCACGACGGCATCACACCCGACGTGGTGACACTGGCCAAGGGCCTTGGCGGCGGGTTGCCGATCGGGGCGTGCCTGGCGGTCGGCCCGGCTGCGCGGTTGCTCACACCCGGTCTGCACGGGAGCACGTTCGGCGGCAATCCAATCTGCGCGGCGGCGGCTCTGGCGGTGTTGCGCGTATTGGCCGGCGACGACCTGATGCGGCGCGCCGAAGTGCTCGGAAAGACGTTGCGCCAAGGCATTGAATCGGTTGGTCACCCGCTGATGGACCATGTCCGCGGCCGCGGCTTGCTGTGCGGGGTGGTGCTCAGCGCGCCGGGCGCCAAGGATGTTGAGATGGCCTCCCGCGCCGCCGGTTTCCTGGTCAATGCTGCCGCAGCCGACGTTATTCGGTTGGCGCCGCCGCTGATCATCACCGAACACCAGATCGAGACGTTCGTCGCTGCGCTGCCGGGCATCCTGGACACGGCGGAGGCAAACCGATGACACGACACTTCCTGCGCGACGACGACCTCTCGCCCGATGAACAGGCCGAAGTGCTGGCGCTGGCCGCCGAATTGAAGAAAGACCCGGTCAGCCGACGCCCGCTGGAAGGCCCGCGCGGCGTCGCCGTCATCTTCGACAAGAACTCGACTCGCACCCGGTTTTCGTTCGAAGTGGGTATCGCTCAACTCGGCGGGCACGCCGTCGTGGTCGACGGCCGCAGCACCCAACTGGGCCGCGAGGAGACACTGCAGGACACCGCGAAAGTGTTGTCCCGCTATGTCGATGCGATCGTCTGGCGGACATACGGCCAGGCCCGGCTGGCTGCCATGGCCGAAACCGCGACAGTGCCGATCGTCAACGCGCTGTCCGATCAATTCCATCCCTGTCAGGTGCTCGCCGATCTGCAGACCATCGTCGAGCGCGCCGGATCGCTGCGCGGTCTACGCATGTCGTACTTCGGTGACGGTGCCAACAACATGGCGCACTCGCTGATGCTCGGCGGCGCCACCGCCGGCATGCACGTAACGGTCGCCGCGCCCGCAGGGTTTGCCCCTGATGGCTCGGTGGTCACCGCCGCCGAGCGGCGTGCCGTGGAAACCGGCGCGTCGGTCGCCGTCACCACGGATCCCGCGGCTGCCGCATCGGGCGCCGACGTGCTGGTGACGGATACCTGGACGTCGATGGGGCAGGAGGACGACGGGCTGGATCGAGTGCGGCCGTTCCGTCTTTTCCAGCTGAATGCCGAACTGCTATCCCTGGCAAGCTCGGAAGTTGTTGTGCTGCATTGTCTTCCAGCGCACCGAGGTCACGAGATCACCGACGACGTGATCGACGGGCCGCACAGCGCGGTGTGGGACGAGGCCGAGAACCGGTTGCATGCGCAAAAGGCGCTGCTGGTGTGGCTTTTGGAGCGGTCGAAATGACGCGCTCGAAGACGGCACCCGAAGTCACCCGTGCCGCCCGGCAGGCCCGCATCGTGGCGACCCTGTCGTCGGCGGAGGTGCGCAGCCAAAGTGAGCTGGCCGCGCTGCTCGCCGCCGACGGTATCGAGGTCACCCAGGCCACGCTGTCGCGGGACCTCGAAGAGCTCGGCGCGGTGAAGTTACGCGGCGCAGACGGCGGCGTCGGCATCTACGTGGTCCCCGAGGACGGCAGCCCGGTGCGCGGGGTGTCCGGTGGCACCGCACGGCTGTCGCGGTTGCTCAGCGAGTTGCTGGTATCCACCGACGCCAGCGGAAACCTCGCCGTGCTGCGCACCCCGCCCGGCGCGGCGGACTACCTCGCCAGTGCTATCGACCGGGCATCCCTGCCGTATGTCGTGGGGACGATAGCCGGGGATGACACCATCTTCGTTGCGGCCCGCGAGCCGATGAGCGGCGCCGAACTCGCAACCGTGTTCCAAGGCCTCAAATAACCGTCGAAACAAGGAGATCAATTCATGTCCGAGCGCGTCATCTTGGCGTATTCCGGCGGTCTGGACACCTCGGTGGCGATCAGCTGGATCGGCAAGGAGACCGGCCGGGAAGTGGTCGCGGTGGCGATCGATCTAGGCCAAGGCGGTGAAGACATGCAGCTGGTGCGCCAGCGGGCGCTGGACTGCGGTGCCGTCGAAGCGGTCGTGGTCGACGCCCGCGACGAGTTCGCCGACGGCTACTGCCTACCCACGATCTTGTCCAACGGTCTGTACATGGATCGCTACCCGCTGGTGTCGGCGATCAGCCGGCCGCTCATCGCCAAACATCTGGTCGCAGCTGCCCGCGAGCACGGCGGAAGCATCGTCGCGCACGGCTGCACCGGTAAAGGCAACGACCAGGTTCGATTCGAAGTCGGATTCGCATCGCTGGCACCGGATCTGGAGGTGCTCGCACCGGTCCGTGACTATGCGTGGACCCGCGAGAAGGCCATCGCCTTCGCCGAAGAAAATGCCATCCCGATCAACGTCTCCAAACGCTCGCCGTTCTCGATTGACCAAAACGTATGGGGCCGCGCGGTGGAAACCGGCTTCCTGGAACACCTGTGGAATGCGCCGACCAAGGACATCTACGCCTACACCGAAGATCCGACCGTCAACTGGAACACCCCCGACGAGGTGATCATCGGGTTCGAGCGCGGGGTACCGGTGTCGATCGACGGCAAGCCGGTGTCAGTGCTGCAGGCGATCGAGGAACTCAACACCCGCGGCGGCGCGCAAGGAGTCGGGCGGCTCGACGTGGTCGAAGACCGGTTGGTCGGTATCAAGAGCCGCGAAATCTACGAGGCGCCGGGGGCGATGGTGCTTATCACCGCGCACACCGAACTCGAGCACGTCACGCTCGAACGTGAGCTGGCGCGGTTCAAGCGGCACACCGACCAACGCTGGGCGGAACTGGTTTACGACGGATTGTGGTACTCGCCGTTGAAGACGGCACTGGAGTCTTTCGTCGCTAAAACCCAGGAGCATGTGACCGGTGAGATCCGGATGGTGTTGCACGGCGGGCACATCGCCGTCAACGGCCGGCGCAGTGCCGAATCGCTCTACGACTTCAACCTGGCCACCTACGACGAGGGTGACAGCTTCGACCAGTCCAAAGCCAAGGGGTTTGTGTACGTTCACGGCCTGTCGTCGAAGATCGCTGCGCGCCGGGATCTGAACGCCGATCAAACATGACCACCAATGAAGGATCGCTGTGGGGCGGCAGGTTCGCCGACGGTCCGTCGGACGCACTGGTCGCGCTGAGCAAATCCACCCACTTCGACTGGGTGCTGGCGCCGTACGACATCATCGCGTCCAGGGCGCACACCGTGGTGCTGTTCCAGGCCGGGCTGCTCACCGAAGAGCAGCGCGACGGGCTGCTAGCCGGGCTGGACAGCCTCGCCGAGGACGTCGCTGACGGCAGTTTCCTACCGCTGGTCACCGACGAGGATGTACATGCCGCGCTCGAACGCGGGCTGATCGAGCGGGTCGGGCCCGACCTGGGCGGCCGGCTGCGGGCCGGCCGCTCGCGAAACGATCAGGTGGCCACCCTGTTTCGGATGTGGCTGCGCGACGCGATTCGGCGGGTGGCCGCCGGTGTGCTCGACGTTGTCGGTGCACTGGCCGGCCAGGCCGGCGCTCACCCAAGCGCCATCATGCCCGGTAAAACGCACCTGCAGTCGGCTCAACCGATCCTGCTGGCTCATCATTTACTCGCGCATGCGCACCCGTTGCTGCGCGACGTCGATCGGATCGTCGACCTTGATGACCGCACCGCCGTGTCGCCCTACGGTTCCGGAGCGCTGGCTGGTTCGTCGCTGGGCCTCGACCCGGACGCGATCGCCGAACGGCTCGGATTCGCAACAGCGGCGGAGAACTCTGTCGACGCGACGGCGGCAAGGGATTTCGCGGCCGAGGCAGCATTTGTCTTCGCGATGATCGGTGTCGACCTTTCCCGGCTTGCCGAGGACATCATCATCTGGAGCTCAACCGAGTTCGGCTACGTCACCCTGCATGACTCCTGGTCGACCGGCAGTTCGATCATGCCGCAGAAGAAGAACCCCGATATCGCTGAACTGGCTCGCGGCAAATCCGGCCGGTTGATCGGAAACCTCGCCGGCCTGCTGGCGACCCTGAAGGCTCAGCCGCTGGCATACAACAGGGACCTGCAGGAAGACAAAGAACCCGTCTTCGACTCGGTGGCGCAATTGGAGCTGGTGCTGCCGGCGATGGCCGGACTGGTGAGCAGCCTGACATTCGACACTAAGCGGATGGCGGCGCTCGCTCCGGCGGGATACACCCTGGCCACCGATATCGCGGAATGGCTTGTGCGCCAAGGTGTGCCGTTTAGGGACGCTCACGAGTCGGCGGGTGCGGCCGTGCGTGTCGCCGAGCAGCGCGGGGTCGGACTGGAGGATTTGACCGACGATGAGCTGGTTGCGGTCAGCACCCACCTGACTCCCGAGGTTCGAGACGTGCTCACCATTGACGGATCGGTGTCGTCGCGCGACGCGCGCGGCGGCACTGCGCCGAGCCGGGTTGCCGCGCAACTCGACGCGGTTCGTGCTGCCGCCGAACGATTTCGGCAACAGCTCAGACGGTAGGAGGGCCCGCATGCGGGACCGAAAGCACTGGGCCGTGCGGTACCCGCCGGGCGAGGCATTGCTGGCGTTGTATCGGCGCCGCGGCCCGGTCATCAACACCGGGATCGGGCGACGGGGTTACACATACCTGCTGGGACCGGAGGCGAACAAATTCGTCTTCGCCAATGCCGATGCGTTCAGCTGGCGGGAAGCATTTCAGGTTCTGGTCCCGGTCGACGGTCCGACGGCATTGGTGGTCAGTGACGGCGCCGATCATCGCCGCCGACGCAGTGTCGTCGCGCCGGCGCTTCATCGCAGGAAGGTTGGCGATTACGTTCCAATCATCGCCGGCAACGCTGACGCGGCCGTCGATCACTGGCAGCCAGGGCAGCGGGTCGACATCTACGAGTCATTGCGTACCGCGGTCAGGCGAAGCATCGCGGAAAGCCTTTTCGGCACCCGCATCGCTGAGCATGCCGCCTTCCTCGGTGAGCAACTGCACACGCTCCTTGCGCTGACACATCGGCCACCGCAAGTGATGCGTATCCAGCAGTGGATCGGTTCACCCGGCTGGCGGCGAGCAATGGCAGCACGGGCCCGCATCGACGATTTCGTGGACAGCCAGGTCGCCGACGCGCGCATCCATCCCAGGCCCGACGATCACTTGCTGACCGCGCTGATCGACAGTCGCCCACTTGACGGGCCGCCGTTGACCCCCAACGAGATTCGCGATGCCATCGTTTCGCTGATCACCGCCGGTTACGAAACCACCAGCGGCGCACTAGCGTGGGCCGTCTATGCACTGTTGAATGTTCCGGGCGCCTGGGACAGTGCCGCGGCCGAGGTTGACCGGGTCTTGGGCACCGGGCCACCGACCGCACAGAACATCGCAGTGCTGACCTACCTCAATGGCATCGTCCAGGAGACGTTGCGGCTCTACAGCCCGGGCGTGATCTCGGCTCGCAAGGTGAAACGTGACCTGCAGTTTGACGGGCACCGGATTCGGGCTGGGCGGCTGCTGATTTTCAGTCCGTATGTCACACACCGAATCGGCGACGTGTGGGCCGAACCCCAAGAGTTTCGTCCGGAGCGGTGGGACCCCAATTCGCCGCACTATCGACGGCCGGCGCCGCACGAGTTCATCCCGTTCAGCGCGGGTCTGCATCGCTGTGTGGGATCGGCGATGGCCACTACCGAGATGGCGGTGATGTTGGCCAGGTTGGTGGCAAGGACCCGGCTGTGTCTGCCGGCCCAGCGCATCAGGGCACGCAACTTCGCCGCGCTGCGGCCCTGGCCCGGGTTGATCGTTGAGGTCAAGCAGGTTTCCGCTGACCCGTACTAGTGCACCATCAGCGCGAGATTCGAGGGGACCTGAGGAATGTCGCAGGCAGGCAGTGGGTGGCAGAAGAAATTTCCCTGGATGGCGTCGCAGCCCAATTCCCGGAACTTTATTGCTGTTTCCCTGTCCTCGACGCCTTCGGCGACACTGGTGAACGCCATGGCGAGGTCGATGGCCGACCGTGCGATTATCGCGGCCCGTCCATCGTCGACGATCGGTGCGATACGCCGTTGAACCCTAAGCTCGCTCGACGACCTCCGAAAGTTCAAGCCATCGTGTTTCCAGCTCGGCGACGTCGCCCTCAAGCACCCGCAGCTCTTGAGTGAGCCGGGTGATGCCGACGTGATCGGATTGGTCATGCTCGGCGAGTTGTTCGTGCTTTGCCGCGATCTGGTCGGCCAGCCGTGCCAGCCTGCGGTCGATTGCGGAGATCTCCTTCTGGGCAGCACGCAGTTCGGATCCCGAAATCGCCTGTGGTGCAGCGGTGCTGGCGGCTGGCGCCGGAGGCGCCGAAGCAGTCGCTTGCGCGGCGAGTCGTAGATATTCATCGACACCGCCGGGCAGGTGTCTGAGCCGTCCATCCAGGATCGCGTACTGCTGGTCAGTCACGCGCTCGAGCAGGTAGCGGTCGTGCGAGACGACGATCAACGTGCCGGGCCACGAGTCGAGCAGGTCTTCGGTGGCCGTCAGCATGTCGGTGTCCACGTCGTTGGTGGGTTCGTCGAGCAGCAACACATTGGGTTCGGCCAGCAGCGTGAGCATCAGTTGCAGCCGGCGACGTTGCCCGCCGGAGAGATCGCCGACACGTGCCGAGAGCTGGTCGCTGGCGAAGCCGAGCCGCTCCAACAACTGCGCCGGAGTGACATCACGACCGTCGACGTGATAGCCGCTGCGGAGCCGACCCAGTACATCGGCGACTCGCTCGCCCGTCAGCGGCGTCAGCTCATCGCCGCTTTGGTCAAGGATCGCCATCTGAACAGTTTTGCCGCGCTTCACTTTTCCTCTGTCGGGCGAGACCGCGCCGGTGATCAGTCCGAGCAGAGTGGACTTGCCGGCGCCGTTAGCCCCAACGATGCCGGTGCGTTCACCAGGCCCGATTCGCCATTCCACATCACGCAGCACCGGTCGGCCGCTGGAAGGTGGGTACGAGACCGACACGTCAAGCAGGTCGACGACGTCCTTGCCGAGCCGCGCGGTCGCCAGTTTCGCCAACTCGACGGTGTTGCGCAGTGGCGGCACGTCGGCGATCAGTCGGTTAGCTGCGTCAATACGGAACTTTGGTTTCGACGTGCGTGCCGGTGGACCGCGGCGAAGCCAGGCGAGTTCTTTGCGCATCAGGTTCTGCCGCTTGGCCTCGGTGGCGGCGGCCTGGCGGTCGCGTTCGACTCGCTGCAAGACATAGGCCGCGTAGCCGCCTTCGAACGGCTCGACGATGCCGTCGTGCACCTCCCACGTCGTCGTCGCCACCTCGTCGAGGAACCAGCGGTCGTGGGTCACCAGCAGCAGCCCGCCGGTGTTGCGCGCCCAACGCTGACGCAAATGCGCGGCCAGCCAGGTAATGCCTTCGATGTCGAGGTGGTTGGTCGGCTCGTCCAGCGCGATGACATCCCAGTCGCCGATCAGCAGCGCGGCCAACTGGACCCTCCGCCGCTGGCCGCCGCTGAGGGTGCCGATCGCGGCGTCCCAGTCGATGTCGGCGACCAGTCCGCCGACCACGTCGCGGATGCGCGGATTGCTGGCCCAGTCGTGTTCCGGCCGATCGCCGACCAGTGCCCATCCCACCGTGCTGCTCGAATCCAGGACGTCGGCCTGGCTCAGCGCGCCGACCTGTAGCCCGCTGCGTTGCGTCACCCGTCCGGAATCCGGGCGCACCCGACCGGTGAGTAGCCCCAGCAAACTGGACTTGCCGTCGCCGTTGCGGCCAACGATCCCGATGCGGTCGCCGTCGCTGACCCCGACGGTCAACGACTCGAACACGACCTGAGTCGGATACTCCAGGTGCACCGCCTCGGCCCCAAGCAGGTGTGCCACCGCCCCGACCTTACGTGGCTCACCCGGGCTAGCCGGCGAGCAGATAGGCTGGCGGCCGCACCGGCACCGTGATCAAAGCTGCGGGCCCACCCCCTGCGATATGCCATGATGTGCAGGCTGTCAGGCCCACACGCAGCAAAGGATCGTCTCAGTCGGTAGGGAGGGGCGGCATGGATCTGAATCTTTCCGCGGTCACGCGACCGGTTGAGCGTCTGATGGCGACAGCACAGAACGGACTGGAAGTGCTGCGGCTCGGCGGCCTGGAAACCGGCAACTCGCCCTCCCCGTCCCAGGTCGTGGAGAGCGTGCCGATGTACAAGCTGCGGCGGTATTTCCCGCCGGACAGCCGACCGGGGCATCCGCACGCAGGGCCGCCGGTGCTGCTCGTGCACCCGATGATGATGTCGGCGAACATGTGGGATGTCACCCGCGAGGACGGGGCCGTCGGCATCCTGCACGCCGCCGGGCTGGATCCCTGGGTCATCGACTTCGGCTCGCCCGACCAGGTCGAGGGTGGTATGCGCCGGAATCTGGCCGACCACATCGTCGCGCTGAGCGAGGCGATTGACCTGACCGCAGAGACCACCGGTCAGGATGTGCACCTGGTCGGCTACTCCCAGGGCGGGATGTTCTGCTACCAGGTGGCGGCCTACCGGCGCTCGAAAAGCATCGCCAGCATCGTGACGTTCGGATCGCCGGTCGACACCCTCGCCGCGCTGCCGATGGGACTTCCGCCCAACCTTGCTCCCGGTATCGCCAATTTCATGGCCGACCATGTTTTCAATCGGCTGGATATCCCAAGTTGGCTCGCGCGCACCGGCTTTCAGATGCTGGATCCGCTCAAGACCGCCAAAGCAAGAATCGATTTCCTACGCCAACTGCACGATCGCGAGGCATTGCTGCCCAGGGAGGCTCAGCGCAGATTCCTGGAATCGGAGGGCTGGATCGCGTGGTCGGGCCCGGCGGTCTCGGAGCTGCTCAAGCAGTTCATCGCGCACAACCGGATGATGACCGGTGGTTTCGCCATCAACGGTCAACTCGTGACGCTGACCGATATCACTTGTCCCGTATTGGCTTTCATCGGCGAGGTTGATGACATCGGTCAGCCGGCCGCGGTGCGCGGGATACGGCGGGCGGCGCCCAACGCCGAGGTTTACGAGTACTCGCTGCGCACGGGTCACTTCGGCCTGGTCGTCGGATCCAAAGCGGCACAGGAGTCTTGGCCGACCGTTGCCGATTGGGTCTTGTGGATTTCCGGCAACGGAGACAAGCCGACCGACATCTTCCCGATGGCCGATCAACCGGAGGAGAGCGCCGAACGCGGTGTGGCGCTCAGTTCGCGGCTGATGCACGGCCTGGGTGAGGCATCAGAAGTGGCGGTGACTATCGCGCGGGGGGCGGCCGACGCCGTCGTCGCGGCGAACAAATCCGTGCGGACATTGGCCGTCGAGACCGTCCGAACCCTGCCCCGACTCGCCCGCCTCGGCCAGATCAACGATCACACCCGGATCTCGCTCGGCCGGATCATCGCCGAACAGGCCAATGATGCACCCAACGGTGAATTCCTGCTGTTCGACGGGCGCGTGCACACCTATGAGGCGGTGAACCGGCGCATCGACAACGTCGTGCGTGGCCTCATCGAGGTGGGGGTGCGCCAGGGCGAGCACGTCGGGGTCCTGATGGAAACCCGGCCCAGCGCACTGGTGGCCATCGCCGCACTGTCGCGGTTGGGAGCCGTCGCGGTCCTGTTGAAGCCGGACACCGATCTGGCTGCGGCGGTCCGGCTCGGGGGAGTCAGCGAGATCATCACCGACCCTTCCAATCTCGAGACAGCGCGGCAATTGCCCGAGCAGATTCTGGTCCTCGGCGGCGGTGAGTCCCGTGATCTGCATCTGCCCGAAGACGGCGGCATCATCGACATGGAAAAGATCGACCCCGATGCCGTCGAGCTGCCGGCCTGGTACCGCGCCAACCCCGGCTATGCGAGGGATCTGGCGTTCATCGGGTTCAGCACTGCCGGTGGGCAACTCGTCGCGAAACAGATCACCAACTACCGCTGGGCGCTGTCGGCGTTCGGTACCGCCTCGACCGCGGCGCTTGGCCGCAACGACACGGTGTACTGCCTGACGCCGCTGCACCACGAGTCCGGGCTGCTGGTCAGCCTCGGCGGCGCGGTGGTCGGCGGAACTCGCATCGCCTTGTCCCGCGGTTTGCGCGCCGACCGTTTCCTGGCTGAAGTGCACCAATACGGCGTCACCGTCGTCTCGTACACCTGGGCCATGCTTCGCGACGTCATCGATGACCCCGGTTTTGCACTGCACGGCAATCACCCAGTGCGGCTGTTCATCGGCTCGGGTATGCCGACCGGAATGTGGCAGCGAATCGTCGACGTGTTCGCGCCCGCGCATGTCGTCGAGTTCTTCGCGACGACGGACGGGCATGCGGTGCTGGCCAACGTGTCTGGCGCCAAGGTCGGCAGTAAGGGCCGGCCGTTGCCGGGCGCCGGGCACGTCGAACTGGGCGCTTACGACGCCGAGCATGACCTGATCCTGGAAACCGAGCGCGGCCTGGTTCGGGTACCGGAAGCCAATGAAGTCGGCGTGCTGCTCGCTGAGCCGCGCGGTCCGATCGATCCCACCGCGTCGGTCAAACGCGGCGTCTTCGCCCCCGCCGACACGTGGATCTCCACCGAATACCTGTTCCGTCGCGACGCCGACGGCGACTTCTGGCTCGTGGGCAGGCGCGGCTCGGTGGTGCACAGCGAGCGTGGCGTCGTGTTCTGCGAGCCGATCACCGACGCGATCGGGCTCATCCCCGCGGTCGACCTAGCGGTCACCTACGGCGTGCCGAAGGACGGGCGTCAACTCGCTGTGACGGCGGTGACCTTATGCCCGGGCGCCACGATTACGGCGGCGGATCTCACCGAGGCGGTGGCAGCGATGCCGTTCGGGTTGGGGCCCGACATCGTCCATGTGGTGCCGGAGATGACGCTGAGCGCCACCTATCGTCCGACCGTCAGTCCGTTGCGGGCGGCCGGAATTCCCAAGGCGGGGCGACATGCGTGGTTTTTCGATGCTGACGGCGGCCAATTCCGCCGGCTGACGGGCCCGGCGCGGGCCGAGCTCTCGGACGCGCACTGAGTCGACGAGCCAGACATGATTGACGAGACTTTGTTGAGCATCCTGGTCTGTCCGGCCGACCGGGGCCCGCTGATACACGTCGGGGACACGCTCTACAACCCACGGATGCGGCGTGCCTACCGAATCGAAGACGGCATCCCGGTGCTGCTGGTCGATGAGGCGACCGAGGTGGGCGACGACGAGCATGCCCAGCTCATGGCGCGGGCAAATCCGGCAAATCTCCAGTGAGGTAACGCTGCAAGGTCGGAGCGATGGTGTCGACGATCTGCACGACAGGCAGTGAATTGAACGGCTCCAACTCCAGGATGTAGCGCGCCATGATCACGCCCACCAATTGTGATGCGACAAATTGAATTCGGACGATGCCGCTCCCCGGCGGGTTGTCGACGCGTGAACCAACCTCGACCGCGATCACGTCTTGCAGGAACGTCCGAAAGAGGTTCTCCTCCGAGCCGGCCAGGATCGACCGCAGTGTGGCGATAATCCCCGCACCCAGCTCGGAGTCGTACAGCGGCAACAGCACGGACGGCAGCGTGTACCCGAGCTCCTCGATAGGAACTTCGCGCAGCGGGCCGATGATGTCCATCGGATCGATCGGGATGCGGACGGCAGCGGCAAACAGCTTTTCCTTGGTGCCGAAGTAGTGGTGCACCAACGCCGAATCGACGCCCGCCGCCGCGGCCACCGCACGTATCGATGTATTGCTAATTCCGTTGCGGGCAAACAAAACCCGCGCATTGTCCAGAATCCGTTCGCGGGTGTCTGAACTCCCCGCCGGACGCCCGGGCCGCTTGCGCGCGGCGTTGGTCGCCGTCACGCTAAGGTGTCCGTCGACGAAGGGTGGCCGCGGCCAGGCATAGCGCCGCGAGCGCAAACCCCAATACGATCAGAATGTCGCGTACCGCGACACCGGTCAGCTCGGTATGGGCGCCAACCTGTTGCAGAGCCTCCAGCGCGTAGCTGGCCGGCATCGCGTTGCTGATCCAGTGCAGCCAGGTCGGCATCAGTGCTCGCGGCACAATGATGCCGGCCAGCAACAGCTGCGGCACCATCACCAGCGGGATGAACTGCACGGCTTGAAATTCGGTGCGCGCGAACGCACTACACAACAACCCGAGGCCGACACCGAGCACTGCGTTGACGATCGCGATAAGGAACACCCAGAACGGGCTGCCCGCGGTATCGAAGCCCAGGAGCCAGAACGACACGATGCACGCCAAGGTAGCCTGCACCGCCGCCGCGATCGAAAAGGCTGTGCCATAGGCGATCAGCAGGTCGAGGCGGCGCAAGGGAGTGGTCAGGATGCGCTCCAACGTCCCCGAGGCTCGTTCGCGCTGCATCGTGATCGCCGTGATGATGAACATCACGAAAAGCGGGAACAGGCCCAACAGGATCAGGCACGCGTTGTTGAACGGTGCCGGGGTTCCCGGGCGGTGCGGGGCGTTCTGAAACATGAAGTACATCAATGTGATAACCAGGATCGGCACCGCTAAGATCATCGCGATGCTGCGGTGATCGGCGGCCAGCTGACGCAGAATCCGCGTCGTCGTGGCGGCGTAGCCGCGTAGTACTAGCCGGCCTGGCGCTTCATGCTGCGCCTGATGATGGACAGAAACGCGTCCTCCAGTGACGTGCATCCGGTGTCCTCTCGCAGTCGGGTCGGTGTGGTGTGGGTGACCAGGTCGCCGTCGCGCATCAGCAACAGATCGCCGCAGTGGTCGGCTTCGTCCATCACGTGACTGGAAACCAGCAGTGTGGTCCCGGCGCGGGCCAGTTCGGCGAACTGCTCCCAGAGATCTGCTCGCAGCACGGGATCCAAGCCCACGGTCGGCTCGTCGAGAACGAGCAACTCGGGCTGGCAGACCAAGGCGCATGCCAGTGACACTCGAGTGCGCTGACCGCCGGAGAGATTGCCGCAGTAAGCCGTGCGGTGATCGCTGAGCCCCACCCGGTCAATCGCCGAATCGGCCGCATGGCCGTCGAAACCGTACAGCGACGCAAAATAGCGGACGTTGTCGACGATCCGCAGGTCGTTGTAGATCGTTGGGTCCTGCGGCAGGTAGCCGATCCGGCGGCGCAGAGCGGCTGACCCGGCCGGTAGACCCAGCACCCGCACCGTGCCCGATGCGATGAGCTGGGTGCCGACAATGCACCGCATCAGCGTGGTCTTGCCGCAACCCGACGGGCCGAGCAGCCCGGTAACGCTGCCACGGGCTATCCGAACCGAGAAGTCGTGTAGCGCCGGACGTTTCCCGCGCACCACCCGCAAGTGGCTGATCTCCACGGCTACGTCGTGGCCGTTCGTGAATAATTCATCGCGTGATGAAGTCAACATATGGTGAATATGCGCTTCTCCGCGCGGGCTGTCAAGAGTCGCGGGGCACCTATCGGCCGGGATCAGCCGCCAAAACGGAGGACAATGGCCACGCCGATCAGCGCGAGCACGCCGGCCAGAAGTATTGCGGCCCTGGGATTGCCGAAGTTGAGCGTCCATCCCAGGCCGAATCGGCGCGGAACCAGCAGCGCCCCGTCTTCCCGGTTGATGTAAAACAGGCCGCCCCGCCAGTACCTGTCGTCGTCCCGGTGGGTCAGGCCGGTGGCCGCCTCGTTCCCATCCCGCTCGCGGTTGTTGCGGGCCAGGACGACGACGGCCACCACGACCGCGGTCAGGATCGGGACCACGACCATCAGCGGCGCCCATGAAGTGACCGTTCCGGTCCACATCAGCAGCGACGAACCCAGCATCCCCAGGTCGATCATCGCAACGAGTCCGAGCAGCGCCTGGGCGCTCAGTAACATGTATCGGCGATGCCAGCGCGCGGAGCCCACCGGGTGCGCCGGGTCGATGTCGGACCGGCTACTACGGAAGATGCCCGCCGCGATACCCACAAGCAACGTGGTCACGCCGATCTGCACAAACACCAGTGAGAACGCTGTGCCGACCGACTTGGCGACCAACCGGTTAGGCACGCCGTTCGCGCCGTAGTGCACGGCGAGTGTCGGGGGCATCGACGGGTAGCGGATCACGCCGATAACCACCGTGGCGACGATGACGACCAGCGCCGGCGCCAGCCAGACCCAGGGAAACCGCGGTGGATCCGTTCGCAATCCGGTGTCTACCGCGATGCCCTGGTGTAGCCCCTCGTACCAGCCCCCGGCCGCTTTCGCGGTCCGGATCTCGTGGTTGGCCAGGAAGAAGCAGCCGTACCACACGGCGACGAGCACCAGCACCGACAGCGGCAGCAGCAACGGTTCGCCGGTCACTCGGTAGATGACGACGCCGACGCCCGTGGTGACCAGCCCACTCGCCAGTACCCGGCGTCGGTAGATCCGGACCTGCCGGGCGATCGCCGGGTCGTCGACATGGCCGGCCGGTACTCGGACCCCGAAGGGCACGGTCGGACTGTTGATCGAGGGCAGCACCATGGCGATGACGACCAGCAGTGCTGACACCCCCAAACTACCGATGCTGGCAATGGTCATGGCGTGTCCCCTGGCTGCGTGGTAGCGAATGAATCGAGCACCGACCGACAGGTCGTGAGAAGCTCGTCGGGCGGTACGCCTTTGGCGACGGCCTCGGCCAGCAGGGTCCGTGCCTTCGCGGTCCATTCCGCGCGGAACGCCGAGTCCGCGACCGTCGGTGTCACCACCGCGCCGGTCTTACGGTTGAGCCGAATCAGGCCCTGCTGGCGCAGCAGGTCGTAAGCCTTATTGACGGTGTGGAAGTTGATCCCGAAATCCGCGGCGAGCGCCCTCGTGGCCGGCAAGGAGCTGCCCTCGATCAGCACGCCCTCCGCGATCGCCTCCACGATCTGGTCGCGAAGCTGCTGGTAGATCGGCACCTCGCTGGTCAGG
>DATJOR010000248.1:0-5057 GCA_035506875.1 Mycobacterium sp.
TCGAGCGGGTAGCGGACCTCGGCTCACCGTTCCCCGAGCCGGGAGCCGTTGCGGGCTAACGGTTACGCGCTCTTACCTAACGGCCATGACCCCGTCGACACAGGACCCCCGCGTTCCTCGGTTGCCCCTCAAAGAGGCCAAGGCCGCCGCCGACGAAGCGGGCGTCCCCGATTACATGGCTGAACTCGCCATCTTCCAGGTGCTGCTGAACCATCCCAAGCTGGCCGGCGCTTTCAACGACATGCTCGCCACCATGCTCTGGCGCGGATTGCTGGATGCCCGGTTGCGGGAACTGGTCATCATGCGCATCGGCTGGCTCACCGCCAGCGAGTACGAATGGACTCAGCATTGGCGGGTCGCGCGGGGTCTCGGGGTAAGCGCCGAAGACTTGCTCGGCGTGCGTGATTGGCGGGCCCATCAGGCATTCGGGCCGGCAGAGCGCGCAGTGTTAGCGGCCACCGACGACGTGGTGCGCGACGGCGCGGTGAGCGCCGAAAGCTGGTCGGCCTGCCAGCACGAATTCGGCGCTGACCCGGCGGTCCTGGTCGAGCTCGTCACCGCGATCAGTGCCTGGCGAATGGTCGCGTCGATCCTGCACAGCCTGCAGGTTCCGCTCGAGGACGGGGTCGCGAGCTGGCCGCCGGACGGCCAACCGCCCTAGTTGCGCCAAGTGTCGGATTGACGTCGGCGACAGGCGTCACCGTCCAGAAAGTTGGACGACATCTCCGAGCATGATTGACGCGTCAATCACTAACTCATAGCCTTCCGCGAATGCGAACCAGGGTCGCCGAGATGCTCGGCGTGGAGTTCCCGATCTGCGCGTTCAGTCACTGCCGCGACGTGGTGGCCGCCGTCACGAATGCGGGCGGATTCGGCGTCCTGGGCGCCGTCGCGCACAGCCCTCAGCGCCTGGATAGCGAGCTGACCTGGATCGAGGAGCAGACCGGCGGCAAGCCGTACGGTGTCGACCTGCTACTGCCGCACAAGTACGTCGGCGCTGAGAGCGGCGGGATCGACACCCGGCAGGCGCGCGACCTGCTGCCCGAGGCACACCGCGCATTCGTCGACGACCTGCTGGTCCGCTACGACATCGCGGTACCCACCGACGAGGAGCGTCTACCGCCCGGCGAACTCAACATCTCGCCCAAGGGCTACGAGCCGCTGCTCGATGTCGCCTTCGCCCACCGCATCCGGCTGATCGCCAGCGCACTCGGCCCGCCGCCCGCCGATCTGGTTCGACGGGCGCACGACAACGACGTGCTGGTGGCCGCATTGGCCGGAACCACGCAGCACGCGCAGCGGCACGCCGCAGCCAGCGTCGACCTGGTGGTCGCGCAGGGCACCGAGGCCGGCGGCCACACCGGCGAGGTGTCGACGATGGTGCTGGTGCCCGAGGTGGTCGATGCGGTTGCTCCGGTGCCGGTGCTGGCAGCAGGCGGGATCGCCCGCGGCCGTCAAATCGCCGCGGCGTTGGCGTTGGGCGCCGAGGGTGTCTGGTGCGGGTCGGTCTGGCTGACCACCGAGGAAGCCGAGACGATGCCCGTGGTGAAGGACAAGTTCCTGACCGCCACCTCGTCGGACACCGTGCGATCGCGATCGTTGACCGGCAAGCCCGCGCGCATGCTGCGCACCGCGTGGACCGACGAGTGGGAGCGCCCAGGCAGCCCCGAACCGCTCGGCATGCCGCTGCAGAGCGCGCTGATCGGCGAACCGCAGCTGCGGATCAACCGGGCCGCGGTCCAGTCCGACTCCAAAGCGCGCGACTTGGCCACCTACTTCGTCGGGCAGGTCGTCGGTTCGCTGAACAGGGTGCAGCCAGCGGGGTCGGTGGTGCTGGACATGGTTTCGGAGTTCATCGATGCCGTCGGACGTCTCGACGACTTGGTCGAATCGTGACCAGCGACACCCGCGCCCGCCGGCGTCCCGCGCTCAGCAATGAGGACAAGTCGCAGCGGCGTGAGGAAATCATGGTTGCAGCCAAGAAAGTCTTCGCCCACAACGGCTTTCACGCCACGACCATCGCCGATGTCGCCCGAGAAGCGGGGTTGGCCTACGGGTCGGTCTACCAGTATTTCGACTCGAAGGATGAGCTGTTTCAGGCGCTGATGTCGGCCGAAGGGTACGCCCTGCGCACCCGTGTTGCAGTCGCGCTGGCCGCAACCGGCGTGCGACCCCAGACGAGTTGGGCACCGTTGCGTGCCGCTGTGCAGGCGACATTCGAGTTTTTCGAAGAGGACAAGGCCACCGCCAAGCTGCTGATGCGCGACGCCTACGCGCTGGGAGCACGGTTCGAGACTCACCTTGCGAATATCTACGAGCGGTTCATCGACGACATCGCCGGCTACATGGCCGCTGCTCAGCAACGCGGCAAAGTGATCAACGCCCCGCCGCGGATGGTGGCGTTCACAGTGGCCGCGATGATCGGTCAGCTGGCGCACCGGCGGCTGATCACCGATGACGGCGTCACTGCAGCCGAAGTCGCCGATTTTGTCATCGATTTCATCGGCAACGGATTGCGGCCGCGCCAGAGCCGGTCGCGCGATGACTGACGGCATCCGCGTCCGCAGGCGCCCCGCAAACAGCGACCAAGAAAAGTCGCAGCGGCGTGACGAGATCATCGCCGCAGCCAAGAAAGTCTTTGCCCGCAACGGGTTTCATGCCACCACGATCGCGGAGATCGCCAAAGAAGCAGACCTGGCCTACGGATCTGTCTACTGGTATTTCGACTCGAAGGACGACTTGTTCCGTAAGCTGATAGCCGTCGAGGAGTATGGCCTGCGCACCCACGTTGCGATCGCTCTGGCCAAGAGCGGCACGCGATTCGGCTACGCCGAGGCCCCTTTTCGCGCTTCACTGCGCGCGACCTTCGAGTTCTTCGACGCCAACCCGGCCACCGCCAAGCTGCTGTTCCGCGACGCCTACGCGCTGGACAGCAGATTCGACAAGCAGTTGGGCGGCGTCTACGAACGGTTCATCGACGACATCGAATCGCTGATCGCCACCGCCCAGGACCGTGGCGATGTGGTCGCCGCGCCGCCGCGGTTGGTGGCCTACATGCTGACCGCACTGATCGGTCACATGGCGCACCGGCGGCTGAGCACGGATGACGGCGTGTCCGCGGCCGAAGCCGCCGATCTGGTCGTCGCACTGGTCATCAAAGGGCTGCGCCCGTCCGAGCGGTGACCTTCGCTGCGGTTGGTCACGAATGCATAACGGCTGGTCAGGCGCTTACGAAGTTTTTACGCGTGGCGAATTGACCCGGCCCGAATGTTCGTGCATCATCGACGGGGTAAGCACCTCGATAGGCGAGGCGTCTACACGGATACAGGCCACTGACCCCGAACGTCGAGAGACGCCCAGGGTCAGGACAGCTCCTCCCGGCTTAAGGGTTGAGCCCAAGTGGCTTCCGGAGTTTTCCGGATACGGCGTGTAGTGCCGAAGCTCTCACGAGTGGGGTGTGGTTTCCCGAAGTTCGGGTTTCCTCTGCTCCTGCTTGCGTGTGAATTGTGCGGTATTCCGCACGTGGCGCGACCGCGTGGAGGTGAGGGACGAATGAGTTCCAGTTCTAGTCCGGATCGATATCCGGACTCTGTGTCGTCCCGACCCGGCCCCCGGCGCGTCGTTCGCAGCTGAGCCTTCTTTGGCTTAGACAGCACGTCGCCTCAGCGGACGCCGATTCGGACGGACATCGAATCCCGTTATGCCCGTTTGACTTTCCGCTTAGGAGGCGATCATGACCGCTGTACTGTACGACGAAGTGGTGACGGCGACGCCCGCACGCCGGCTCAGGGCAGTTCCTGCTCCAACGCCGATGCCAGTGCCGGCGCCGAAGCGGACCTCCAAGCGGCCCATAGACCAGCTGGACCAGCTCATCGGTGGCGACCCGTTGGTCGTTGGGGCCGCCCGGTTGCTCTGCGTTCCGCTGCGCCAGCTCTACGCTGCGCTGTGGCGCGCAGGCGTGTTGGAGGTTGGCGCCTAACAAAGCCCTGTCCGCGCTCCCGGCATCTAAGGTGCCGGGAGCGTCGTCATTTGTTGGGTTGCGATCAGCGCCGATAGTCCGTTCTGATAGCGCCAGCTGCGCGGTAGCGTGGACATACGATCCGCTCAGACCTGGTGCGAAGGGAGCGCGTCATGGCGACCGATCTAACGCTTTATCTCGACGACGAACCCGGCGAGCTGGCCCTGATCGGCGACGTCTTAGGCAAAGCAGGCGTCAACATCGCCGGTTTATGCGCGCTCACCAGCGGGGGAGGGCAGGCCGAGGTGCACATCCTCGTGCAGGACGCCACGTCCGCTTTCGAGGCGTTAGAGGGCGCTGGAATCAAAATCGCCGAGGAACAAGAGGTCATTGTCCTCGATATCGATGATCGTCCCGGCGCGCTCCGCGATGTGGTCCATAAGCTGGGCGCCGCGAAGATCAATCTGGAAACCGCCTATCTCGCCACCAACACCCGGTTGGTGCTTGGCGCGGCCAACCTCGCCGACGCCAAGGCCGCGCTGACCTGAGCCCGGTTTGCGGCGGCCCGTAGAATCGACACAACGGCGTCGATCCGGCCATCACCGGGGAGCCTTCGGAAGAACAGCCGGTAAGGCCCAGTAGACCCGAACGGGTAGGCCCGTCACAGCCTTCCAATGAGCGGCCACGCCTCGGCGTGGCAAGCGGGGTGGTACCGCGGCGCTTGCGCAACTGGCGCAACGTCGTCCCCGGGCCTAGCAGTGGCACGAGGGAGACGACGCGCGCAGTGACCGACAACGCCTACCCCAAGCTGGCTGGCGGCGCACCGGACTTGCCGGCACTGGAACTCGAGGTCCTCGACTATTGGGCCAGTGACGACACGTTCCGTGCCAGCATTGCGCGACGAGCCGACGCCCCGGAGTACGTCTTCTACGACGGACCGCCGTTCGCCAACGGCCTGCCGCACTACGGTCATCTGCTCACCGGCTACGTCAAGGACATCGTGCCGCGGTATCGCACGATGCGCGGCTACAAGGTGGACCGCCGATTCGGCTGGGACACCCACGGGCTGCCGGCCGAACTCGAGGTCGAGCGACAGCTC
>DATJOR010000249.1:0-2988 GCA_035506875.1 Mycobacterium sp.
GGCCATCGCGATCGACGCGGCCGCATCGTCTAGCCATCCTGGCATTCCAAGGCACATCTTGACGTGCCCGCGCATTGCTATCGCCGTGCTCAGCGGTGAACCGAAGATCAGGTTGCCCTTGGTGGGATTGCCGTCGGCCAAGTCGATGAGCCGATTCGACAATCGCAGCGCCTCGGTCATCTCGCCCGCCTGACATTTGGCGTAGATCGCCGCAAACAGCAGCGCCACGGTCAGCGTCGGATCTCCGATTGATTCGAGCAGCTCGCTTTGCTCCGAAGCCAGCTGCGCCGCCTCGCGGAAGCGGTTGTGAAAAGTCAGCGTCATGATGAAGCCGGTCATGCCGATCGCCAGCGACACTTTGTCGTCGGCCGCCGCGCACAGCTTTCGCAGTTCGTCGAAACCGGTGTCGGCGATGCTGCCACCAGTTCGCCACAGGGTGCCGCAGAGCAGATTGCGCGGCGCGATCTGCAACGACGTCCGGTACGGCGTCTCGGCAGGTAGCCGGTCGGCGACCTGCCGAGCCCGCTGCCAGTTGGTGCGCGCCGCCCGAATGTCGCGAAACGACGACCAGGCGCCGGCGCGCATGTGCCAGTCGAACGCCGCACGCAAATCCCCAGCAGCCTCAAGGTTTTCGGCGATCAGCGCGGCGTTCTCGTCGGCCGCCCCGGGATCCTGCTGTTCGATCGCGACGGCCAAGCGCCGATGCAACTCGGCGCGCCCGGCCTTCAGCTGTGACTCGTAGGCGACCGTCCGGATCAACGGGTGCCGAAACGCGTAGACCGCGCGCGGCGTGAACATGACCTGGTCGATCAGCTCCACCTGCAGCAGCTCGGCGATCGCATTGGTTGCATCGATGTCATCGAGCAAGGGGGCCACCAGCTCAACCCTGAACCGCGCCCCGACGACCGCCGCGGCATACAGGAAGTGCTTGGCCGGCCTACCCAGGCGGTCGATGCGTGCGGCGATGGTGGCTTGCAGTGTTGCCGGCACGCTGATGTCCGCGGCGGCGTCACAGCAGACGTAGGCACGGGGATCGCCGTCGAGCACGCCGCGCTGAGCCAGGTCACGCACCATCTCCTCGGCAAAGAACGGATTTCCGGCGGCCCGCTCGGCGACCCGCGCGGCCAGGGCACGCACCGACGGGTCAGTACCCAGCAGCTCGGTGGTCAATGCCGTGCTCTGCGCCGCGTTGAGCGGTGCAAGGGAGATCGTCTGCGCACCCGGTGTCCGCGACAACGCGCCCCGGTATTCGGGGCGGTAGGTAATCAGCATCAGCGACGGGATTTGCGGCACAACCGTGACGACCTCGGCGAGCATGGCCTCGCTGACCTCGTCGATCCAGTGCACGTCCTCGATCACATATTGCGCCGGTGTGGTGCGGGTCAGGGCGGCGGCGTTCAACAGAGCTGCCAGCCGCCGCCGTCGGGCATCAGCGGTGATCGCGGGCGGCGCCGCGTCGGGGTCACCGATTCCGAGCAAATCGTCGAGCAGCATCAGGTCCTCGGGGTTGGCATCGGGTATGCGGTCCCGCACCCGCGCCCGACCCGCCTCCTCGTCGAGGCCGCTGACCCCGAAAACCCTGCGCAACAGGCGCGCCACGACAAGAAACGGCACCTCGCGGGTATGGGATTCGCAGGCGACGGAAAACACCTCGACCCCGCGGCCGGTAGCCAGCGTCTCGGCCTCGCGCATGATCCGGCTCTTGCCGATACCGGGTGGCCCGACCACCCCGACCACACACCCGGCACCATTGATCACCTGGTCGAGAACGCCGGCGACGGTGTTCATCTCCCAGGTGCGTCCGACCAGCGTCGGCTCGCGCCGGCCGATTCCCGCGCGCTCAGCGGCGGCCCCCAGCAGCCGGCGCGCGAGTAACGGCGCCTCGGCGCCCTTGACGTTCACCCACTCCGGCGCGGCCAGCACGGTGGCGTGTTCGACCAGCCGCGCGGTGGATTCACTGAGCATCACCCCGCCGGGCGGGGCAACCGATTCCATTCGCTGTGCTAACCCGACCTGTTCGCCGACCGCGGTGTATGCCCTTGCGTCAGAGCTGATTTCGCCGGCAATCACTTGTCCCGAGTTCAGCCCGACACGCAGCTGTAGCGTGACGCCGTCGCGACGCTGTACTTCGCCGGCCAGCTGCCCGATCTGCTCTTGAATGTCCAAGGCCGCCAAGCAGGCCCGAAGCGCGTGATCCTCCAGCGCGACGGGAGCGCCGAACAGCGCCATGATGCCGTCACCGGTGAACTTGTCGACGGTGCCGCCGTAGCGCCGGGTAATCGCCGCCGCGCAGCCGAAGACGTCGGCCATGATCTCGCGCAACCGCTCCGCGCCCAGCGTCGAGGCGATCGTCAGGGAATTCACCACATCGGCGAACAGCACGGTCACCTGCTTGAACTCCGGCTGTTCTCCGACTTGTGGCGCAGGCGCTCCGCAGGCGTCGCAGAACCGGGCACCGTGGCGAAGCTCAGTGCCGCATGTTCGGCAAACCGCGCCTGCTGGCCCCATCCGCCTCTCCCGCTGCTGATCAGTGGTGCGGACCGCCTGATGCACCAACAGAGTGATTATCGGCTGCCGGCGCCGCCTAGGAAGCCGTTTGGCACACACGACACACGCAGGCAACACTTTTGGCCAGGGCTTCGAGTGGATGTGTCCCATGCTTTCACCGGAATAATTAAGTAATTAACGATGTTCAGCGTTCCCGCTGGTGAATTGCCGGTTTGCGCCATAGTTTCCACCCACTTCGAGTAAGTTTTGGTTCCGGTATTTGCTACGCAAGGAGCTCCGGTTGTCAGAAGAGAACGCACGAGAAGCCCTGAGAGAGGGCAAATACGACGACGCCCTGACAATCCTTGAACCACTTCTTGCCGGCCCGCAATCCGACGGCAAACTGCACGCGCTGGCGGGCCTGGCCCGCTTCAAGCGCCAGGAATACAAGCTGGCTGAGGAACAATACGACAAGGCAGTTCGGGCCGGCGGCTCGGTCAG
>DATJOR010000250.1:0-2993 GCA_035506875.1 Mycobacterium sp.
GGCCATCGCGATCGACGCGGCCGCATCGTCTAGCCATCCTGGCATTCCAAGGCACATCTTGACGTGCCCGCGCATTGCTATCGCCGTGCTCAGCGGTGAACCGAAGATCAGGTTGCCCTTGGTGGGATTGCCGTCGGCCAAATCGATGAGTCGATTCGCCAACCGCAGCGCCTCGTTCATCTCGCCCGCCTGGCACTTGGCGTAGATCGCCGCGAACAGCAGAGCCACAGTCAGCGTCGGATCTCCGATCGATTCCAGTAGGTCGCTCTGCTCCGAAGCCACCTTCGCCGCGTCACGGAAGCGGTTGTGGAAGGTCAACGCCATGATGAACCCGGTCATACCGATCGCCAGCGACACTTTGTCGTCGGCCGCCGTGCACAGCTTTCGGAGTTCGTCAAAGCCGGTGTCGGCGATGCTGCCACCGGTTCGCCACAAGGTACCGCACAGCAGATTTCGCGGCGCGATCTGCAACGACGTCCGATACGGAACGTCCGCCGGCAGCCGGTCGGCGACCTGGCGAGCCCGCTGCCAATTGGAGCGGGCCGCCCGAATGTCGCGGAACGACGACCAGGCGCCGGCACGCATGTGCCAGTCGAACGCGGCCCGCAAATCGCCGGCAGCTTCGAGGTTTTCGGCGATCAGTGCCGCGTTCTCGTCGGCCGCTCCCGGATCCTGCTGTTCTATCGCGGCGGCCAACCGCCGATGCAGCTCGGCGCGTCCGGCCTTCAGCTGTGACTCGTAGGCGACGGTACGGATCAACGGGTGCCGAAACGCGTACTGGGCGCGCGGGGTGAACATCACCTGATCGATCAACTCCACGTGCAGCAGCTCGGCGATCGCCTCCCCCGCTGCGATGTCATCGAGCAAGGGGGCCACCAGCTCAGCCCTGAACCGCGCACCGACGACCGCGGCGGCATACAGGAACTGTTTGGCCGGTCTACCGAGCCGGTCGACGCGGGCAGCGATGGTGGCCTGCAAAGTGCCGGGCACGCTGATGTCTGCGGAGGCATCACAGCAAACGTAGGCACCGGGATCGCCGTCGAGCACACCGCGTTGCGCCAGGTCGCGCACCATCTCCTCGGCAAAGAACGGGTTCCCGGCGGCCCGCTCGGCGACCCGCGCGGCCAGTGCACGCACCGACGGGTCAGTCCCCAGCAGCTCGGTGGTCAACGCCGCGCTTTGCGCCGCGTTGAGCGGTGCAAGGGAAATCGTCTGCGCGCCCGGTGTCCGCGACAGCGCGCCCCGGTATTCCGGGCGATATGTGATCAGCACCAGCGAATGGCTTTGCGGCACAACGGTGACGAACCCAGCGAGCATGGCCTCGCTGACCTCGTCGATCCAGTGCAAGTCCTCGATCACATACAGCGCCGGCGCGGTGCGCGCCAAGAGGGCAGCATTCAACAGGGCTGCCAACCGGCGCCGACGGGCATCCGCGGTGATGTCGGGCAGTGCAGCGTCGGGGTCGCCGATTCCGAGCAGGTCGTCGAGCAGTAGCAGGTCATCGGGGTTGGCGTCGGGGATGCGCGCCCGCACCCGCGCCCGGCCCTCTTCCTCGTCGACGCCGCTGACCCCGAAGACCCTCCGCAGCAGGCGCGCTACCAGAAGAAACGGCACCTCGCGGGTATGGGATTCGCAGGCAACGGTGAACACCTCGACACCGCGACCGGTGGCGAGGGTGACGGCTTCACGGGTCAGGCGACTCTTGCCGATACCGGGTGGTCCGACCACGCCGGCCACACATCCGGCACCGCTTATCGCCTGATCGAGGACGCCGGCAACGGTGTTCATCTCCCAGGTCCGTCCGACCAGCGTCGGCTCGCGTCGGCCGAACGCCACGTGCTCAGCGGCCACCCTCAGCAGTCGACGCGCGGGTAGCGGCTCCTCGGCGCCCTTGACGTGTACCCGCTCGGGCGCCCCTAGCACGGTGACGTGTTCGACTAGCCGCGCGGTGGACTCGCTGAGCATCACCCCGCCGGGCGGTGCGACCGATTCCATTCGCTGCGCCAACCCGACCTGCTCGCCGACCGCGGTGTATGCCCTTGCGTCAGAACTGATTTCCCCGGCAATCACCCGGCCAGAGTTCAGCCCGACCCGCAGCCGCAGCACGGCCCCATCCCGACGCTGCACTTCGTCGGCCAATTGCGCGATCTGCTCTTGGATGTCCAAAGCTGCCAGGCAAGCTCGAAAGGCGTGATCCTCCAGAGCGACTGGCGCCCCGAACAACGCCATGATGCCGTCACCGGTGAACTTGTCGACCGTGCCGCCGTAGCGTCGAGTAATCGCCGCCGCGCAGCCGAAGACGTCGCCCATTATCTCGCGCAACCGCTCCGCGCCTAGCGCCGAGGCAATCGTCAAGGAATTCACCACGTCGCCGAACAGCACGGTCACTTGCTTGAACTCAGGCTGCTCGCCCGCTTCCGGCGCCGGCTCGCCGCATGCGTCGCAGAACCGGGCGCCGCTGCGCAGCTCAGTGCTGCACGCTCGGCACACCGCGCCTGCTGGCCCCATCCGCCTCTCCCGCCGCTGGTCAGTGGTGCGAACCGCCTGATGCACCAACAGGATGATTATCGGCTGCCGGCGCTGCCGAGGAAGCCGTTTGGACCACACGACACACGCAGGCAACACTTTCGGCCGGCGGTGTCTAGGGCAGGTGTCTTAATGCGTTTCACCGAAATGATTAAGCAATTGGCGATAATCAGCCTTTCCGCTGGTGAATTGCGGGTTTTGCGCCCTGGCTTTCACCCACTTCGAGTAAGTTTTTGGTTCCGGTATTTGCTACGCAAGGAGCTCCGGTTGTCAGAAGCGAAGGCACGAGAAGCCCTGAGACAGGGCAAATACGAGGATGCCCTGAAAATCCTTGAACCACTTCTTGCCGGCCCGCAATCCGACGGCAAACTGCACGCGCTGGCGGGCCTGGCCCGCTTCAAGCGCCAGGAATACAAGCTGGCTGAGGAACAATACGACAAGGCAGTTCGGGCCGGCGGCTCGGTCAG
>DATJOR010000251.1:0-13498 GCA_035506875.1 Mycobacterium sp.
CACGAGCTCATCGCCCACCAGCTCGGCGACCGCGTCGACGGTCTCACCGTGCGCACGCACCTGCACCACGCACTCGACGGGTCCGACCGGCGATGTCCCCGCGGTGAAGACCGGCTGCTGCCCGGTCAGCTGCCAGACATCGAGGTCGGCGACCGAGCCAACCTGCACGGTGCCGCTGTCGGCGTCGATAGCGGTGACGTAGCGGGGCCGGCCGTCCGGACCCGGGCCCGCGATGCCCAGTCCCTTGCGCTGTCCAATGGTGAAACCGTGTACCCCGTCGTGGGTGGCCAGCACGGTCCCCCGCTGGTCGACAACCGAGCCGCTGTGCACCCCGATCCGGGCCCCCAGGAAAGCGCGGGTGTCACCGGACGGGATGAAGCAGATGTCATGGCTGTCCGGCTTGTCCGCGACCGCCAGGCCGCGGCGCGCCGCCTCGGTGCGGATCTGCGGCTTGGGCGTATCGCCGATGGGGAACGCGGCATGGCGCAGTTGACTGGAGGTCAGCACGGCCAGCACGTATGACTGGTCCTTGTCCCGGTCGACGGCTCGACGCAGCCGCCCGTCAGACAGCCGCGCGTAGTGCCCGGTGGCTACCGCGTCGAAGCCCAATGCCAATGCGCGCGCCGCCAGCGCCGAGAACTTGATTCGCTCGTTGCACCGCACACACGGATTCGGGGTCTCACCGCGGGCGTAGGACGACACGAAATCGTCGATCACGTCTTCTTTGAATTTGTCCGCGAAATCCCATACATAGAACGGGATTCCGAGCACATCGGCAACCCGCCGGGCATCGCCGGCATCCTCCTTCGAGCAGCAGCCCCGCGAGCCCGTGCGCAAGGTGCCCGGCGCCTGCGACAGCGCCAGATGCACGCCCACCACGTCATGCCCGGCGTCGACCATGCGGGCGGCGGCGACCGACGAATCGACGCCGCCGCTCATCGCGGCGAGGACCCTCATCGCGTCGCTCCTGCGGCGGCCAGCGCGGCCTGGCGGGCGCGGGCCACCGCGGCGGGGAGCACGCGCAGTGCGGCATCGACATCCGCCTCGACACTGGTGTGCCCCAACGACAATCGCAACGATCCGCGCGCACTGGCAGCGTCGGCGCCCATCGCCAGAAGCACATGCGACGGCTGTGGCACTCCGGCCGTGCACGCCGACCCGGTTGAGCATTCGATTCCGTTGGCGTCCAACAACATCAGCAGCGCATCGCCCTCACACCCGTCAAAGGTGAAGTGCGCGTTGCCCGGCAGCCGTCGGGAGCCTTCGGCGCCGTTGAGGCGGGTGTCCTCAACGTCGGCCAGCACACCGTCGATCAGGCGATCGCGCAGCACCCGCAGCCGCGCGCTGTTGGCCTCCAGCCCGTCCACAGCAAGCTGCATCGCTGCCGCCATGCCGACGGCACCGGCGACGTCGGGTGTGCCGGAGCGAATGTCGCGTTCCTGACCACCGCCGTGCGACAACGACACACAGCCGACGTCGCGGCGCAGCAGCAGCGCACCCACACCGGGCGGGCCGCCGAACTTGTGGGCGGCGACGCTCATCGCGGACAGCTGGCTGGCGGCGAAGACGACCGGCAGCTGCCCCACCGCCTGGACCGCGTCGCTGTGCATCGGGACGTCAAATTCGGCGGCGACGGCGGCGAGTTCGTCGATCGGCATGATCGTGCCGACCTCGTTGTTGGCCCACATCACCGATACCAGCGCCACGTCCCCATCATCCTGGTGGCGCTGCAGCGCCTCACGCAGCGCGCCGGCCGATACCGACCCGTCCGCGGCGGTGGGCAACCACGTCACCTCGGCGCCTTCGTGGTCCACCAGCCAGTTCACCGCGTCCAGCACGGCGTGGTGTTCCACCGCGGTGGTGACGATGCGCCGGTGGCGAGGCTCGGCGTCGCGGCGCGCCCAGTAGATCCCCTTGACGGCGAGGTTGTCGCTCTCGGTGCCGCCGGCGGTGAAGATCACCTCGGACGGACGCGCACCGAGCTTGGCCGCGATCAATTCGCGGGATTCCTCCATCCGGCGCCGCGCGGTCCGACCAGTGGTGTGCAGCGAAGACGCGTTGCCCACCGTGCTCAGCGCAGCCGTCATCGCCTCGATGGCAGCGGGGTACATCGGGGAGGTGGCGGCGTGATCCAGGTAGACCATGACCCGCCCAGAATACCGGCGTGTGTCTAATGGTCAGGAGGCCAGCACGGGTCGGCGCTGGCCATGACCTGGGTGCGACGTCGTCTTCACGCGAATTGCGTCCTGGCAGCGACGGGCCAGCTCGCGTCGATCGTCACCGGGCAGCTGCAGTGATTCGACGTAGACCCGGGCCACCGTGCGGCGGGCGACCAGCAGCCGACCGATCGAACGCGGCAGCGTGTCGTCACCGATGTAGGCCGGGACGGTCGAGATCTTGCCGTCGCGGTGGTGGTAGCGCAGCCGCAGCGGCTGGACCGGTCGGCCGGTATCGACGGCGGCCTGGAACATCGCCGGATAGAACGGCCCGGATGCCAGACCGCACCAGGTGGTGCCCTCCGGGAACGCCACCACCGTCTGACCGGCCCGCAGCCGAGCCGCGACGGCCTCGACGACGGCGGGCAGCTGGCGCAGGCTGGCCCGCTCGATCGGGATGACCTTGATGATGCACGCCATCATCCGCACGACGAGGTTGGCGGCTACGTCGGCGCGACCGACAAACGACGCGGGCGCCGCCCGCCAGCGGGTTGTCGGAAGTACCGCGGCGATTGTCACGATGTCCAGCCAGGACACGTGGTCGCTGACCACCAACATGCCGGGCAGGTTGCGAATCGGCCCGCCCGACACCGTGACCCGCACCCCGAGGCACCACAACATGACTCGGCAGTAAATGTGCTTGGCCCGCGATCGGCCCGGCATCGGAATCGCGACCAACAGCAGCGCCGGCGCAAACAGCAGCGCCAGGCTGACACGCACCGTGACGCGCAATGCCACGATCAACCGACGGGACGCTTCCGAGCCGCCCTCGCGCAGGCAGGCCACATCGCAGGACGCCCGCGGCAGCCAGGCGTGGTCGCGTGCGATCGGCGTGCTCATCAGGCGACCCTGCCCGCCGCCTCGGCGGCCGCCGATACCGACCGGAGCCGGCGCAGGTAACGGGTGTCGGCCTGGCGCTTGTCCAGCAGCGCGGGAAAGTCACCCACACCGAAGTCGGGATCGTGGGCCGGCTCACCGCATATCCGCGCACCCAGTCGCAGGTAGCCGCGCATCAGCGGCGGGATCGCCGGCCGCGCGGGCGACGAGATCTCGTCCAGGGTGCGTCCGTTGATGATCACCGGCCGGTGCGGATGCACCCGAAACTCCGATGGGGCGGCGTGACGGCGCAGCACGAAGTCACGCACGCCGCGAATCTGGGCGCCGGGCGGTTCTCCGTCCCCCGCGTCTCCTGTGATGGGAACCGACACGCAGCCGGTGACGAAGTCGTAGCCGCACCGGTCGAGGTACGCCAGGATGCCTGCCCACATCAGCAGCACGACCGCGCCGTTGCGGTGATCGTCGCGAACGACCGCGCGTCCCATCTCCACCAGCGACGGCCGCAGCGAATCCAGCGCTCTGATATCGAATTCTGTTGCGGTATAAAGCCCCCCGGCCGCGATGGCACCGGTCGGCGACAGCATGCGGTAACAACCCACCAGTTCGCCTGAGTTGTCCTCGCGGACCAGGAGGTGATCGCAGTGCTCGTCGAAACGGTCCACGTCGAGTCCGGCGTGCGGCCCGGTCAGCGCGAAACCCGGCTCGTTGCTGAACACGTCGTAGCGCAGCCGCTGCGCGGATTCGATCAGTGTGGGTTCGGTGGACAGCAATAGTGAATACCGCGGCTCGGTGGACGAAGCTGTCCCCGGCGCGGGCTTATCAGCGGGTATGAGGACGGAGTCAACGCTCACGCCCTCACAGTTGGCGATGTTGTTCACTAATTGGCATCCGCGCCGTGACGTGTCCGTGCACGGAAGATGACGATGTTGCAGCGAAGATCGCGCAACCGCGCAGGTCGAGAGCACAAACGTTGCCTGGATCACAATTTTCGTCCAGACTGCGACGGTGGCTGAGGTCGGCGGCGCGACGTTTGATCCCGACGCGCTGCGCGCCAAATACGCCGAGGAACGCCAGCGCCGGCTGCGCGCCGACGGAATCTCCCAGTACGTTCAGGTCGAGGGCGCATTCAGCAGTTTTGCCGACGACCCGTGGGCCGATCCGGACTTCACCCGAGACCCGATCATTGACGAGGTCGACGTCGCGGTGGTCGGTGCCGGCTTCGGGGGGTTGCTCATCGGGGCCCGGTGCAAGCAGCTCGGCGTCGACAACGTTCGGCTGATCGACAAGGCCGCCGACGTCGGCGGGACCTGGTATTGGAATCGCTACCCCGGAATCGCCTGCGACGTCGAGTCCTACGTCTATATGCCGTTGCTCGAGGAGCTCGGCTATGTTCCGACCGAGAAGTACGCCAAGGGCGCTGAGATCTTCGCCCACTGCCGGCGCATCGCCGAGCACTACGACTTGTACCGCGACGCCTGTCTGCAGACGGAGGTGCAAGAAATCCGCTGGGAGGCAGATAATTCCCGCTGGGTGATCTCCACCGACCGCGGTGACGAGATCCGTGCCCGGTTTGTGGCCATGGCGAACGGCTACCTTCAGAAGCCGAAGCTGCCTGGAATAACCGGCATTACCACGTTCGGCGGCCACGCATTCCACACCAGCCGCTGGGATTACGAATACACCGGGAACGACCTTGCCAGGTTGTCCGACAAACGTGTCGGCATCGTGGGAACCGGCGCGACGGCGATTCAGTGCGTGCCGCGACTGGCCGACGCCGCGAATCGGTTGTTCGTCTTTCAGCGCACCCCGTCAACTGTCGACGTACGGGCCAACCGGCCGACCGAATCCGAGTGGGCGGCATCGCTGCAGCCCGGTTGGCAGCAGCGGCGCATGGAGAACTTCCAGATGCTCACCGCTGGCGGTTCGGCCGATGAGGACCTGGTCGACGACGCGTGGACCAGCCTGATCAAGAAGCTGCCCATCGTGAACGACGCGGGGCCGAACGCCGCCGAACTGGCCGACTTCGCCAAGATGGAAGAGATCCGCGCCCGCGTCGATGCGATCGTGACCGATGCGGCCACCGCCGAGGCGCTCAAGCCGTGGTACGGCTACTACTGCAAGCGGCCCTGCTTTCACGACGAGTATCTGCAGGCGTTCAACCGTGACAACGTCACCCTCGTCGACACCCACGGCCTTGGAGTCGAGCAGATCACCCGCGAGGGCGTCGTCGTCGACGGTGTCGAATACCCGCTGGACTGTTTGATTTTCGCCACCGGCTTCGAGGTCGGTACCAGTTATTCGCAACGCACCGGCTTCGAAGTCATCGGACGGGACGGCTTGACCCTCACCGAGAAGTGGGCCGACGGCGTGCGCACCTTACATGGCCTGCACGTCAACGGCTTCCCGAACTGCTTCATCGAAAGCATCGCCCAGTCCGGCTTCACCGTGAACTTCCCCTACCTCATCGACACCCAATCCCGCCACATCGCCTGGGTGGTCGCTTGGGCGTTGCAGCACGGCGCCGTTGAGGTGGAGGCCACCCCCGACGCCGAAGCGGCCTGGGTCGACACCGTGGTGGCACGCTCCAGCGTGATCGCCGGTCGGCGGGAGTCCTGCACACCCGGCTACTACAACCGCGAGGGCCACGCGGACGCGCGGTTGAACCAGGACAGCTTTTTCTTCGGTAGCCCAACCGAATACGCCGACATTCTCCAGGCGTGGCGGGAGACGGGCGAACTCGACGGGCTTGCCAAACGGGCTTCGGACGCCGCCGCTGCCCGGTGATCGCCGTCGCATTCAGGTGTGGGCCGGCGCGCGGTGGGTACCCCCCAGCATGCACTTCAGGTCGGCGTCAGCCCGAAAGAGAGCGCTGTGACAGAAACTGTAGACCCGCAACGGGCGGCACCCGCCCTGGAGCAGTGGCCCGGCAAGGCCTATCCGCTGGGCGCAACCTACGACGGGTCGGGGACCAACTTCGCGATTTTCAGCGAGGTCGCCGAGCGAGTGGAGCTCTGCCTCTTCGACGCCGACGGCACGGAGTCTAGAGTGCCGTTGATCGAGGTGGACGGATTCATCTGGCACGGTTTCCTGCCGGCAGTCGAACCCGGTCAGCGCTACGGCTATCGGGTGCACGGGCCCTATGACCCGGCGGCCGGGCACCGTTGCAACCCGAACAAACTGTTGATCGACCCGTACGCGAAGGCCATCGACGGCAACTTCGAATGGCACCAGGCGCTGTTCAGTTACAACTTCGGCGACCCCGACAGCCGTAACGACGACGACTCCGCGCCGCACATGCCGAAATCCGTGGTGATCAACCCGTTCTTCGACTGGGGCAACGACCGCCCACCGGGCCACGAGTACGCCGACACGGTTATCTACGAGGCGCATGTCAAGGGCTTGACCCAGCTACACCCCGACATCCCGGAACGGATGCGCGGTACCTACGCCGGTATCGCACATCCGGTCATCATCGAACATCTGAAAAGCCTGGGCGTCACCGCGATCGAACTGATGCCGGTCCACCATTTCGCCAACGACTCCACGCTGGTAGAGCAGGGCCTGTCAAACTACTGGGGCTACAACACAATTGGCTTCTTCGCCGCTGACTTCAAGTACAGCTCCAGCACTACTCCCGGCGGTCAGGTCCAAGAGTTCAAGACCATGGTGCGTGCGCTGCACGAGGAAGGTATCGAGGTCATCCTCGACGTCGTCTACAACCACACCGCCGAAGGCAACCACCTCGGCCCGACGTTGTCGATGCGGGGGATCGACAACGCCGCCTATTACCGGCTGGTCGATGACGACCGGCAGTACTACATGGACTACACCGGCACCGGTAACAGCCTCAACGTCGGCCACCCGCACACCCTGCAACTGATCATGGACTCATTGCGGTACTGGGTGACCGAGATGCATGTCGACGGCTTCCGATTCGACCTCGCGTCAACGCTGGCCCGCGAATTCTACGACGTCGACCGCCTATCGGCGTTTTTCGAACTGGTGCAACAAGATCCGACGGTCAGTCAGGTCAAACTGATCGCAGAGCCCTGGGATGTGGGGCCGGGCGGTTATCAGGTGGGGAATTTTCCGCCGCAATGGACCGAGTGGAACGGCAAATTCCGCGACACCGTTCGCGACTACTGGCGCGGCGAGCCGGCAACGCTCGGCGAGTTCGCCTCCCGGCTGACCGGTTCGGCGGACCTCTACGAGGACACCGCCCGGCGCCCGGTGGCGTCCATCAACTTCGTCACCGCGCACGACGGTTTCACACTGCGCGACTTGGTTTCGTACAACGAGAAACACAACGAGGCCAACAAAGAAGACAACAACGACGGCGAGAGCAACAACAAGTCCTGGAACTGCGGCATCGAGGGCCCGAGTGACGACCCCAACGTCAATGCGTTGCGTGCCCGTCAGCAGCGCAACTTTCTCGCGACAACGCTTCTGTCGCAGGGAGTTCCGATGATATCGCACGGTGATGAACTGGGTCGCAGTCAAGGCGGCAACAACAACGGCTTCTGCCAGGACAACGAGATCACCTGGGTGGATTGGGAGAAGGCGGACGTCGAGCTGATGGAGTTCGTCCGGTCGGTTTCCGCCCTACGCGCGGCGCATCCGGTGTTTCGCCGTCGCCGCTTCTTCAGGGGAGTGCCGGTGCGCCGACGAGGCGCCGAGGCGCAGCCCGACATCTCGTGGTTCAGGCCGGATGGCTCCGAAATGAGCGACGACGACTGGGGTGCCGGCTTCGGTAAATCGGTCGCGGTCTATCTGAACGGGTTGGGCATCCCCGACCTTGACGCCCGCGGACAGCGGGTCACCGACAGTTCGTTTTTCCTGTGTTTCAACGCCCACCACGAGCCGATCGAGTTCAGCCTGCCACCGGAAGAGTTCGGCCGAGCGTGGCTGCGCGTTGTCGACACAGCGACTTCGATACCGAATCTTGAAGGGCAGCAGCCGATTCAAGCTGGCAGTGCAATACGGGTAGATGCGCGCACCATGGTGGTACTAGAAGCCGACGATGGCTAAAAAGCCGGCTGATAAGTCCCGGCGTTGGTGTTTCGCCGACCAGCTCGGGCCGCACTTTCTCGACGACCCACACCAGCCGGTGTTGCTGATCGAATCCCGGGCGGTGTTCGCGCGCCGCAGATTTCATCGCCGCAAGGCGCACCTGGTGCTTTCCGCCTTGCGTCATCGCGCGGCCGAACTCGGCGAGCAAGCCACCTTCCTGCAGACCCGCACCTATCGGGAGGCACTGGATCAGGTCGGCGACCGGCTCAGCGTGTGCCAGCCCACGTCCTGGGCTGCTGACCGGTTCGTACGGACGATCCCGACCGTCCCAAAAATCGACGTGCTGCCGGCCCGGGGTTTCTGCACCGACCGCAAGGTGTTCGACGAGTGGGCGCACGGGAAACGCACGCTGAAGCTGGAGGACTTCTACCGCGACGCCCGACGACGGTTCGACCTGTTGATGGACGGTACTCAGCCCGCCGAGGGGCGGTGGAACTACGACGCCGACAACCGTGAACCTGCGCCGGCCAACGCCGACACGCTGGGTGTGCCGCCGCCGTGGCTGCCAGAGGAAGACGACATCGACGAGGAGGTCCGGGCCGACCTGGACCGCTGGCAAGGCGACGGTGACGTGGAGTTCGTCGGCCGCGACGGGCCGCGAGAATTCGCCGTCACCACAGCTGAGGCGCAAGCGGCACTGAAAGTCTTTCTGCGAGATCGGTTGCCGCATTTCGGCCCTCACGAGGACGCGATGCTGTGCGGCGACCGTTTCATGGCGCACAGTTTGTTGTCGGCACCGATGAACCTCGGATTGCTCGATCCACTCGAGTGCGCGTACGCAGCCGAAGACGCTTACCGGTCGGGGCGCGCTTCGCTGGGCAGCGCGGAAGGCTACATCCGGCAGCTGATCGGATGGCGCGACTACATCTGGCATGTCTACTGGCATTTCGGCCCGCAGTACCGCCGCCGCAACGCGTTGTCAGCGCGCGCCCGATTGCCGAGGTGGTTCACCGATCTGGACGCCGACGCCGTCGACGCGCACTGCCTCAAAGATGTGCTGGCGCAGGTCCGTGATCACGGCTGGGTGCACCACATCCCACGGCTGATGGTGTTGTCCAACTATGCGCTGCAGCGGGGGTGGAATCCCGCCGCGGTCACCGACTGGTTCCACCGGTGCTTCGTCGACGGCTACGACTGGGTGATGGTCGCCAACGTCGTCGGCATGTCCCAGCACGCCGACGGCGGCCTGATGGCGACGAAACCGTATGCAGCGGGCGGCGCGTACATCAATCGGATGAGCGACTACTGCGGCGGGTGCCGGTATCGTCCCAGCGAGCGGGTGGGCGAACACGCCTGCCCGTTCACCGGCGGCTACTGGTGGTTTTTGGACCGCAATGCGAAATACCTTGCGAACAACCGTCGGATGAACCAACCGCTGGCCGGGCTGCGCCGGCTACGGGACTTGGACGACGTCGTCGAACAACAGCAACGGCTCGGTGGGCACGCACCTTAACGTCACCACCCCATGGAACCCGGAATTCCCTTGAACGGCCCGACAATCCAACTGGTGATCCAGCCGCCGTAGAAGCCACCCGGCTGCGGAACCACCTCCTCACCGTTGACGGTGCAGCGGTCCACGGCCGCGGCCATCACCGCGACGGCGCCCGCGATCGGCGCGAAATCTGGGGTCGGCTGCGGATAGGCCCACGCCGCACTCGGCGCCTCCCGCCCGTTGGCCACCAGGTCGTAATAGCTGGCCCGCCCTTTCCATTCGCACCAGGACGCACCGGCCGTCGGACGCAGAACGCCCTCGGCGAAGGAGTCGGACGGCAGGTAGTAGGTCGGCGGATGGCTGGTCTCCAACACCCGCCAGGCGCGCGTTGTCGACGCGATCAGCTGCCCGCCCAACTCGATGGTGATCGAGCCGGTGAACTTCTCGAGCCGCGGGGGGCGCGGGTAGTCCCACACCGACTCTTGTCCAGGGCCGGGCTTATCGGGCTTCGGCCACGAGTTCATGATTGTTTCGCCTGGATGCGGATGGCTCCGCGCGGCGGCGCCAGTGGGTCAATCACGTTGCCGTGCTGGGTGATTTCCACATCACCGCCCCGGGCCAACTCGAAGGCGATGGTGCGGCTCTGCGCCGTGAGCTCGCGCCAGCCGTCACCGCCGATAGCGCGGGCCGCGTCGGAGGGGCAGATGCTGGCGGTCGGCCCGCGGTGTCGCGCCAACGCCAGGATCGCGGCACGCAGCCGGGTGCGCACCGGCCCGCCACCCAGCGCGGTCTGCGCCGCACTGGCCGCCGGACCGGCCGCGTCGGCCACCCGGGCCAACTCGCTGCGTGGATCCGATCCGGTTGGCACCCGGGGATTATCCCTTGCGGGCCTTGACCGCCTCGGTCAGCTGCGGCGCAACCTTGAACAGGTCGCCGACCACGCCGTAGTCCGCGATCTCGAAGATCGGCGCCTCTTCGTCCTTGTTGACCGCGATGATCGTCTTCGACGTCTGCATGCCGGCGCGGTGCTGGATCGCCCCGGAGATCCCGAGCGCGATGTACAGCTGCGGCGAGACCGTCTTACCGGTCTGGCCGACCTGGAACTGGCCCGGGTAGTAGCCCGAGTCCACCGCCGCACGTGATGCGCCGACCGCGGCACCCAGCGAGTCGGCCAATTCCTCGACCACATGGAAGTTTTCGGCGCTGCCCACGCCACGGCCGCCCGACACCACGATCGTGGCCTCGGTGAGCTCCGGGCGGTCGCCGGCGACCGCCGGCTCCCGGGAGGTGACCTTGGCCGCGTTCTCGGCGGGCTCCGGTACCTCCACGGTGACCTGCTCGCCCGCCCCGTCGGCCGGTTCGGCGTCGATCGCGCCGGCCCGCACGGAGATCACCGGGGTGTCGCCATTGGCCTGCGCCTCGACGGTGAACGCACCACCGAAGATAGAGTGAATTGCCTTGGGGCCGGCTTGCACATCGACCACGTCGACCAGCAGACCCGAACCGATCCGGGCGGCCAGCCGGCCGGCGATCTCCTTGCCGTCGGCACTGGCCGCCAGCAAAACGGCTGCCGGAGTTGCCGATTCGGCCAGAGCGGCGAGCACATCGACGACCGGGGTGATGAGATAGTTCTCCGCGGCGTCGGACTCCGCGACGTAGATCTTGGCGGCACCGGCCGACTTCAACCCGTCGACCAGCGGCCCGGCGGTGCCGGGCTTTCCCACCACGACGGCGGCGGGCTCACCCAAAACACGGGCCGCGGTGATCAATTCAGAGGTGACCTTCTTCAAAGCGCCGTCAGCGTGCTCGACGAGCACCAGTACTTCAGCCATGGGTTATTCCGTCTTTCGGTTCGGGATAAGTCTTAGATAATCTTCTGGCCGACCAGGTACTGCGCGACCTGGTTGCCGCCTTCGCCCTCGTCGGTGACCTTCTCACCCGCGGTCTTCGGCGGCTTCGGCGTCGACGTCAGCACCGTCGATCCGGCGTTGGCCAGCCCGACCTCGTCGCCCTCGACGCCGATCTCGCTCAGTGTCAGCTTGGTCACTTCCTTCTTCTTGGCGGCCATGATGCCTTTGAAGGACGGGAAGCGCGGCTCGTTGATCTTCTCGGTCACGCTCACCACCGCAGGCAGTGAGGCCTCGAGGGTGAACACGCCGTCATCGGTCTCCCGCTCGCCGGTGATCTTGCCGCCGTCAACAGAGAGCTTGCGCAAATGGGTCAGCTGCGGCAGGCCCAGGTACTCGGCGATGATGGCCGGCACCGCGCCGCCGACGCCGTCGGTGGACTCGTTGCCGGCGATCACCAGCTCGGTGCCCTCGATGGTGCCCAGCGCACGCGCCAGCGCCCACCCGGTCTGAATGACGTCGGAGCCGTGCATACCGTCGTCGAGCAGGTGGACGGCCTTGTCGGCGCCCATCGACAACGCCTTGCGGATCGCCTCGGTAGCCCGCTCCGGTCCCGCAGTCAGCACGGTCACCGATCCCTCGGTGCCGTCGGCGGCTTCTTTCTCCCGGATGAGCAACGCCTCTTCGACGGCCCGCTCATTGATCTCGTCCAGCACCGCGTCGGCGGCCTCACGGTCCAGCGTCCAATCGCCGTCGGTGAGCTTGCGCTCTGACCAGGTGTCTGGGACCTGCTTGATCAGGACCACGATGTTCGTCATGAGTGTCGGTCGTCCTCCTCGGAAGAGCCCTGCAGCCGCCAGCCGCAAGACTTAGGTCACGGCTTGTGCGACCCGCACACGCATGTTACTAGCTGGTAACTTTGTGCGGTTCGCTCTCACACCATAGCGGGTCGTCCTGCAGGTTCTGCTCCGGCGTCTGCCCCGCTAGCGGGAATCCCCCGGTGAACCATTCGCGAACCCGGTCCCAGGCACTAGCCTGCCTAAGCAATGAGCGCATTTGTCCCCGACGTTCCGCATATCCCTGTCGACGACGTTTTGACGTTGACGGGCGAGCGAACCATCCCGGGGTTGGATGTGGAGAATTACTGGTTCCGCCGCCACGAGGTGGTCTACCAGCGGTTGGCGTCGCGCTGCGCTGGCCTCGACGTGCTCGAAGCGGGCTGCGGGGAAGGCTACGGCGCCGACCTGATCTCTCGCGTCGCGCGCCGGGTTATCGCGCTGGACTACGACGAGACCACGGTGGCGCACGTGCGGGCCCACTACCCGCGGGTGGAGGTCATGCACGGCAACCTGGCCGCGCTGCCGCTGGCCGACGCCTCGGTCGACGTTGTGGTCAACTTCCAAGTCATCGAACACCTGTGGGATCAGACACAGTTCGTCCGCGAGTGCGCGCGGGTGCTGCGGCCATCGGGGCTGCTGATGGTCTCCACGCCCAACCGGATCACGTTCTCCCCGGGCCGCGACACCCCGATCAACCCGTTCCACACCCGCGAACTGAACGCCGACGAGCTGGGCCGGCTCTTGGTCGAGGCCGGCTTTACGCTGGACGGCGTCTACGGAGTTTTTCATGGGTCGCGGCTGGCCGAGATGGATGCCCGCCACGGCGGCTCCATCATCGACGCCCAGATCGCGCGGGCGGTCGCCGACGCGCCCTGGCCGCCGGAGCTGCTGGCCGATGTCGCCGCCGTCACCTGCGCTGACTTCGACGTAGTGGACGACCGGAACCTCGATGACAGCCTCGACCTGGTCGCAATCGCGGTGCGGCCATGAATCAGCCGAGCGGCAACCAGGTGCCCGGCCTGTTCACCCTGGTCCTGCACACCCATCTGCCGTGGCTGGCCCATCACGGCCGCTGGCCGGTAGGTGAGGAATGGCTCTACCAGTCCTGGTCGGCGGCCTACCTGCCACTGATGCGGGTGCTGCGCAAGCTCGCAGGCGAGGACCGGCACCGTCTGATCACCCTGGGCATGACGCCGGTGGTGACGGCACAGCTCGACGACCCGTACTGCCTGGACGGGATGTACCACTGGCTGGCCA
>DATJOR010000252.1:0-13243 GCA_035506875.1 Mycobacterium sp.
TCGACGAAGCGCTCCGCCGAGAGATCGGCCCAGTCAACCAGTGGGACGGGCCCAGAAAAGTCGAACCTGATCGGTGTCCAGCGGGCGAGGTCAGCGAGTCCCATCAGCGCGGCTGATCATCGAGATCTGTTGCCGCGCAACGGACAAGGAATCCGCTCACGATCAGGGTTCGGGCTAGCTCCGTCTGCTGCACTGCGCGCAGCCCTGGCAGTTCGCACACCCGAAACGGCTCGGTATTACTGGAAACGAACAGCAGCGCTGCTTGGTGGTCGGAGTCCGCGGTGATCGACAATTGCGCAAACTGCAGCGTGACAATGTCATTCGCGGTCGTCACCCGCGAGTAGAGGGGCCGGTACTTCCTCACCATTGTCTGTCCGTCGATTGCGATGGCGGCCGACGCCTGTCCGACGGGTGGGCATTGACCGCGGTGGACCAAAATATCCGCTAATGCGTCAAGCCCACCCTCGACGGCGCGAGGGTCCTCGATAGCTCTTGCGGCATCACGCAGCAGAAGGCTCAGTGTCGCCCTTGCGTCCGCGTCATCCAGATGCCGCGGCGGCAAGCGGGCATTCAGATCATCGTTAGAGAAACTCAGCGAATTCAGTGCCGCGGCAACGAATGTGAGCGCGGTGGGCGCGTGGATGCCGACAGTGAGATGGACGGATGGCTCCGAGGTGGCTTCCGCCCCGTGAACCAGCCCGCGCGGAACGTACAGCACGTCGCCGACTTCCAGGCGCAGGTCTGTCGGTGACATCAGGCCATGGGCGACCCACTTGTCCTCGCGCCGAAGCTGGTGCGGCGGCACCTCGGCGCCTTCGTATAAGTGCCAGACCTTGGATCCCTGAATTTGCAGGATCAACACGTCGTGACCGTCGTAGTGAGTGACGAACCCTTGCGACTCGGGCGGCGTGATGTAGGCGTTGACCTTTGTGGCGAAGTTCAACTCGACCTCGATCGCCTGCGTCAGCCAAGCAATCGCGCGCACGTACTGCTCAACGTCTTCCAGGACGATCGTGTAGCCGTCGGCGAAATCGCTGCGAACGCGAGCCAGATCGAGACTGCCATCAGCAAGCCGGTAGTTGTCCGCGCTTCTTTTGTCGTGCTCTCGAATCAGGCGCACGTTCGATGCCTCGGTCTGAAACGACTCCAAAAGCTCCTCGACAGCTGACGACCCGGCTAGCAGGTCATCGAAGTAGCCGGGGTGGTGTCGCTTGACGTGGTAGTGCTTTCGCGCCCATATCTCGTTGAGAAACGTGTCTACCGCGATGGGTTGCAGCAACCAGGCCAGCGAAGGCTCGATGCCAGTCCTCCTACTCGTGCCCATCTGTCTGCTCGCGTTCACGATCCCAAGTATTGGGCAGCATCGGCATTTCCGGGCCACTGCCAAACTCGTCACCGGCCAGCGTCGCCAATCCCGCGGCTTGTGCGGTGCCCCTCGTCACCGTCCCGGCGAATCCCAACGGACCCGCTCCTTGATCCGACGCAGCTGCCTTCCCGCCCTGCGGCGTACCCCAGTCCGGGTCGACCGCGACGTTCATATCCATGTATTCGTCGCCGTACCCGCGCATTGTGGCGCGCCGCCGCCGTCGCCGCGGCACTGCCGCGGCCGCTGCGACAGCGGCGATCTCGGGTGCCTTCGCAGACCCACGTGACGTCGGCTCCTGAGTTTTGGCGCTGGCGCTCAATCCCCACCCGGCGCTGATGCCGGGTGGTCCCACCGCGTACGGCGGCACAAAACCTGGCCCACCCCCCGCGGCCGGCGGTGTTGGCACGGAACCGGCGACGGTGCTCGTCGCTGGCGCGGGAGAAGGACCCGGGGACGTGCCGGGCGCACCGCCCGGGGTGCCCAGTGCGACAGGGCTATTGGTTGCCGCCGGCAAACTGCCTGGATGGGGTGCCGGTGCGGGCGACAGGTCAGGGGTGGGGGTCGTGTCGATCTGGATACCGCCCAGCCCGGCGAGGCCCGCGAAGCCCGCACCGGCTCCGGCCGGCACCAGCAGAGGAAGCGCCAAAACTCCTGGGTAGTACTCCACGAATTGGAGCGCGTGGCCGAACTCGTCTGAGGCGACACCGACGACGTCGTACTCCAGCTGCAATAGCCCCTGCGTCGGGTTGGTTTCGATGATTTGGAGGTCCCGCGCCAGGGTCTGAAAAGGCTCGGTGATTCGGTTGATGATCCAGCTCAAGTCGTAGGGGTTCCCGGCGTCGTTGTCGACGATGGGCAGGATCCCCTTGTCGGGAACGCCATCGCCACCGTAGACGCCGTCAGCGGGGCGGGCGTGGCTGTTGGAGTTCACGATCTGCGGCGCTGGATCGGTTTGCGGCGCCGACGCGACCGCGGCCGCGGAGACGGCTTGATACGTGGTCATCGTGGTCGCCGCCTGGATCCACATCCGCGCATAGTCGGCTTCGTTGAGCGCGATCGGAATGGTGTTGATACCAAAGAAATTCGTCGCTACCAGCACGCCGTGCACGATGTGGTTGGCGGCTAGCTCGGGCAACGTCGGCATCGCCGCCAATGCCGTCGTGTAGGCGGTGGCCGCGCTTTCGTGCTGGACAGCCTCCGACGCGCTCTTGGCGCTGGCCTGCACCAGCCACGCTAAGTAGGGCAGATGCGCAGCCACGTACTGCTCGGCGCTAGGGCCTTGCCACGCGCCAGCCTGCACCGCCGCCAACACCGCGCTGAGCTCTTCAGCGACTGCCGCGTAGGCGGCGCTCAAGGAGTTCCAGGCACCCGCTGCAGCTAGCAGCGCCCCGGGCCCAGGGCCGCTGCTCAACAACGCCGAATGCACCTCCGGCGGCGAGGCAAACCAGACCGGCGCCGTCACGGACTCAACCCGCAATCCACCCCTGACACCACGTCGGGGATTAAATACGACGCTGTGTCGTAGTACAAGACCCCGACCGGGTAGGGGGTATCCGCAGGTCGCTGAACTAGCGCTGCGTGGCGCTAACGGTAGAGGCTGAGCAGGGTCGGCAGCGCCATCGCAGAATCGAGCGCCAGAGCGCAGAACACTACCGCCAGGTAGTTGTTCGACTGCAAAAACAGCCGCAGCGGCTTGACCGGCTCGCCGCGGCGTACCCCGGCGTAGAGCTGGTGGGCCATCGCCAAGAACCACACCCCCGCCACCGCGGCGACCGCGGTGTACAGCCACCCGGCCGCCAGCGCCAGCACCAGCGTCGCAGCCACCGTCAGCCAGGTGTAGATCAGGATTTGCCTGGTGACCTGACGCTCGGTGGCGACGGCCGGCAGCATCGGCACCCCGGCGGCTTTGTAATCGTCCTTGTACCGCATGGCCAGCGCCCAGGTATGCGGCGGCGTCCAGAAGAAGATGATGGCGAACATCACCAGCGCCGGCCAGCCGATCGTGTTGGTGACGGCCGACCAGGCGATCATCACCGGCATGCAGCCGGCCGCCCCGCCCCAGACCACATTCTGCGAGGTCCGGCGCTTGAGCAACAAGGTGTAGACGAACACGTAAAACGCGATCGTGGCCACGGCCAACAGTCCCGACAGCAGGTTCGTTGTCCACCACAACCAGAAGAACGAGGCGACGCTCAACACCAGCCCGAATACCAGCGCGTGCCTCGTCGGCACCGCCTCCCGCGCCAGCGGTCGTCGAGCCGTCCGCTTCATCATCTTGTCGATGTCGGCGTCGGCCACGCAGTTGAGCGTGTTGGCACCACCGGCAGCCAGCATCCCGCCGATCAGGGTGTTGAGGATCAGCAGCGGGTTCACCGTGCCGCGGTCGGCGAGCAGCATCGCCGGAATCGCAGTGACCAGCAACAGCTCAATGACCCGCGGCTTGGTCAGCGCCAGATAGGCCAACACTGTGGTGCTGACTCGACTCGGCGCAACGCGCTCGCGAATGCTCACGCAATGGCTCCTCGGATCACAGCGGCGCGCAGCTTCTACTACAGGCGATGGTAGACCGCCCGCTTGCACCGCTCCTAGTCCAGGGTCGACTCACAACAATTTGCCGGGAGTTCACGTGCTACCGGACCTGCACCGACGTAGGGTCCCGCACTAGGCTTAATGGTGCACCTCTCCCCCTCGCCGCTACGCGGCTGGGGGGACCGCCACCTCATCGCAACGACGCGCTCTGCATCGTCAGCGCACTAGGGTGGAGAACGATCACTCTGTCGACCCGAGGATGCTCGTGACCACACTCGAAGACATCTCGACCCTTACCCAACCGCACCTTCCCGACGACTGGACCGACATCGACTCGGCCGCGGTCGACACCGTTCGGGTGCTGGCCGCCGACGCGGTGCAGAAGGTCGGCAACGGCCATCCCGGGACGGCGATGAGCCTGGCCCCGCTGGCCTACACGCTGTTTCAGCGAACCATGCGGCACGACCCCAGCGACACCCATTGGCTGGGCCGCGATCGGTTCATCCTGTCGGCCGGACACAGCAGCCTGACCCTCTACATCCAGCTCTACCTGGGTGGGTTCGGTCTGGAGCTCTCGGATATCGAATCGCTGCGCACCTGGGGATCCAGGACTCCCGGACACCCGGAATTCCGGCACACCCCGGGCGTTGAGATCACCACCGGTCCCCTGGGCCAGGGCCTGGCCTCATCGGTGGGAATGGCGATGGCGTCGCGATACGAACGCGGCCTGTTCGATCCCGACGCCGCGCCGGGCACCAGCCCGTTCGACCACTACATCTACGTGATCGCCTCCGACGGCGACATCGAAGAAGGGGTCACCTCCGAGGCGTCGTCGCTGGCCGCGGTCCAGCAGCTCGGCAACCTCATCGTGTTCTACGACCACAACCAGATCTCCATCGAGGACGACACCAACATCGCGCTCTGCGAGGACACCGCCGCGCGGTATGAGGCCTACGGCTGGCATGTGCAGCGGGTCGAGGGCGGGGAAAACGTGGTCGGCATCGAGGAAGCCATCGCCAACGCCAGGGCCGTCACCGACCGACCGTCGTTCATCTCGCTGCGCACGATCATCGGCTACCCGGCGCCCCACGCGATGAACACCGGCAAGGCGCACGGCGCGGCCCTTGGCGACGAGGAAGTCGCGGCGGTCAAGAAGATCCTCGGCTTCGACCCCGACAAGACCTTCGAGGTGCGCGACGAGGTGCTCGCCCACACCCGCAAGCTGGTGGAGCGGGGCAAAGAGGCACACGAAAAGTGGCGACCCGAATTCGAGGCCTGGGCCCAGCGCGAACCCGAACGCAAGGCGCTGCTGGACCGGTTGACCGCCGAGAAGTTGCCCGACGGGTGGGACGCCGATATCCCGCACTGGGAGCCCGGCGACAAGGCGCTGGCCACCCGCGCGGCGTCCGGCAAGGTGCTGAACGCGGTGGGTCCGAAGCTTCCCGAGTTGTGGGGTGGCTCGGCTGACTTGGCGGGCAGTAACAACACCACCATGGATAATGTGAAATCCTTTGGCCCGCCGTCGATTTCGACCAAGGACTACACGGCGGACTGGTATGGCCGCACGCTGCATTTCGGCGTTCGCGAGCATGCGATGGGCGCGATCTTGTCCGGCATCGTGTTGCATGGTCCGACCCGCGCCTACGGCGGCACGTTCCTGCAGTTCTCCGACTACATGCGCCCGGCGGTGCGGCTCGCGTCGTTGATGGACATCGACACCATCTACGTGTGGACGCACGACTCGATCGGACTCGGCGAAGACGGCCCGACCCACCAGCCGATCGAGCATTTGGCGGCGCTGCGCGCCATCCCGCACCTGTCAGTGGTCCGCCCGGCCGACGCCAACGAGACGGCCTACGCCTGGCGCACCGTGCTTGCCCGCGGCAACGGCAGCGGTCCGGTCGGGTTGATCCTGACCCGTCAGGGTCTGCCGATCCTCGAAGGCACCAACTATGAAGGCGTTGCCAAGGGCGGCTACATTTTGGGCGACGCCGGCGGCGACGAACCCGACGTGGTGTTGATCGCCACCGGCTCCGAGGTACAGCTCGCCGTCGAGGCGCAAAAGTTGTTGGCAGACAAGGACATCGTCGCGCGCGTGGTGTCGATGCCATGCGTCGAATGGTTCGAGTCCCAGCCGGAGGACTACCGCGACAGCGTGCTGCCGCCGTCCGTGTCGGCCCGCGTCGCGGTCGAGGCCGGCATCGCACAGAGCTGGCACAAGCTGGTCGGCGATACCGGCGAGATCGTTTCGATCGAGCACTACGGGGAATCCGCTGATTACAAGACTTTGTTCCGCGAGTTCGGGTTCACCCCCGAAGCCGTCGTCGACGCCGCCGAACGAACAATCGACAACTAACAGAAGGAAATCCGATGACACAGAATCCCAACCTCGCCGCTTTGTCCGCCGCGGGTGTGTCCGTCTGGCTTGATGACCTCTCCCGGCAGCGCTTGCAGTCCGGCAACCTGCAAGAGCTGATCGATACCAAGTGCGTCGTCGGTGTCACCACGAACCCGTCGATCTTCCAGAAGGCGCTGGCCGAGGGCGACGCCTACGACGCCCAGATCGCCGAGCTCGCCGAACGGGGCGCCGACGTGGATGCCACGATCCGCACGGTGACCACCGACGACGTCCGCAACGCCGCCGATGTGCTGAGGCCGCAGTGGGAGGCCTCCGACGGGGTCGACGGCCGGGTGTCGATCGAGGTCGACCCGCGACTGGCGCACGACACGGACAAGACCGTCGCGCAAGCCATCGAGTTGTGGAAAATCGTCGACCGGCCCAACGTGCTCATCAAGATCCCGGCCACCAAGGAGGGACTGCCGGCCATCACTTCAACGCTGGCCGAAGGGATTTCGGTAAACGTCACGCTGATCTTCTCGGTAGAGCGGCACCGCGAGGTGATGGACGCCTACTTGGCCGGGCTCGAAGCAGCCAAGGCGGCCGGACACGACGTGTCCAAGATCCACTCGGTGGCATCGTTTTTCGTCTCACGGGTGGACACCGAGATCGACAAGCGCCTGGAGAAGATCGGGTCGGCCGAGGCGCTGGCCTTGCGCGGGCAAGCCGCGGTGGCCAACGCGCGGCTGGCGTATGCGGCCTACCAGGAAGTGTTCCTCGGTGGCGACCGCTTCGCGCCGCTCGAGGCCGACGGGGCACGTGTCCAGCGGCCGCTGTGGGCGTCGACCGGCGTGAAGAATCCCGACTACTCCGACACGCTCTACGTCACCGAGCTGGTCGCTCCGAACACCGTGAACACGATGCCGGAGGCGACGATTGACGCGGTCGCCGACCATGGCGTCGTCACCGGCGACACGGTCACCGGCACCGCCTCAGCCGCCCAAGAAGTCTTCGACAAGCTCGAGGCGATCGGCATCGATCTGACCGACGTGTTCCTGGTCTTGGAGAACGAAGGTGTGGAGAAGTTCGAGGCTTCGTGGAAAGAGCTACTGGAAGAGACGCAGACTCAGCTTCGCTCCGCCGACAAATGAGCCCGGCCGGCAGCCGCCCCGGCGCCGGGCAGTGGCAAAACCCGCTGCGTGACAAGCGGGATAAGCGGCTGCCCCGAATCGCCGGCCCTTGCGCTGTAGTAATTTTCGGCGTCACCGGCGACCTGGCCCGCAAGAAGGTGGTGCCGGCCATCTACGACTTGGCCAATCGCGGATTGCTGCCGCCCACCTTCGCTCTGGTGGGTTTCGGCCGCCGTGACTGGGACGACGAGGCCTTCAGCAACGAGGTCTACCAGCTCGTAAAAGAGCACTCCCGCACACCGTTTCGGCAGGTGGTCTGGGATCGGCTGGCCGAGGGATGCCGGTTCGTCCAAGGCAACTTCGATGATGAATCCGCGTTCGCCCGGCTGGCTGAGACGTTGGACAAGCTCGACGCCGAGCGCGGCACCGGCGGCAATCACGGTTTCTACCTGGCGATTCCGCCGAAGAGCTTCCCGGCGGTGCTTGAGCAACTCCACAACGCCGGGCTGGCCAACCCTCAGGACGGCAGCTGGCGGCGGGTGGTCATCGAGAAGCCGTTCGGCCACGACTTGGACAGCGCACGCAAGCTCAACAAAGTGGTCAACAACGTCTTCCCCGAAGAATCGGTGTTCCGCATTGACCACTACCTGGGCAAGGAGACGGTGCAGAACATCATGGCGCTGCGGTTCGCCAACCAGTTGTTCGACCCGATCTGGAACGCACACTACGTCGACCACGTGCAGATCACCATGGCCGAGGACATCGGTCTCGGCGGCCGCGCAGGCTATTACGACGGGATCGGCGCCGCCCGGGACGTGATCCAGAACCACCTCATGCAGCTGCTCGCGTTGACCGCGATGGAAGAGCCGGTGAGCTTTCACCCGTCGGAGCTGCAGACCGAGAAGATCAAGGTGCTCTCCGCCACCCAACTAGCCGAACCGCTGGACGAGACCAGCTCCCGCGGCCAGTACACCGCCGGCTGGCAGGGCGGCGAGCACGTGGTCGGGCTACTCGACGAGGAAGGTTTCTCCAAAGACTCCACCACCGAGACGTTCGCCGCCATCACCCTGGAGGTCGATACCCGTCGCTGGGCTGGCGTGCCGTTTTATCTGCGAACCGGAAAACGGCTGGGCCGCAGGGTGACCGAGATTGCGCTCGTCTTCAAACGGGCTCCGCACCTGCCGTTCGACGCAACGATGACCGATGAGCTTGGTGCGAACGCGCTGGTGATCCGGGTACAGCCGGACGAAGGGATTACATTGCGGTTCGGGTCCAAGGTGCCGGGTAGCACCATGGAAGTGCGCGACGTCAACATGGATTTCTCCTACGGCTCCGCGTTCGCCGAGGAATCCCCCGAGGCATATGAACGGCTGATCCTCGATGTCCTGCTTGGCGAGCCGTCGCTGTTTCCGGTCAACGAAGAAGTCGAATTGTCTTGGGAGATATTGGATCCGGTGCTTGACAACTGGGCCCAGCACGGCAAACCCGAACCGTACGAAGCGGGCACCTGGGGCCCGGCGTCTGCATTCGAGATGCTGCGCCGGACCGGCCGCGAATGGCGGCGGCCGTGATTCGCGCCGGCGACGATGAACATGGCAGTGCGATCGGGAAGAATCCTGAGGAGCGGCGCAAATGATTGTCGAGTTGCCAGAGACCACCACCAACGAGATCAACAAGAGGCTCGACGAGCTGCGCGAGAAGGTCGGGGCGGTGACGCTCGGTCGGGTATTGACGTTGGTCATCGCGCCCGACAGCGAGACGATCCTCGAAGAATCCATCGAAGCGGCCAACGCAGCCAGCCATGAACACCCCAGCCGGGTGATTGTGGTGATCACCGGCGATGCGGATGCCGCCGAGGCGCGTTTGGACGCGCAACTGCGGGCCGGCGGTGATAGTGGCGCCACCGAGGTGGTGGTGCTGCGGCTCTCGGGCCCACTCGCCGGACACTCCAGCAGCGTCGTCGTCCCGTTCCTGCTGCCCGATATCCCGGTGGTGGCGTGGTGGCCGGATGTCGCCCCGAGGGTGCCCGCGCAGGATCCCTTGGGCCAACTGGCAATTCGGCGTATCACCGACGCAACCAACGGGGCTGACCCATTGGCTTGCATCAAAAGCAGGCTGCACGGATACACCCCTGGTGACACCGACCTGGCCTGGAGCCGTATCACCTATTGGCGGGCGCTGCTCGCCTCAGCGATCGACCTGCCACCGCATGAGCCGATCACCTCGGCGCTGGTCTCCGGGCTCAAGACCGAACCCGCACTCGACGTCCTGGCGGGCTGGCTGGCGAGCCGAATCGACGGACCCGTGCGCCGTGCGGTCGGCGAGCTCAAAGTCGAACTAGTGCGCAACAGCGAGACGGTGACGCTGAGCAGACCGCAGGATGGCGTGACGGCGACCTTGAGCCGCACCGCACGGCCGGAGGCGTTTGTCCCGTTGCCCCGCAGAGAAACTCGGGAGTGCCTCGCCGAGGATCTGCGCCGATTGGATGCGGACGCGATCTACTTTTCAGCGCTTGAAGGGATCGACCGAGTGGAGTACGTGTGAGCAGCCCCAGTGTAGAGACGTTCGCCGACAGCGACGCGCTGGTCGCTGCCGCGGGCGAGCGACTGATCGCGGCCATCGAGGCGGCCATTGCCGCACGCGGACGAGCGCTGATCGTGCTGACCGGCGGCAGCAACGGCAACCGCCTGATGCGCTACCTCGCTGCGCATGCCGCCGGCGTCGATTGGGACAACGTCCATGTGTTCTGGGGCGACGAGCGTTACGTCACCGAAGACGACGACGAACGCAACGAAAAGCAGGCCCGCGATGCGCTGCTCAATCACATCGACATCCCGGCGCGCAACGTGCACGCGATGCAGGCCAGCGACGGCGAGTTCGACAGTGATCTTGCTGCCGCCGCGCTGTCCTACGAGCAGCTCCTGGCCGCAAACGCCGAACCCGGCGAGCCCGCACCGAATTTCGACGTTCATCTGCTCGGCGTGGGACCCGAAGGCCACATCAATTCGCTGTTCCCGGACACTCCGGCCGTGCGCGAAACCACACGGCTGGTTGTCGGGGTGGAGGATTCACCGAAGCCGCCGCCGCAGCGAATTACGTTGACGCTGCCCGCAATCCAGCGGTCGCGTGAAGTCTGGCTGCTGGTGTCTGGGGCGGATAAAGCCGACGCGGTGGCCGCCGCACTCGGCGGCGCCGACCCGGTGTCCGTACCCGCCGCCGGCGCCATCGGCCGCGAGGACACCGTCTGGTTTCTCGACACCCAGGCCGCAGCCAAGACCACGGCCGGGGAAGCCTCCAACTAGCGGCGCTCAGCCCGCCGATCGGCGTAGCCGCGCGCATAATCCTCAAGCCGTCGGATGGTATTGCTTTGTGCGAGTCGGTAGTGGTCGCAATGTCTGCGTTGCATACCCCATCAGATGGGCAATCGACTCCGCAGGTTCCCGCGACGATAATAATGAGCGTCATGGCAGACAAAAGCGCCGGAGGCCGCCCGCCGCGACAGCGGCTCAAGACGCTCACCCAGGCGGCTATGAACGCCGACGTCACAGTGAACCAACTGGAAGACGTGCTAGGCGGCCTCGGCGACACCTTGGGCGACCTCAACGATTCGCTCTCCCGTCTGAACACCGCAGTGGACCGCCTCGACGCGGGCTTGGACCACTTCGAAGCCACACTGAGCAGGATTGACGACCTGATGAAGCGGCTCGTCACGCTCGTCGCTCCGGTCGAGGCCATCGTCGAGCGCATCGACTACATGGTGGGCGTCGGCGAGACGGTGATGTCGCCGTTGTCGGTAACCGAACATGCTCTCCGCAACATGATCAACGCGGTGCGCGACCGCGCCCGCCGCTAACCAGTGCCGCATCCCACCCCGATTCCCGCGCCGCCGTTCGCCGACGGCACCGGTCTGCCGTGGGATGTTTCGGTCCCCGACGCCGTCGCGGCGATCGCGGCGGCCCGCGCCAGACACGGCGACACCTTCGCCGTACACAGCGGTCAGGATCGCTACCTCTTCACGTTCTCCCCGACCGGCGTCGAGTCGTTCTACGGACTGCCCGAAGAGAAAGCCTCCAAAGGCCTCGCCGACTATCTGATGCTGCGCCGCAAACTCCCCGATGAGATCTTCGACGGACGGCGCATCCTGCCCGGCACGCTGTTTCGCCGTGACGACGTTGCCGGCTACCTGACCAACCTGGACCGCGCACTCGAGCAGACGACCGCCGAGCTGGGGTCGTCGGGCTCGCTGGACGTCTTCGACTTGACCCGCCGGCTCGGCCACCGGATGGGGCTTGCTTCATGGGCCGGGCCGGGATCGGCCGACGGCGAGACGTTCGATCGACTGGTGGCGGCCTTTGACATCCTGGACGGCGCCGACGCGTTCGTACATCCCGACGCGATGGCAGCCGTCGCCGCCTCGAACAAACGGGCCGAGCGCGCGGCGCTCGACGAGGTTGCGGAGATCGTCGCCGCCGCCGCGCGCCGCTGGGACGGCGACGACGTGAACGCTCAAGGGTTGTTCGGCAGAATCGTGGACGCCTGGAGTTCCGAGCCACCGGCTGTTCGCGTGCGGGGAATCGCGTTCGATGTCGCGCTGATACATGTCGCCTCGATGTCTAATCTGGCTGCGGCGCTGGGGTGGGCGTTGGTCGACCTGCTCGAGCATCCCGCGCATCTGGCGCGGGTCGTCGCCGGCGATACCGACCTGGCGCAGCGCTGCGCACTGGAGTCCACCCGTCTGGCGCAACGCTCGATCATGTCCCGCGCCGTGCTGTCCCCGGTCTGCTTGGACACCGGCGATGTCAACTACCAGGTGCCGCCGGGATGGACGATCGCCACTTTGCTGCCTCTGCTGAACACGTCCGCCGCACCGGGGCTGGAGCGCTGGGATCCGGATCGGTGGACGCGCCACCGACTGACCGACGAGAAGGCCCTCTCATCACCGATGCTGGTGACGGCGTTCGGCCATGGCCGGCATTCCTGTCCGGCACAACCATTTTCGCTCTCCGCGATGACGTCGGCGATGACGCACTTGTTCGGCCGCTACCGGATGACACCGGGTTGGACAACGCATCCTCGGCCCGTGCCCGCACAGATCGGCGGGGTGGCACGGGCCGACGGGCCCTGTCGCCTCGACTACGTGCGGCGCTGAGGTCACACCAGCCACCTGTGCACCAAGACCGAGCTTCCTGTCTTGGTTCGCGTATCGGGGTTGACGGTGGGCGCGGCGGGTTGCCGGGATCGGGTGGCCCGGATTTGTCAGAGGTGGCTGCGATGATGAGGGCATGTCGTCGATTGCATCTGCTGGTGCTGTGGTGGTGCGTCCTGGCGAGCGTCTTGAGGTGCTGTTCGAGGAGCTTTCCGAGTTGACCGGTCAGCGCAACGCGATCGATGGACGCATCGTCGAGATCGTCGCTGAGATCGATCGCGACCAGTTGTGGGGGGCTACCGGCGCGCGGTCGGTGCCGGCGTTGGTGGCTTGGAAGACGGGCTGTTCGCCGGCCAACGCGCAGACGATCAGCACGATCGCGGGCCGGCTGGCGGAGTTCCCGCGGTGCGCGGCGGGGATGCGGGAGGGCCGGTTGTCGGCCGATCAGGTCGGGGTGATCGCGGCGCGCGCGGGTGCGGGATCTGATGAGCATTACGCGCAGCTGGCGGCGTGTGCGACGGTCACTCAGCTGCGCACCGCGGTCAACTGCGAGCCGCGACCCGAACCCGAACCTCTCCCAGAGCCGGAGCGTTCGTTCACTAAGACCTCTACCGAGGCGGGCAGTTGTTATCGGATCAGACTTGGCCACCTGGACGCGGCGAAGTTCGACGCCGCGTTGGCCTCGCATGGTGATGCGCTGATCGCCGAGTGGAAGCTCGATCACGGCGATGGCG
>DATJOR010000253.1:0-13023 GCA_035506875.1 Mycobacterium sp.
GCACTCACCGACGCAAACGGCGACCGGGGAGTGATGCATGGCTGATCGCCCCGAGGAGTTGCAGGGGGACGCGCAGTGGCGCTCGGCGGGCGATCGGATCCAGACGCTGCTGGACGCGACGGCGGCCGGTGGGGTGGCCGCCCGTGAACGCGCCGAGCAGCTGGTCCGCGAGGTAGTCGAGCTCTACGGCGCGGGCCTGTCGCGAATTCTCGCGATAGTCGGCGATCAGGCGAGTCTGGGCATTCTGGACCGCCTGGTCGCCGACGACTTGGTGGCCAGCTTGCTGCTCGTCCACGGCCTGCATCCGCATGACGTGCACCGCCGGGTATCCGACGCACTCGACCGGGTCCGGCCCTACCTGGGCTCGCATGGCGGGGATGTGCATCTGCTCGACATCGTCGACGACACCGTGCACCTTCAGTTCGCCGGCAGCTGCAAGAGCTGTCCATCGTCGGCGGTCACGCTGGAGCTCGCCGTCGAGGACGCGATTCGGGCTGCTGCACCAGAGATTTCGTCGATCGAAGTGGTGACGCCCGAACCCGAGGCCGCGCAGGGTTCAGCCGTGATCCCGGCGGAATCGCTGCTGGCTCAGGTTCATTCCAGAGGGTCGCCCAACGGCGGTGGCTCGGCCTGGCATCAGGTGCCCGATCTGGCCGACCTCGCTCCCGGCGAAGTCGGCGGGTTCTCGGTGGCCGGCGTTGTGGTGCTGGCCTGCCGGGTCGGCGACCAGTTGTACGCCTACCGCGATCACTGCCCGGCCTGCGATGGATCCCTGGCCGGTGCGGCGCTGCACCGGCCAGCCGTCGGTGGCGATCCGGTGCTGCGATGTCCCCGCTGCCGCGCGCATTTCGATGTCGTGCATGCCGGGGCGGCCCTCGATGGCCTGGACGGTGCCACCAATGGCGCTACGCGCCACTTGGATCCCCTCCCCCTGCTGCGTCGCGACGGTGTGCTGTCCATCGCGGTTCCGGCCGAGCCGATGGGCGCGCCGGCATGACCACCCCGTTTGATGTCCTGGCCCGCATCACCGCGAACCGGCGGGCGCCGGAGCCGGCCGGGCAACGCTGCGAAATGTGCTCGGAGTCGATCGCCGACGAGCATCAGCATGTGGTGAACGTGCCCGGGCGGCAGCTGATGTGCGTCTGCCGCGGCTGCTATCTGCTGTTCACCGACAGCCACGCGGAGCTGCGCTACCGGGCGGTCCCGGACCGGTATCTGTCATTTCCCGATTTCGCGCTGGATCGCCGCGCCTGGGAAGCATTGCAGATCCCGGTCGGCTTGGCGTTCTTCTTCCGCAATTCGACGCTGGATCGCACCGTCGGGTTCTACCCGGGACCGGCCGGCGCCACCGAATCCGAGCTCGATCTCGACGCATGGAGCGCGATCAGCACGGCCGAGCCGAGGGTCGGCCTGCTTGCCGACGACGTTGAAGCTCTGCTGGTACGTGCGCCCGAAGATGGTTCGCCACAGTGTTATTTGGTTCCGATCGATGCCTGCTATGAGTTCGTCGGCGGACTGCGAACGCGGTGGCGCGGTTTCGACGGCGGGCAGGAGGCGCGGGAGTTCGTCGACGACTTCTTCAGCGCGCTCGCCGAACGCAGCGAGGAGCAACGATGACTTCCTTCACCGTTGTCGACGTCGCCCCCGAGCCGTATGCGATCACGCCGATGCTCACCGCGCGCGTCGCCGTCTCGGTACCCGGCGACGACCCGGTGCATGCGATCGCGCTGCGATGTCAGGTCCGTATCGACCCGTTGCGGCGCGGCTATTCCGACGACGAGGCCGCCGGATTGACCGACCTGTTCGGACCGCGGGAACGATGGGCAACCACCCAACACACCTTCCTGTGGCAACACTGCGCCGCGATGGTCCCCGGGTTCACCGGGGCATGCGAGATTCCGCTCGAGCTGGAATGCACATACGACTTCGAGGTGACGGCCGCCAAGTATCTGCACGCACTGCGCGACGGCCTGGTGCCGCTGCAGTTCCTGTTCAGCGGAACAATTTTCATGGCCGGCCAACGCGGGTTCTCGGTTCAGCAAGTGCCGTGGGACTGCGAGGACCGCTACGACATGCCGGTGTCGGTGTGGCGGACCCTGATCCAGCAGCACTACCCCAGCAGCGGATGGGTACGCCTCGGCCACGACACGGTGACGGCGCTGAACGCCTACAAGTCGGCGCGCGGACTCTTGACCCTTGACGACGCGGTCACGGAATTGCTGGCTCAGGCCCGTGAGGAGGTCCGGTGAGCGCGAACTGGGACCGGGCCCGCACCATCGCCGACGCCGTGCTTTATGAGGGTTACCTGCTGTATCCCTATCGCGCGTCGTCGAGCAAGAATCAAACCCGCTGGCAATTCGGGGTCTTAGGTCCGCCCGGAGCGGCTGACGCGGGCATCGGGGAGGATGACAGCCTGTCGGCGCAATTCCTGGTCGAGGACGCAGAAAGCATCACGCTGGTCGTGCGGTTTCTGCAACTGCAGCACCGTGCCGCCGAGCGCGACATCGGCGGCGGCATCTATGAGCCGGTGGACGAACTGACGACACCGTCCGGGTCGTGGCTGAGTTGGGACGAGGCCATCGAAGTCGAGTTGCCCTTCGGCCCCTTCGACCTCACCGACTCGGCCGGGTCGTGGACACTGCCGGTGACGGTGCCGTCGGGCAGCGATATCGAAGCGGTCGACGGTGGCAGGTTGGTGCGCAGCAGGCAGAGTATCCGCGGAGAACTGAGTGTCAATGCCGAGCGCGACAAGTCCGTCGGCGAACTGAGCCTTATCACCGTCACCGTTCGCAACACTGCGGCGCGCGCCGAGCAGGCCGGGAAAGACTGGGCGATCGCCACATCGATGATCGGCACCCACGTCATCGCAGAAGTCGTTGGCGGCGAGTTCATTTCGCTGCTGGATCCACCTGACCGCGCGGCGGCCGCGGCCGCGGGTTGCCGCCAGCACCGCTGCTTCCCGGTGCTGGCCGGCCCACCGGATGACAACGACCTGCTGTTGGTGTCGCCGATCATCCTCTACGACCACCCCGAGATCGCCGAGCAGAGTGAGGGCGCGCTCTACGACTCCACCGAAATCGATGAAATCCTGACGCTGCGGGTGATGACGATGACCGACGACGAGAAGGCACAGGCCCGGGCCACCGACCCGCTGGCCGCGCAGATCATCGACCGCTGCGATGCCATGTCGCCCGAGGCGATGCAGCGCCTGCACGGCGTCCTGCGCGATCCGCACCTGGGCGCGCCAACCGGCGAGCCGGGCCTGATCCCGGAGATACCCGACGGCGTCGAATGGTGGGACCCGCTGGCCGACAACGCTGTTCAACCGGATATCGATGCGGTGCTGGTGAACGGCGTGCGGGTATCGCGAGGTAGCCGGGTGCGGTTGCATCCGGGTCGCCGCGCCGACGCGCAAGACCTCTTCTTCGCCGGTAAGACCGCTCGAGTCACCTCGGTGCACGAAGACGTCGACGGCAACCAGCACGTCGGAGTCGTCGTCGACGACGATCCGGCGGCCGACCTGCACGAATGGTACGGCCGTTACCTGTACTTCGCACCCGACGAAGTCGAACCGCTCGAAACCATTACCACGGAAAGGAATTAGAGATGGAGATCGTAGGGTGGGTGTTCATCGGCATCCTTGGACTGATGTTGTTCTCCGCGGTGGTGCTTGGCCTGGTGTCCCTGCCAGATGCACGGCGGTACTTGAAGATGCGGCATATGTAGTGGATTCGGCCACGGCGGTATGGCGTCCCGCATCCTGATAGCCGGCATCGGCAACATCTTCCTCGGCGACGACGGCTTCGGTTCCGAGGTGATGCGGCACGTCTGTGGCCTGGTCAACGGCGCAGAAGACTCGGACGGGGTGCGCGCCACCGATTACGGCATCGGCGGTATGCATCTGGCCTACGACCTGCTCGAGGACTGGGACGCGCTGGTGCTCGTCGACGCGATTCCCAACCGTGGCTCGCCAGGGACGGTGCATGTGTTCGAGGCCGACCATGAATCACCCGATAACCCGGCGGGTTTGGACGCACACGGCATGGACCCTGTGACGGTGTTCGCCAGTCTTCGCGCCCTGGGCGGGACCGCCCCGCGGACCATCGTGGTGGGCTGCGAGGTCGCCGACGTCAGCGAACGGATGGGCTTGAGCGAACCTGTCGAGGCGGCGGTCCCGGACGCGGTGCGGGCGGTCGAGTCCGCCGTGACGCTGTTGCGTGCCGACGACGAAGCTCGAGTAGGAGAGGTTTGACCATGTGTTTGGGGATCCCCGGCCAAGTCGTCCGGATGCTTGACGGCTACAACGACCAGGTCGCCTTGGTCGACGTCGTCGGTGAGCAGCGCAAGGTCAATGTCGGCATGCTGCCGGAGGAAACGTTCTCGCCGGGCGACTGGGTGATCATTCATATGGGCTTTGTGGTGGAGAAGACCGACAAGGCCGGTGCCGAGCAAGCGCTGGCGGGTCTGAAGTTGATGGGTTCCGGAAACAGCGATCTGGTCGGCTGAGCATCGGCGAGACACGGCATAGTGGAGTGGACGGCCCGGGTCGAGGGTCTCACCCCAGCGGTGGCGAAAAGCATGAGAAGGGCGGCGCTCGATGGGCAATCCGTTGACAACGATCGCCGCGCAGGTCATCGAATCCGTATTGGCAATCGTTGGGATCAGGGTGGGTGCTGAGGAACCTTCATACAGCAGCCAACGGTTGACCGACGAGGTCGAAATCCGTCGCTACCAACCCCGCATCGCGGCTGAGACAACGGTCGAGGGGGACGAAAGTCGGGCGCTGCAAGAGGGCTTCCGCCGCCTGGCCGGGTACATCTTCGGCGGCAACCATAGTTCCAGCAGGATTGCGATGACCGCACCAGTCAGCCAGGCGTCGGCAAAAGGACAGAAGATCGCGATGACGGCGCCGGTGTCGCGTGCTGCTGACCCCGAGCATGGCTGGATCGTCCGGTTTTTCATGCCGTCGAAGTGGACGATGGCGACCCTCCCCGAGCCCGACGATGCCCGTGTTCGTCTGGTCGAAGTGCCCGCTGAGACGATGGCGGTGCTGCGATTTAGCGGTATTGGCGGTCAAGGAGCAATCACCGCACGCTCGGCTCGGCTTGCTGAAGTGCTGCTGAGTAAGGGAATTCAGGCCGCTGGTGACCCGGTGGCCTGGTTCTACGATCCGCCCTGGACGCTGCCGTTCCGGAGGCGCAACGAAGTAGCCGTGCCGATCGCGTCCTAAGACATCCCCGGAAGCGATCCGTTGATCCGAATTTGCCCAATCACCGTCGAACGTGCCGCAACATACGTAGCCTTCGTGCCAGCTGGCAAACGTCATGTTCACTCTCATTCGGCAGAGGTGATGGCAATGAGTACAGACACAGCGGATCCGGCTAGTCCCGCGAAACCAGATGTCCCCCACGAAGTGGTGGTCACCTGTCCGGCCACCGGACAAGTGGTCGGCAGCGTCCCGGTGACGACGTCGGTTGAGGTTGAGGCGGTGGCCACCCGGCTGCGAGCGGCCCAGCCGGCGTGGCAGCAGATGGGCATCGATGGCCGCGCACGATGGCTCGGCAAGTGGCGTGACTGGCTACTCGACCACGCCGACGATCTGTTGACCGTGCTGCAACTGGAAACCGGGAAGTCCTGGGGCGACACCAACATCGAAATCGCCGGCGTGCAAATCATCAACTACTGGATCGACAATGCGCGGGAATTCCTCGCCGACGAGACGGTTCGCCCCTACGGTGCGGCCAACGCCGTCAAGAAGCTGATCATCTCCTACGAGCCCTACCCCCTCGTCGGCGTCATCACACCGTGGAACGGCCCGCTCTCGATCCCGTTGCTCGACATTCCCGCGGCGTTGATGGCCGGGTGCGCCGTGCTGTCCAAGCCTTCCGAGATCACCCCGCTGGTGTGGCAGATCGCGGTCGACGGTTGGAAGGAGATCGGCGCCCCCGACGTGCTCGACGCGGTGCACGGGTTCGGCCCCACCGGGGCCGCGCTGGTCGATCTGGTGGACTACGTGATGTTCACCGGCTCGGTCAACACCGGGCGCCGCATCGGCGTGGCAGCCGCCCAACGGCTGATCCCGTGCAGCCTGGAGCTCGGAGGCAAAGACGCGATGATCGTGTGTGCCGACGCGGATATCGACCGCGCGGTCGACGGCGCCGTATGGGGCGCATTCGCCTACACCGGCCAGGTCTGCATCTCGGTTGAGCGGGTCTACGTCGAGGAACCGGTGTACGACGAATTCGTCAGCAAGCTGGTGGCCAAGACGTCCCAGCTGCGCCAAGGCATGGACACCGGGCACGACTTTTCCTGCGAGGTCGGGTCGATGACCACCGCGCAGCAACTCGCCATAGTGTCCGACCACGTCGAGGACGCGGTCAGCAAGGGCGCGCGGGTGCTGGTCGGAGGCAAGGCGGGCGACTCCACCGGCTTGTTCTACGAGCCAACAGTGCTGGTAGACGTCGACGACGATATGAAGTGCATGCGGGAGGAGACCTTCGGACCAACCTTGCCGGTAATGAAGGTCGGCAACGTCGCCGAGGCGATCGAGAAGGCGAACGACTCCGATTTGGGGTTATCCGGCAGCGTGTGGACCAAAGACAAGAACAAGGCGATGGCGTTGGCGCGCAAGATGAACACCGGAACGGTGAACATCAACAACGTCATCAGCAACGTCCTGCAGTTCCCGGTACCGATGGAAGGCTGGAACGACTCGGGGGTCGGTTCGCGTTCCGGCGGAGCCGCTGGCATCCGAAAATTCTGCCGGACCAAAAGCATTGTGGCCGACCGGGTTACGATGAAAAAAGAACCGCTTTGGTATCCGTACGGCCCCAAGAAGGGCAAGCTGCTGGGCGCAATGATCCGGATGATGTCGGCCAGGGACTGGGCGCGGCGCGTCGGGCGGTGACGTTACTCAACACGTCAGCAGCATGCATCCCGCGATCGGACCACCGCCCACCGCGGCTACGGCAACCTCGGGCCGGCGGGACACCTGCCGCTCCCCCGCCTCGCCGCGCAACTGCAGGCAGGCCTCGTGCAGCAGCCAGTAGCCGTGCATGCGGCCCGCTGAGAGCTGGCCGCCGTAGGTGTTCAGCGGCAGCGCTCCGTCCAGTGTGATCCGCGTCGCCCCCTCGACGAACGGACCGGCCTCGCCGTCACCGCAGATGCCCAGCGCTTCCAGCCAGGCGAAGGTCAGGAAGGTGAACCCGTCATAGAGTTCTGCCAGGTTCAGATCGGCGGGCGTGAGGTCGGTGCGCGACCACATCTGCGCCGCCGCGTCCGCCGACGCCATCCTCGGGTAGTCCGCACGGTGAAACCAGCCACCCGCACCGTCGGCGCCCCCGACGGCCTCCACCTTGACCGCCCGATGCGGACAGTCTTTGGCGTAGTCGGCCGCCGACACCACCACCGCGATCGACCCATCGATCGGCACGTCGCAATCCAACAGCCCCAACGGTGTCGAGACCGGCCGTGCGGCCAGATAGTCATCCATGGTCATCGGATCCCGGTACACCGCAAGGGGATTCAGCGCCGCATTATGCCTGCTGTTGATCGCCAGCCAGCCCAGCTGCTCCTTGGTGGTGCCGTACAGCTCCATGTGCCGGCGGCAGGTCAGCGCCAGCCAGTTCGCGGCGGAATACGCTTGCGCGGCAACCAGATCACCGACATCGTCCATCGGGCCGACCACAGGCGGCTCGGCGCCCTCGGGTGTGTCGAACATCCGGGCAAGCGGCGGAGCGGGCGCATTCTCGTCCTGCTTCACCGGGACGGTGCCGCCCAGCATTTGAATTGTCCGGTAGATGACGACGTGTCGCGCATGACCCTCGGACACCGCCCGGCATGCCGAGATCACAGGATTCAGCAGACCGCCGGTGCCGAAACCCGACCCGCAGTCGGACGCCTCGATGTGCAGCTCGGTGTTGACCTCGGCGGCAGGGGTGTCGCCCAGGGTGGCGATCCCGTCGATGTCTGCGGCGGCCAGGCCGGCGTCGTCGATGGCGGCGCGGACCGCTTCCATGGTGAGCTCCAGCCCGGGAATGCCGGTGCGACGGCCGATTCGCGAAATGCCGACGCCGGAAATGATCGCGTCTTTTTCGAAGTAGCTCATTTACGCCGTCCGCTAGATCAACCCGCTGCACACCAACCCAAGCCAATTGACTGTACTGTATTGCCCGTGTCGTCCCAGCTGCTTATCGAGCACTGCGAAAATTGCGCGCACTGGGTGCATCCCGCCGCAGGTGAATGCCGCGACTGCGGCGGTCTGCTGGTCGCGCGGCCGGTGTCGGGTCACGGCACAGTGTTCACCTATACGGTCAACTATCACGCCTTCAACCCGGAGATTCCGACCCCCTACGTCATCGCTCTCGTCGAGCTCGCGGAGCAGAGCGGACTAAAGGTGGCGGCGAATATTGTTGATTGCGAACCTGATTCAGTGTCGTGCGGGATGCACGTCGAGGCGCTGCCGGAGCCGGGCCCCGGCGGCGCACCACGCTTCGCACCCGCTAGTTGATCAGCGGGTCGCGCGGCATGCCCAGGATGCGCTCGGCGATCTGATTGCGGGTCACCTCGGAGGTGCCGCCCGCGATCGCCATGCCCCGCGCGCCCATGATCAAACGGCCAGACAGCGCACCAGGCCCGTCGAACACCGCGACCTCGGGCCCGGTCAGCGCAGCCATGATCGCCGCGCCCTCGACCATGTGCTCGGCCAACTTCAGCTTGGTGATGTTGCCTTCCGGACCAGGGCCCGCGCCTTCGACGCTGCGTGCGACGCGACGCAGATTCAGCAAACGCAGGGCATTCTCCTCGGCCAGGTATGACCCGACCCGAATTCGCCCGCCCGCCAACCGATCCGGATGATCACGGACAAGCTGAACCAGCTGCGTCGCCAACCCCTCGTAGAACGACCCGCTGCCGCCGATGCTGACCCGCTCGTTGCCCAACGTCGCCCTTGCGACCGTCCAACCGGTGTTGGGCTCGCCGACCACGTCCTCGTCGGGCACGAACAAGTCGTTGAAGAACACCTCATTGAAATCCGAACCACCGGTGATCTGCCGCAATGGTCGCACCTCAACCTCGGGGGCCTTCATGTCGATAATCACGGTGGTGATGCCGGCGTGCTTGGGCGCCTCCGGGTCGGTGCGCACGGTGGCCAGGCCGCGTGCGCAGTAGTGCGCCCCACTGGTCCAGACCTTCTGCCCGTTGATCTTCCAGCCGCCGTCCACCCGGGTGGCCTTGGTCTTGATGGACGCCGCATCCGAACCGGCGTCGGGCTCGGAGAACAGCTGGCACCAGACCTCGTCTTTGCGGAGCGCCTTCTCGACAAATCGTTCAATCTGCCAAGGTGTTCCGTGTTGGATCAGGGTCAGGATCACCCAGCTGGTGATTCCGTAGTCGGGGCGTTTGATGCCCGCGGCGCGGAACTCTTCTTCGATGACCAACTGCTCCACCGGGTCGGCGGCCCGACCCCAGGGCTTGGGCCAATGCGGCATCACGTAGCCGGTCTCGATCAGCTTGTCGCGCTGCGCCTGCTTGTCCAGTGCCGCGAGCTCGGAGGCGTCGGCGTGAATTCTGGCGCGCAACTCCTCGGCCTCGGGCGGCAGGTCCAGGCTGTTCTCTCGAGCGGCGCCAGCCGCGGTGCGGTCGAACACGTCGCCGGCCGGCGCGTCACCGCCGAACAGTGCCGTGGTCACCAACGCTCGACGCAGATGCAGATGCGCATCGTGCTCCCAGGTGAAACCGATACCGCCGTGCACTTGGATGTTCAGTTCCGCGTTGCGCGCGTACGCCGGAAATGCCAGCGCCGCCGCTGACGCGGCCGCCAGCCGGAACTGGGCTTCATCTTTTGATAAGTCTTCTGCTGCCGCACGCGAGGCATCCCATACCGCCGCGATCGCCGACTCGGCGCCGACCAGCATGTTCGCGCAATGATGCTTGACCGCCTGAAACGTGGCGATGGTGCGACCGAACTGCTGGCGTACCTTGGCATAGTCGACGGCGGCGTCGACGCAGTCGGCCGCCCCGCCGACCGCTTCGGCGGCCAACAGCGTTCGCGCGCGAGCCAGTGCCGATTCCCGCGCCCCCGGCAGGATGTCGCCGTCGCTGACGCTGACGTTCTGCAGCCGGACCCGTCCGGAGCGCCGGGTCGGATCCAAATTCTCCGGCACCTCGACCGACACGCCCGCGCGATCGCGCTCCACCACCAGCACGTCGTCACCCGCCGCGATCAGCAGCAGATCGCCCAGGCCCGCGCCGAACACAAGGCCGGCCTCACCGTCGGCCACGCCATCGTCGACCCGTACCTGGCCGTCCAGGCCGATGCCCGCTGTGACGGTTCCGTCGATCAGCCCGGGCAGCAGCCGCGACTTCTGCTCGGCGGTACCGTCTTTGGCGATCACCGCCGAGGCGATGACGGTCGGCACGAACGGGCCCGGTGCCACCGCACGACCGAGTTCGTCGATGACGACCACGAGCTCGGGCAGGCCGTAGCCCGAGCCGCCGTGTTCCTCGTCGATATGCAGCCCAAGCCAGCCGAGTTCGACGATGCCCTGCCAGAACGGCGGTCGGGACTCCTCGGGCGCGTCGAGCAAGGACCTCGCCGCCGAACGCGCCTTCTGCGAAGTCAGGAAACCACGGGCGACCTCGGCGAGTTCGCGATGGTCATCAGTCAGTGCGATACCCATTCGAGGGCCTTCCTCTTGGAACGTTCACCAATTATGCGACCGCCTCCCAACCGGGTGGTCGGTCGGGCCGCGAAACCGTAGTCAGGGCTGCGATCTGGCCGGGATCACGACCCTCAGGTCTGACTGGCGGCGGCCAACTATTTGGGCGCGAATCGCTGCCCGGCGTCCAGCCGCAGGCACTGGCCGTTGAGCATCGGGTTGTCCACGATCGCCGCCACCAGCTTGGCGTACTCTTCCGGACGCCCCAGCCGCTTCGGGAACGCCGCGTCCTTGGTCAGCGCGGTGGCGTATTCGTCCGGAATGCCCTTGGTCAGCCCGGTGGCGAACAGGCTTGGCGCGATGGCCAATACCCGGATGCCGAGCGATCCGAGATCGCGGGCCATGGTCAGGCACATGCCGGCGATACCAGCTTTGGCCGCGGTGTAGGCGACCTGTCCGATTTGGCCCTCGAATGCCGCGATCGACGCGGTGTTGATGATGACGCCGCGCTCCTCGTCCTCCGGGTCGTTTTTGCTCATGTGGGCGGCGGCCAACCGGCTGATGTTGAACGTGGCGATGAGGTTGAGATCGATCACCGACTGGAAGGACTCGAGGTCATGCGGACCGGACTTCGACATCGTCCGCTTGGCGATGCCGCCGCCGGCCGTCGTCACCGTGACGTGCAGGCCGCCAAGTTTGTCGACCGCGGTCTGCAGGGTCTCCTCGGTACCGGCGAAATCGGTGACGTCTACCGGGTAAAACGAGCCACCGATGCCAGCGGCGACGTCCTTGCCGTCGGAGCCTTCGCGGTCCAGCACCGCGACGCTCGCACCGCGGGCGGCCAGCAATTCGGCGCTCGCGCGGCCCATACCCGAGGCGCCGCCGATGACGACCACCTTCTTGCCGTTGATCTCCATGCAAACCTCCTTGTCGTTCGCGGCGATCGCAAGCGCGGCGTAGCCGGGCGCAGCGGGTCGCCGCCGAATAGCTAGCTGCACGTTATCGCGGCGCCGCGTGACGTTGTCGGTCAGGCGTGTAAAGGTGGGCTGTGCTGCTGATCGACGTGGCGACGACCTCGGCCGACGTGGGCGGCTCGGCTTCGCGGCTGGCCAAAATCGCGCGGATCGCCGACCTGCTCAGCCGGGCCAAACCCGACCCCGCGCTGGTCGCGATCGTCGTGTCGTGGCTTTCCGGCGAACTGCCGCAACGCCAAATCGGTGTTGGCTGGGCGGCTTTGCGGTCGTTACCGCCGGCCGCGGCGCAGCCGGGCTTGACCGTCAGCGGCGTCGACGCCACCTTCTCGACGATCGGTGCCGTCTCGGGCAAGGGCTCGCAGGCGCGGCGCGCCGAGCTTGTCGCCGGATTGTTCGCGTCGGCAACGGAAGTCGAGCAGACGTTTCTGCGGCGGCTGCTGACCGGTGAGCTGCGCCAGGGCGCGCTGGCCGGCGTGATGGCCGACGCGGTCGCCGCCGCGGCGCAGATCCCCGCCGCCGTCGTGCGGCGCGCGGCAATGCTGGGTGGGGACCTGCCTGCGGTTGCCGCAGCGGGTCTGACCGGTGGAACGGTGGCGCTGGAGGCATTCACCCTGCGAGTGGGACGACCGGTTGGCCCGATGCTGGCGCAGACCGCGACGAGCGTGACCGAGGCGCTCGAAAAGCTCAACGGCACAGCGGCTTTCGAAGCGAAGCTGGACGGCGCGCGGGTGCAGGTACACCGGGCAGGCGATCAGGTGACGGTGTACACCCGCAGCCTCGACGACGTCACCGCCCGGGTACCCGAGGTGGTCGAGGCGACGCTGGCGTTGCCGGTCACGGACCTGATCGCCGACGGCGAGGCGATCGCATTACGCCCAGACGGCCGGCCGCAGCCCTTTCAGGTCACCGGGTCGCGGTTCGGCCGATCCGTCGACGTCCCGGCCGCCCGAGCCGCCCAGCCGCTGTCGGTGTTCTTCTTCGACATCCTGCACCGCGACGGCGTCGATCTCCTCGACGCCGCGACCACCGAGCGAATGGCAGTGCTCGACCAGATCACGTCCAAGCAGAACCGGGTCGATCGGCTGGTCACCTCGGATCCGGCCGCCGCCACCGACTTCCTGCAGGCGACGCTGGCGGCGGGGCATGAGGGGGTGATGGCCAAGTCGTTGACCGCCCGATACGAGGCGGGCCGCCGCGGGGCCGGCTGGCTGAAAGTCAAACCGGTGCACACCCTCGACCTGGTGGTCTTGGCCGTCGAGTGGGGCTCGGGCCGGCGCCGCGGAAAGCTGTCCAATATCCATCTGGGCGCCCGCGACCCGTCCACCGGCGGCTTCGTGATGCTGGGCAAAACCTTCAAAGGCATGACCGACGCGATGCTGGACTGGCAGACC
>DATJOR010000254.1:0-4176 GCA_035506875.1 Mycobacterium sp.
CACACGATGCGGGCGCTGACGTTGCACCCGGGTGTTTCAGCCGACGACGTCCGGGACAACACTTCGTTCGCCGTGCACGGTCTGGACGAGGCGAAACAGACCAGGCTGCCGACCGACGACGAGCTGCGCCTGATCCGCGAGGCGATCGACCCTAAAGCATTGCGGGATAAAGAGATACGCTGATGAAATTGCGCACGCCGCTGACCGAGCTGGTCGGTATCGAGCATCCGGTGGTGCAAACCGGGATGGGATGGGTGGCCGGCGCCCGGTTAGTCTCGGCAACCGCCAACGCCGGTGGATTGGGCATCTTGGCGTCAGCAACCATGACGCTCGACGAACTGGCTACCGCGATCGGAAAAGTCAAAGCCGCCACCGATAAGCCGTTCGGCGTCAACATCCGCGCCGATGCCGGCGACGCCGAGGACCGGGTGGATCTGATGATCCGCGAGGGCGTCAAGGTCGCGTCGTTCGCGCTGGCACCCAAGCAAGAGTTGATCAGCAAGCTGAAAGACGCCGGCGCGGTGGTTATTCCGTCGGTCGGCCTTGCTAAGCACGCACGCAAGGTGGCCTCCTGGGGTGCCGACGCGGTCATCGTGCAGGGCGGCGAGGGTGGTGGACACACCGGTCCGATCGCCACGACGCTGCTGTTGCCGTCGGTGCTGGACGCGGTGAGCATCCCGGTCATCGCAGCGGGTGGCTTCTTCGACGGTCGCGGCCTGGCCGCCGCGTTGTCCTACGGTGCGGCCGGGGTGGCCATGGGCACCCGGTTCCTGCTCACGTCCGATTCCACCGTGCCTGACGCCGTCAAGCAACGCTATCTGCAGGCCGGACTGGACGGGACCGTCGTCACCACTCGCGTCGACGGCATGCCGCACCGGGTGTTGCGCACCGGCCTAGTCGAGAAGCTGGAAAGCGGTTCGCGGGCAAGGGGCTTCACCGCGGCGCTGCGCAATGCGGCGAAGTTCAAGAAGATGTCACAGATGACCTGGGCGTCGATGATTCGCGACGGCCTGGCCATGCGACACGGCAAGGAGCTCAGCTGGTCGCAAGTGGTGATGGCCGCCAACACCCCGATGTTGCTGAAAGCCGGTCTGGTCGAAGGCAACACCGAGGCCGGCGTGCTGGCCTCCGGCCAGGTTGCCGGCATCGTCGAAGACCTGCCGTCGTGCGAAGAGCTGATTCAGACGATCGTCGCCGAGGCGGTCAAACACCTGCAGTCGGCGTCCGCCTATGTCCAGTGACGGTCAGCCGTAATCAAGACTCCACGACCATCAGCGTGTGCCCGGTGGGGTCGCGGAACCAGAACATCGGTGGAACCGGCTCGCCCATGCGGGCCACCTGCGCGTCGACGTCGACGCCGAGCTCCTTCATCGCCGCGTGGGTGGCATCGATGTCGTTGGTGTGCAGCGTGATACCGGTGTTGGTCGGCTGCACGGGTCCGCCATCCGGCGGCGGTGGGGCAAGCGCGATGCCGGTATTGCCCTCGGCAGGATAAACCTCGATCCACCGGTAGCCGCCACCGAACGGCTGGTCGGTTCGCTTCTCGAAGCCGAGCGACTCGTAGAACGCGACCGCCGTGTCCTGGTCGGGCGTCGGCACGCACACGAGGCTGATCGTGGTCAGACCGGTTGTCGTGGTGTTCATCTTGCTCCTTCTGGTTGGGCGGTTCCATATGCTTTGGCGATGTCCTGCGAGCCGGCCCACCGACTGTAGGTGGGTGACTGCGGCCAGCCGTCCGGTGAGTCTTGCCACTCCTCCTGACGGCCGTACGGTAGTACGTCGATCAGTGCGAACGAATGACCCAGCTGTTCGCATCCACGGCCGTTGGTGTGCCAGGTCCGGTACACCCGATCACCTTCGCGCAGAAAGACATTCACGGCGAACCCGCCACCGGGTGGAGCTCCGACATCTGCGCCGAACGCGCTGTTGGCCGTCGAGTACCAGGTCATCCGGTTGCCCACCCGCCGCTTGTAGGCGAGCGCCTCGTCGATCGGCCCCTGCGTGACGATGACGAACCGGGCGTCGTAGACGTTCAGGAACTCCAGCCGGGTGAACTGAGAGGTGAAGCCGGTACAGCCTGGGCACTGCCATTCCTCGTCCGGGAACCACATGTGGTTGTACACGATCAGCTGCGATTTGCCTTCGAAGACATCGGCCAGCCGCACCGGTCCGTTCTCGGATTCCAGCACATAGTCCGGCATCTGGACCATCGGCAACCGTCTTCGCTGCGCGGCGATCGCGTCCAGCTCGCGGGTGGCCGCCTTTTCCCGGACACGCAACGCATCCAATTCGCGCTGCCAGGTCTCCTGGTCCACGACGGGCGGTAGTCCTGCGGTAGTCACGACAATCCTCCCCTTTGCGATGTTCACGCCGTCAACATGCTAATGTTGACACCGTACACTTCGGGCCCGAGGAGGGTCAAGGGTTGGCGACGTTGAAGAGCGGCTACCACCACGGCGATCTGCGCGCGGCGTTGATCGAGGCCGGCCTGCAATTGACCCGAACTGGCGGACCGGAAGCGTTGACCATCCGGGAAGCGACCCGGCGCGTTGGAGTTTCGCCGAACGCCGCATACCGCCATTTCGCCGACCGCGAGGCGCTGTTGAGCGCGGTGTCGACCGCGATTCAGCTTCAGATGGCGGCGCGGATGCGGGCCTCAGTACGCCGACGGGGCTCGAGTGAATTGCTGCGGGCCGTCGGCATTGGCTACATCAAGTTCGCGCTGGACGAGCCAGGGTGGTTCGCGGTCGCATTCTTCGGAGCCGGACAATTCAACGAAACAGCAAGTGCCGCACCATACCTGGCCCTCGTCGAGGCACTCGACGCGATAGTGGAAGCTGGGGTGCTGTCGCCCGAACGACGCGAAGGCGCCGAGTGGCCCTGTTGGTCGGCCGTGCACGGGTTCGCCGAACTGGCCCTGCACGGGCCACTGCGTGGCGCAAGCCGCCGTGAAGTGGAGGTGCTGGCTCAGCGCACGGTCGACGACATCATCGCCGGCCTGACACGCCGAGCCTGAAGTCACACCAACCCCCTGCGCACCAGCAACTGGTCATGCACATCGTTTCGGAAATGAGCCCATATGCGATATCACTCGGACTGATATCGCATATGGGTTGAAAACCGCAGAAGGCACGATCCCTTCAGTCAGCGACTGGAGAGTCTGGTGAGACATGTGTGCCGATACGCAAGGATTACAGCCGTTCGATGATGGTGACGTTGGCGGTGCCGCCGCCCTCGCACATCGTCTGCAGGCCGTAGCGGCCGCCAGTTCGCTCCAGCTCATTGAGCATGGTGGTGAAAAGCTTTGCCCCGGTTGCACCCAACGGATGACCGAGTGCGATCGCGCCACCATTGGGATTAACCTTCTCCGGGTCGGCCTTGATCTCCTTGAGCCAGGCCAACACCACCGGCGCGAACGCCTCGTTGATCTCCACCGTGTCGATGTCGTCGATCGACAGCCCGGTCTTCTCGAGTGCGTAACGGGTGGCCGGGATCGGTCCGGTGAGCATGAACACCGGGTCCGCGGCGCGGGCGCTGATGTGGTGGATACGTGCTCGCGGTGTGAGTTTGTGGTCCTTGACCGCCCGCTCGGACGCCAACAGCACCGCGCTGGCGCCGTCGGAAATCTGACTGGCCATCGCGGCAGTCAGGCGACCACCTTCAACCAACGGCTTGAGGCCGGCCATCTTCTCCAGCGACGACTCCCGCGGACCCTCGTCGACGCGGAACATGCCGGATTCGGTTTCCACGGCGATGATCTCGTTGTCGAAGTGGCCGCCGCGGATCGCCGCAAATGCGCGTTCGTGACTGGTCAGCGCGTACTGCTCCATCTCTTCGCGCGAAAGGTTCCACTTCTCGGCGATCAGCTCCGAGCCACGAAACTGCGAGATTTCCTGATCGCCGTATCGATGCAGCCACTGCTTGGACTCGTTGGTGGGCGAGGTGAATCCGAACTGCTCACCGACCGTCATCGCCGACGAGATCGGGATCTGGCTCATGTTTTGCACGCCGCCGGCCACGATCACATCCGCGGTGCCCGCCATGATCGCCTGCGCGCCAAAGGAAATGGCCTGCTGGCTGGAACCACACTGTCGATCGACGGTGACGCCGGGAACCTCTTCTGGATAGCCGGCGGCCAGCCATGAGAGCCTCGCGATGTTACCGGCCTGCGCTCCG
>DATJOR010000255.1:0-3608 GCA_035506875.1 Mycobacterium sp.
GTCGCGGTAGCGCGCTGACATCGAGCTCCATCCCGTCTTCGACGACGAGATGGGCGAGTTTCTGATGGGCGAAGCCCGCGCGCAAGGTGGCGATCATCGCCCAGAGGCCGATCGCAGGCAGGATCAGAAGCGCCACGCCCAGGACAACGGCGATGGCTCGCCCGGAGCCGATCATCAGCACCGCAGACCGGCCGAGTAACACGATGTAGACCAGCAGCGCCGCGCACATGAACGCGATCGTCAGCAGCAGGCGCAGAATGCGCCGCGATGTGGCAGTGTCGGTCATTGCAGGTTGAGTAGCGATTCAATTCCTACTGTCAGGCCGGGACGTTCGGCGACCCCACGTACCGCCAGCAGCACGCCCGGTACGAACGACGTGCGGTCCATGCTGTCGTGACGGATGGTCAGCGTCTCCCCCGCGGTGCCGAACAACACTTCTTGATGGGCCACCAGCCCGGCCAACCGTACCGAGTGCACCGGGACACCCTCGACGTCGGCGCCGCGCGCGCCCGGCAATGCTGCTGTGGTGGCATCCGGGTTGGGTGGCAACTCTTTTCGCGCCTCGGCGATCAGTTGGGCCGTGCGTGCGGCGGTTCCCGACGGAGCATCGGCCTTGTGCGGGTGATGCAACTCGATCACCTCAACTGATTCGTAGAAGGGCGCGGCCTGTCGCGCGAAATGCATGGACAGCACCGCGCCGATCGCAAAGTTGGGCGCGATGAGCACTGAAACGTCCGGCTTGGCGGCCAACCATGCCCGCACCTGTTGCAGCCGTTCGTCGTTGAAGCCGGTTGTTCCAATGACAGCGTGAATCCCGTTGTCGATCAAGAACTTCAAGTTGTCCATCACAACGTCGGGATGGGTGAAGTCGATGACGACCTCGGTTTTGTTGTCGGTCAGCAGGCTCAGCGCGTCACCCTCGTCGACCTCGGCGGACAGGGTCAGATCCTCGGCGCTTCGCACCGCCTGCACCATGGTCGCGCCGACTTTGCCTTTCGATCCCAGCACTCCTACCCGCATGCCTTCACCCTAGAGCGTGTCGAAGTTGTCCACAGGTGCCTTCGTCGGCGGCGGGGCCAAGCGGCGCAGGTAGCGGTTCGAACACATATTCGAATTAGACCTTAAGCGGCAACATCGCTGCTGTTGGGTACCGGTCAGCTACCGTAAAAACTGATTGTCCGGAGAGGGGGCGCAGCCATGACGGCGTCAACACGATTCTGGGAGTGCGGCTGATGACGCCCGGACCGGCGGGCGCCGAGGACGAGGATGCCCTGGTCGCGCTGCGCCTCGTGCTGGTAGCGCTGGACGACGACACGGAGGCGGAATCGCGGAACGATGCGATCAGCGTCATCGCCGACGCCGTTGGACCGTCCGCGGAACATTGGCGCGTAATCGCGTTAGACGCTGCGAGGTTGGCTGCGCTTTTCGCCACCAGTATCTATGGGCCACCGGGGTCCGAAGAGGCGCGCGTTAAAGCCCGCACGGCGGTGCAGAAGCTTCTCGTTGGAGCGCTCGACCGGCGCAATAACCCTGGCTAACAGCCAATGCGCTCAGAAGGCTTTTTCAGGCGTCGATCACCAGGCGAGCGCCAATGGCGCGCGACACGCACACCAGCATCTCGCCGTCGTCTTCTGCGGTGCGACCCCGGCGGTCGACCTGTCCGCCAACGACCTTGACCTTGCAGGTCCCGCAGAATCCTTGCCGGCACGAATATGCCGTGGTCGGATCATCGTCGAGCATGACGTCGAGCGCAGAGCGGTTGGCGGGCACCTTGAGGACCCGGCGGGACCGGGCCAGTTCCAACTCGAACGGGATGCCATCGACGACGGGCGGTGGGCTGAACCGCTCGTAGTGCAAAGGCGCATCGGCGTATTCGTCGCGGGCGATGCGCACCGATTCCAGCATCGGCGTCGGCCCGCAGACGTACACCGCCGTTGCTGGGCCGGCATCGGCCAACAGATCGTCGGCAGTGGCGAAGCGGCCATGCTCGTCGTCGGCCCACACGGTGACCCGGTCGGGAGCCACCGAGACCACCTCATCGAGCAGCGGCATGTACTCCCGGCTGCTGCCGGCATAGACTGCGCGCCAATCGATTCCACGCTGGTGTGCGGCATGCAGCATCGGCAGAATGGGCGTCACGCCGATGCCGCCGATGACAAACAGCACGTCACGCTCGCCGGCGCCCAGGTAGAACGCGTTGCGTGGACCTTCGAACACGAGCGAGTCGCCCACGTCGAATGCGTCGTGCATCTCGATCGAACCGCCACCGCCGTCGGCGATCCGGCGCACCGCAATGCGGTAGTCGGTGCGCCGGCCGGGCGGACCGCACAGCGAGTACTGACGACGACGCCCGGACGGCAGCTGGACGTCGATATGGCCGCCGGGCGTCCACGATGGAAGCAATCCGCCGTCCGGGTCCGCCAATGTCAACGCCACCACATCGGGGGCGACGAGCTCACGCTTCGTCACGACGGCGGTGTGCGTCCGCGCCACCGGCACGACCCGCGACGGTTCCCATCGCGTGGCCGCGGAGAACCCTCGGAGCACCCCGCTGATGCCCCACAACGCCGTGTAGAGACGGTCTCGCTCACGGCGACCGTAGATGTCGGCGGGTCTGCTGGCCCAAATCGATTCCGTCACTGAACTATTACTGCCTTCGGAGGTCGTAGCGCGCAAGCAGCCGGAGCAGCGAGGGACTGATACGGCGCAGCGCATAACCGACCCGGGATTCGGCCGCGATCGGCAGCACCGGCGGGCCCGTCTTGACCGCCTTGACGATCGCCTTGGCGGTGGCCTCCGGTGTGTAGTTGCGACGCCGGTATGCGGCGTCGGCCTTTTGCCGGGCGCGTTCCTGCTGGTCGGCCGACATCCCGGCGTACACGGTGCTTTTCGCGATATTCGTGTTGACGAATCCCGGACACACCGCCGTGACGGTGATGCCTTCGTCGGCCAGATCGGCGCGCAGTGACTCGCTGAACGCCAGCACCGCAGCCTTCGTCGTGCCGTAGGCGATCATCGACTTGGACGGGAGAAACGCCGCCGCCGACGACACATTGATGATGGTGCCTCCCTGTCCACGGTCAACCATCTGCGTCGCGAATACCCGGCTTCCGTTCAGCACGCCGCGCAGGTTCACCGACAAAATGTTGTCCCAATGCTCCGGCGTGGTCTCCAGGAATCGGCCCGCCATCCCGATGCCGGCGTTGTTCACCAGGATGTCCACCACACCGTGCTCGTCGTTGACTTGTGCGGCAAGCTTATTCATTCCTGCCTCGTCGCCGACGTCGGCCTGGTAGACCGCGGCATCGACACCGATATCCCGGACATATGCCGCGGTCTGCTGCGCCGCGGCGAGATCCCGGTCGACGATCACGACGGTGCGGGCGCCTTTGCGGGCCAGTTCCAGCGCGGTGGCACGGCCGATCCCGGCCCCCGCCCCGGTGATCAGCGCAAGCTTGCCCCGCACGTCACGGCGTCCGCTGCCCACGACGGACGGGCTCGTCGCCGCCGCGCCGCTGACGACGCGGTCGATCCATTCGCCGGCCAGTCTGGCGACGACATCGGGCCGCGATGTCACCACCCAGTGGCCGCCCTCGATTGGAACAACC
>DATJOR010000256.1:0-3415 GCA_035506875.1 Mycobacterium sp.
ACGGCGATCAGCGTGCTGGCGATGTCCTCGGTTTTGCGGACCACGCGAACGCCGACCACCAGGCCGAGAATGACGAGCACCGAAAGCACCAGCGCGACGATGTTGTTCCACCGCCACAGTTGGTCGAAGGCGATGAACAGCCCGGCGCCGAATCCAACAGCCAGAATCGACTGCAGGACAACCATTCCGCCGGCCTGCATGGCGTCGCGCCGAGACCAGGTAGAGAACTCCGCGGAATCCGCGCCCTCACCGTGGAGATCGTCGGCGAGCTCGTCTTCCGGGTAGTCCTCCTCGTCGGCGTGGGCGATGTCGGGGTAGTCGGCGTGCGACTCAACGTCATCAGCGGCGTCCTTGCCGCGCGACCGACCGGCCGACGAACGCAGGTAGGAGCGCACGTAGGCGGAGTCTTCGTTCTCAAGCTCGGCGTCGCGCACGTCGGTGTCCATCACGTCCACCGACATTCCGGCGTAGTCCTCCAGCGGGTCCGGATTCATCCCCTCGGCGCCGGATCGGTCCGCCGGCTGGTCTTCGGCGCGGCTGGCGTCGACCCGGACGTTGTTGCGCGACGGCAGCGGATACGGACTGCGCTCGGGGCGCGATTCACGCTTACGAGGCGGCGGGGATGCCGGCCACCGCGGTTCGGGTTCGGACCAATAGGGCGACTTTTCGCCCGCCTCGTCGGAAACCGATTCGTCTAGCCGAGCCGAACCGTTGGCGCGAGGCTGGTGCGATTCGGGACCGGCCTGGCCGATCGCTTCGGGGTCGATATCGTCATCGATGACGGGGATTTCACCGGTCAGCTCGGCGACGGTCACCGCGTCGGAGTTGCCGCGGCGACGGCGACGGCGATTGGGAACCGGCGCGCCGATCGTGCCGTTCCTGGCCAGCAACTCGGCGACCGAGATCGGTCTGGTGCTCGCGTCGTGTGGTTCGGTCATCGTGTGTCGCCCTTCGATCGGTCCACCGCATTCCGATCAACTCGCTGGCTAATAGCATCCCGCACAGACGTCTCTACGAGGGCGGTTCCATCGGCTTCGCTATCGAGTTTGCGCAAAATGAGACCTTCACGAAGCGCCCACGGGCAAATGTCCACCGTTTCTATCGACAGCGCTCGCATACTCGCCTCCGCGACCAAAGCTCCCGCCACAATCTGCGGCGCTCGCTCGGCGCTCACCCCTTCCAGTTCTGCACGGTCAGCGGTCGTCATCCTAGAGATGAAAGATATGAGTTGTCTGAGGCCATTGGCGGTCAACGTCCTCTTCGCGCGAGGTCCCGCGGCCGACGGCGCGGCACCGGTGAGGCGGGCCAGTGAGCGGAAGGTCTTCGACGTTGCCACCGCAAGATCGGGGCTGCCGGCATCCAGCATTTTGGCGCTGGCATCAGCCAGCTCGGAGTCCAGCCAGTCACGCAGCATCGCCACCCGGCGCCGGCCGGGGGGATCGTCTTGGAGCCATTCGCGGGTCAGACGCCCGGCGCCCAGCGGCAGCGACAGCGCGACTTCGGGTTCCTCGTCCACGCCGTTGGACAGCTCCAGCGAGCCACCGCCGATGTCGAGGTTGATGATCCGGCCCGCGCTCCAGCCATACCAGCGACGCACCGCCAGGAAGGTCAGCCGCGACTCATCGACACCTCGCAGCACTTGCAGCTCGACTCCGGTCTCCTTGCGGACCCGGGACAGCAGATCCTCAGAGTTCTTGGCGTCGCGGACCGCCGATGTGGCGAACGCCATCAGTTCGGCGCAGCCCGAGCTGTCCGCGATCTTTTCGAACTCGTCGATCGTCTCGATCAGTTTGTCGGCGCCGCGGCGGGTGATCTTGCCGGAGTTGTCGATCGACTCGGCCAGCCGCAGGGTGGCCTTGGTCGAACTCATCGGCGTCGGATGTCCACCGCGGCGGGCATCCACCACGAGCAGATTGACCGTGTTGCTGCCGACGTCCAGTACTCCTAATCGCACGAAACACAACCTAGTCCGGTGACGATGCGCGCCGCGAGCGGCGCGAGGAGGAATCGGGCGATTTGGCGTAGCCCGGTGACGATGCGCGCCGCGAGCGGCGCGAGGAGGAATCGGGCGATTTGGCGTCCTAGTCCGGTGACGATGCGCGCCGCGAGCGGCGCGAGGAGGAATCGGGCGATTTGGCGTCGCCCTGCAGCGCTGCGGGGTTGGTGTGGACTAGCGTGCAAACTGTGGCAAGTTCGCAGCCAAATCATCCGGGTGAAGTCGAATTGGACTTCGCGCGGGAATGGGTGGAGTTCTACGACCCAGACAATCCCGAGCATCTGATTGCCGCGGATCTGACCTGGCTGCTGTCCCGCTGGACGTGCGTGTTCGGCACCCCGGCCTGCCAGGGCACCGTAGCGGGGCGTCCCGACGACGGATGTTGCTCGCACGGCGCATTTCTGTCCGACGACGACGACCGGGCCCGGCTGGACGATGCTGTGTCCAAGCTCACCGACGCCGACTGGCAGTTCCGCGACAAGGGCTTGGGCCGCAGGGGCTACCTCGAACTCGATGAGCATGAGGGCGAAGAGCAGTTCCGCACGCGCAAACACAAGGGCGCGTGCATCTTCCTGAACCGGCCCGAGTTTCCCGGCGGCCCCGGCTGCGCGCTGCACAGCAAAGCGCTGAAGCTCGGCGTGGCGCCGCTGACAATGAAGCCCGACGTCTGCTGGCAGTTGCCGATCCGTCGCAGCCAGGAATGGGTGACCCGCCCGGACGGCACGGAAATCCTGAAAACCACCGTCACCGAGTACGACCGCCGTGGCTGGGGCGCCGGCGGTGCCGATCTGCACTGGTATTGCACCGGTGATCCGGCCGCTCATGTCGGCGCCGAGCAGGTGTGGGTGAGCCTGGCACCCGAGCTCACCGAACTTCTCGGCGAGAAGGCTTACGCCGAGCTGGCCGCAATGTGCAAGCGGCGCAGCGCATTAGGGCTTATCGCGGTTCACCCCGCTACCCGGGCCGCCGAATAAACGAGGACCTGCAGTCCGCTGCCGCGCCGCGTTGGCGCGGCCAGCCGGGGCGCCTGGAAGTCTGGTATGCGACCCTGTCGGATCCCGCGACGCGGGCCGCGCTCTGGGTCCATTACGAGATGGTGTCGCCGACATCGGGCAGCGCAGTGGCTGCCTATGCGCATGGCTGGGCCACCTGGTTCCAAGCCGACGGCCCGCCGCACACCGAGCGTTTCGGTCCCGAGCCCGCCACCCTGGCCGCCGGGCCGACCTGGCTGAAGGTTGCTGATGCTCGAATCGCCCTCGCGGAACTGTCCGGGCGAGGCGGGTCACTGGCATGGGAGCTGAACTGGACGGACCACGCTGCGCCGTTGTGGACCTTCCCGCGACCGGCCTGGGAACGCGAACTGCTCCCCGGCGCGCAGGTGGTGCTCGCCCCGACGGCAGAGTTCACCGGCTCACTCAC
>DATJOR010000257.1:0-14245 GCA_035506875.1 Mycobacterium sp.
TGGGCGTGGCGCTTCTGATCCTGCCTGCGATCGGCCTCTGGGCGATGATCGCCACCTTGCGCGCGGGCTTCGCCCATCAGAAACTCGCCCATCTCGTCGTCGAAGACGGGATGGAGCTCGATGTCAGCGCGCTACCGCGACGGCCGTCTGGTCGCATCGACCGTGACGCGGCCGATGCGCTGTTCGACACGGTCCGTGCCGAATTGGACAACGATCCGCACGACTGGCGGCGCTGGTACCGGCTGGCGCGCGCCTACGACTACGCCGGCGATCGCAGCCGCGCGCGGGAAGCCATGAAGAAAGCTGTCGAACTACAAGGTCGCGAATGAGCAAGACACTCTTGATAATTCACCACACTCCGTCGCCGCATACCCAGGAGATGTTCGAGGCGGTGGTGGCCGGTGCGACCGACCCTGAGATCGAGGGCGTGGACGTCGTGCGGCGACCGGCGCTCAGCCTGTCGTCGAACGACGTACTCGAGGCCGATGGCTATCTACTCGGGACGCCGGCCAACCTGGGTTACATGAGCGGCGCCCTCAAGCATGCGTTCGACGTCATCTACTACCCGTGCCTGGACGCCACCCGCGGGCGACCGTTCGGTCTGTACCTGCATGGCAACGAGGGAACCGAAGGAGCCGAGCATGGCGTCGACTCCATCACGACCGGGTTGGGCTGGGTGAAAGCCGCTGAGTACGTGGTGGTGTCGGGCAAGCCGGCCAAAGCCGACCTCGAAGCGTGCTGGGAACTCGGCGCGACGGTCGCGGCTCAGCTGATGGAGTGAGTCTAAGGCGCTAGTCGTAGAGATGCTGAACGTCGTGTGGGTGGGGGCGCTGTTGGCGCTGCACGTCGGCGAAGTCATCGCACAGGCCTACAACACCAACGACGCCGGCGAGTTCCCGCTTGTCGACGCGTTATTCGGGACCTGTGCCTGCCCGCCAGCCGCTGGCCGGCACAGAACGGTATCCACGACACCGAGCCGACTGGCTATCTGCGTCAGCTTGCCTGGCCGCTACGCAGTCGATGCGCGGGCGACGCGGGCGCGGTGCGCCCAAACTTGGTTGAACACAGCGCATCCGCGCCAAGCGGCAAAGTCTTCTAGTTCGACAGGTCGTCGTCGATGTGCGTCGGCGGCGAACTCTACGGATCGATATGCGTCGGTGGGATGCCCAATTCGGGGTCACCGGGAGGTGGATTGCCAGGGCTCATGATGTAGCAGTCAGTCTCGGCGGGAGACCAAGGGCCGCCGTTGTGAAACGTCACGCAGCGATCCCACCAGCCCTCACCGTTGACGGGGCTGTCGCACATCTGGGCAAATGGGTGCGCGGGCCAATCAGGGTCCACGCATCCTGCGCTCGCGGGGGCTGCGGTGATGACCAGCCCGCCCGCCGCCACCGCGCCAATTAGTCCAGCGACGACGTATCGCCTCACGATTCTCTCCTTCACGCCTTCGATGGCAATACAGTACTGCCTAACTGAGCTGCGCTTGCCGCCTTTGCGTTCGACCCCGAAGAGGCCGAATCGCTTCTCTTAGGGTCGGCTGCCAGTCCCGCGACGAGGCAAAACTTACTTCTTGCAATGACGCTAACGCTGGTCTGAGCATGATTCGCTGCCTTCGACATGATGATCCGGTGAAAACGGCAAAACGCGTTAGCGGCATGATGTGATCCGGATGGGAAATGGTTGACCATACAAAGGACCGGACGTGACGCGCCTCCTGATCGCTAACCGCGGTGAGATCGCGCTCCGGATCATTCGCACTGCAGCCGAGTTGGACCTCGGCACCGTGGCCGTCTACGCCGAGGACGACGCCGACAGCCCGCATGTGCACGCGGCCGACGAGGCGATCGGCCTGCCCGGCGCCGGCCCGGCCGCGTACCTCGACCACGCCGCGATCCTGGCGGCAGCCAAGCAGTCCGGTGCTGACCTGATCCACCCCGGTTACGGGTTCCTCAGCGAACAGCCGGAATTCGCGCGAGCCTGCACAACGGCCGGGTATACGTTCGTCGGGCCCGATGCCGCCGCTCTCGAACTGTTCGGCAACAAGTCATTGGCCCGCAGCGCCGCAATCGCCGCCGGAGTGCCAGTGCTTCCCGCCACCGACGGGCCCAGCAGCGTCGAGGACATCCGCACGTTCGCCGCCGCCCAAGCCGGGCCGATCGTGATCAAGGCACTGGCCGGCGGAGGCGGCCGGGGGATGCGAGTAGTCCGCGCCGCTGACCAGATTGACGACGCCTACCGGCAGTGCGCCGCCGAGGCCCAACTCGGCTTCGGTGACTCGGCCCTGTTCGCCGAGGCGCATCTCGCCGACGCGCGGCACATTGAGGTGCAGATCGTGGCAACGCCTTCCCGCGCGCTCGCGCTGGGCGACCGGGACTGCAGCATTCAGCGGCGCTACCAGAAGCTGGTCGAAATCGCTCCGGCACAGGGGATTTCCGCCACACTACGTCGTGACCTACACCGGGCGGCGGCGCGGTTGTGCGCCCAGGCCGACTACGGTGGGCTCGCCACCGTCGAGTTTCTGGTGACGGGTGAGCAGTTCGTCTTCCTCGAGGTCAACCCCCGGATTCAGGTGGAGCACACCGTCACCGAAGAGGTCACCGGGATCGATTTGGTCGCGGTGCAGTTGAGAATCGCCGGCGGAGCGCCGTTTCACCAGCTGAGGTTGCCGGCCGGGATCGTCGCCGACGGCCAGGAGGTGGCTGGGGCTCCCGCCGCGGTGCGCGGTATCGCGATCCAGACCCGGGTCAACATGGAGAGCATAGGCGCCGACGGCTCGGTCATGCCCTCGGCGGGCACCCTCACGGTCTTTTCGCCACCGAGCGGACCCGGCGTGCGCGTCGACACCTTCGGCCGTCCGGGCCTGACGCCGAGCCCGCGCTACGACTCGCTGCTAGCCAAGGTGATTACCCGGGTACGCGGATCGTCGTTTGCTTCATTTTCTGCGGCGCTGCGTAAAGCAGAGACGGCGCTCGACGAATTCGGTATCGAGGGAATCCGCACCAATATCGGATTCTTGCGAGAAATTCTGGCGCACAGCCAAACTCACGCCGGTCCGGTCACCACAGGATTCGTCGACGAAAACCTCGCCACGCTGGTCGGTGCCGCGCAGTCGCGGCGCCAGGAGACCCGCGTCGCGTCGCTGGAGCTGTATCCGGGTGAGGAGGTGCTGCGCGCACAGCTGGCCGGCACCGTGGTCGAGGCGGCGCCGGAAGGCGCGGAGTTCGCCGCGGGCGCGCAGCTGGTGGTGCTCGAGGCGATGAAGATGCAGCATGTGCTGACCGCGCCGGACGCGGTGCATACGGTCCGGAACCTGGTGTCGCCGGGGCAGGTCGTCGGAACCGGAGATCCGTTGGTGGTCTTCACCCGCACCGGCGCAGACGCGGAAGCCCAGGGTTCCGCCGACGTCGACCTGGACCGGGTCCGTGCCGACCTCGACGAGGTTCGCCGTCGCCACCAACTCACCCGCGACGAGGGTCGTCCGGCGGCGATTGAGAAGCGGCATAAGCAAAATCGGCGCACGGCCAGGGAGAACATCGCCGACCTGGTCGATCCGGGCAGCTTCGTCGAATACGGTGCGCTCACGTTGGCGGCCCAGCGCAGCAGGCGCTCCGAGGAAGACCTGATTGCCAACACCCCCGCCGATGGCCTGGTGGCCGGGGTGGCGACAATCGGCGGAGCCGAGGTGGCCGTGCTGTCGTACGACTACACCGTGCTGGCCGGCACCCAGGGCATGCGTAACCACGCGAAAACGGACCGGGTCTTCGACCTGGCCGCCCGCAGAAAGCTGCCGGTGGTGCTGTTCGCCGAAGGCGGCGGTGGCCGGCCCGGTGACACCGACCTCGCCAACATCGCCGGTCTCGACGTGCCGACCTTCCGCACGCTCGGCGCGTTGAGCGGCCAGGTGCCGTTGGTGTCCATCGTCTCCGGGCGTTGCTTTGCGGGCAACGCCGCCCTGGCCGGGACATGCGATGTGATCATCGCAACCCCGGACGCCAACATCGGGATGGGCGGCCCGGCCATGATCGAAGGCGGCGGACTCGGCGAATACCGGCCGGAGGACATCGGCCCCATCGACGTACAGCGGCGCAACGGGGTCGTGGGCCTGGCCGCGCGCGACGAGGTGCACGCGGTGTCGCTGGCCAAGCAGTACCTGTCGTATTTCCACGGCAAACTCGACGACTGGGAGGCGCCCGATCCGCGGCGGGCGCGACATGTCGTGCCGGAGAACCGGTTACGGGCATACGACGTGCACCACGCGATCGAATCGGTCGTCGACGTGGGATCCGTGCTGGAACTTCGGGCCGACTACGGCGTCGGAGTGGTCACCGCGCTCGTTCGCGTCGAAGGTGCGGCGTTCGGATTGCTGGCGAACAGCAGCCATCATCTTGGCGGGGCAATCGACGCCGAAGCCGCCGACAAGATCGCCGATTTCCTCACGCTGTGTGAATCGTTTGCGCTGCCGATCATTTCGTTGTGTGACACGCCCGGCTTCATGGTCGGCCCGGAGGCCGAAGTGCACGCCGCGGTGCGGCGGTTCAGCCGGCTGTTCATCGTCGGTGCTCGACTGACGGTGCCGTTCGGAATGATCATTCTGCGCAAGGGTTACGGCCTGGGAGCGATGGCGATGTCGGGCGGCTCCTTCCTTGCCCCGGAGTTCACTGTCGCCTGGCCGACGGGGGAAATCGGCGGGATGGGCCTGGAAGGTGCTGTGCGCCTGGGATTCAGCAAGGAGCTGGCCGCCGTCGTCGACCCCATTGAACGTCAGAGCCTGTTCGACAAGTTGGTCGAGGCCGCCTACCAGCATGGCAAGGCGCTCACCTCGGCCACTACGTTCGAACTCGACGACGTGATCGACCCGGCGGACTCCCGCGCGTGGATCATCGGGCTGCTGTGCAGAGATGAAAGGAGTCGGCCGTGAAGGTTGCCGACAAGGTCGCCATCGTCACCGGTGGCGGCAACGGCATCGGGGCTGCGTTGGCCGCCAAGCTGGCGCAGCAGGAAGCGCGCGTGGTTGTTGCCGACCTGGACGCCGACGCCGCGCGGGCGGTCGCCGACGGGATCAACGCCGCGCGGCCCGGCGCGGCAATCGCTGCCGGCGCCGATGTCGCCGACGGCACACAGATCCAGCGGTTGATCACGCTCGCGGAAAGCGGGTTCGGCCCTGTCGACCTGTATTTCGCGAATGCGGGCATCGTCGGCGTCGTTGGCTTGGACGCCACCGAGAAGGAGTGGGACCGGTCTTTCGACATCAACGTGCGGGCGCATATTCGCGCAGCGCAGTTGTTGATACCCGGTTGGGTCGAGCGCGGCGAGGGTTACTTCATCAGCACCGCATCGGCGGCAGGACTGCTGACCCAACTCGGATCGGCGACCTATGCGGTGACCAAGCACGCCGCTGTCGGCTTCGCCGAATGGCTGAACATCACCTACGGCGACCGCGGGGTTCGGGTGAGTTGTCTGTGCCCGATGGGGGTGAACACCAAGCTGTTGTATGAAGGCGAGCAGTCTGGTCACCCGCTCGGTGAACTGGCCACCCGAGCCGTCACCAGTGCGGGCGACGTGCTGGAGCCGGCGGACGTCGCCGATAGCGTGCTGGCGGCGATCGACGAGGAACGGTTCCTGATCCTCCCGCACGCCGCCGTGCTGGACATGTACCGCCAAAAAGCCGCCGACTACGACCGTTGGCTGGGCGGCATGCGCCGCTACCAGCGCAGCCTGCAAGGAGAAATGCTATGACCGCAGCGAATTTCGGCGGCCGAACCGCGATCATCACCGGTGCCTCTCGGGGTATCGGGCTGGCCATCGCGCAGCGGCTGGCCGCCGATGGCGCCAATGTGGTGCTCACCGCACGCAAGCAGGAAAGCGCCGACGCCGCGGCCGAACAGGTCAACGGCAGCGCGATCGGCGTGGCCGCGCATGCTGTCGACGAGGACGCCGCCAAACGCTGCGTCGAGACGACAATCGACCGCTTCGGCAGCATCGACATCCTGGTCAACAACGCCGGCACCAACCCGGCGTACGGCCCGCTGATCGAGCAGGATCACGCCCGGTTCGCCAAGATCTTCGAGGTCAACCTGTGGGCGCCGCTGCTGTGGACGTCGCTCGCGGTGAAGGCGTGGATGGGCGAGCACGGCGGTGCCATCGTCAACACCGCTTCGATCGGCGGCATGCATCAAAGCCCGCACATGGGCTTGTACAACGCGACGAAAGCCGCGTTGATCCACGTCACCAAGCAACTGGCGCTTGAACTTTCACCGCGGGTCCGGGTGAATGCCGTCTGCCCGGGCGTGGTTCGCACCAGGCTCGCCGAGGCGCTGTGGAAGGACCACGAAGAGACCCTGTCGGCGTCGACTGCGCTCGAACGTGTCGGTGAGCCGCCCGACGTCGCAGCCGCGGTCGCATTCTTGGTATCGGACGAGGCGAGCTGGATCACCGGTGACACTATGGTGATCGACGGCGGCCAGCTACTTGGTGATGCGGAGGGATTCCGATGAGCACTGATGAGCAAGCGATCGCCGAGGACTTGCGTGCCCGCGTGCGGGCACTACTCGATGAGCACGACCCGGCGACCAGCGAGCCGCAAGATTTCCTGGCGGCGCGGTTCGACGCCGGTCTGGCCTGGGTGTACTTCCCGCGCGGCTCCGGCGGGCTGGAGCTGCCGCGAGGCTTTCAGTCGCAGGTCGAGGCCGATCTCGCCGCGGCAGGCGCGCCGCCGGGAGGCGGACCGCACAACGGCATTGGGATGGGCATGGCGGCGCCGACCATTGCCGCCTTCGGCACTGCGGAGCAGCAGCGAAAGTTCTTGCGGCCGTTGTTCACCGGGGAGCACTTCTACTGTCAGCTGTTCAGCGAGCCCGGTGCCGGATCCGACCTGGCCGGGGTATCCACCCGCGCGGTGCGCGACGGCAACGATTGGATCGTCAACGGACAGAAGGTGTGGACGTCGAGCGCGCAGAAAGCGCAGCGAGCGATCCTGGTCGCACGGACGGACCCGAGCGTTCCCAAACATCAAGGGCTGACCTATTTCGTGTGTGACATGACCGACCCGGGCGTCGAAGTCCGTCCGCTGCGCCAAATCACCGGTGAAGCCGAGTTCAACGAGGTGTTCCTGACCGATGTCCGGGTACCTGACGGGAACAGGCTCGGGGCCGAGGGCGGCGGCTGGAAAGTCGCGACCACCACGCTCAACAACGAACGCGTTGCCATCGGGTCGATGGCCGGCATCGGCCGCGAAACCGGAATGATCGGCAAGGTCGCTGACGCCTGGCGGGCCGAACCGCAACTGCGCAATCCGGCTATGCACGACGAGCTGATGCGGCTGTGGGTGGACGCCGAGGTCGCCCGACTGACCGGCCTGCGACTGCGCCAGCGGCTCACCGCCGGTCAGCCCGGACCCGAGGGTGCCGGACTGAAGGTGACGTTTGCCCGTATCGCCCAGGCGATTTCGGGCTTCGAAATCGAGTTGAATCCCGAAGTTGGTCTGCGCTACGACGATTGGACGATGCGTCAACCGGAGGGTGTCGACTTCACCGGGCGCGAGCCCGGGTATCGCTACTTGCGGGCCAAAGGCAACTCGATCGAGGGCGGCACCTCGGAGATCTTGCGCAACACCATCGCCGAGCGAATTCTCGGCCTGCCCCCGGAACACCGGGTGGACAAGGAGATCGCATTCAAGGATTTAGACAAATGAGCGACCTGCTGTACAGCGACACCGAGGAAGCGTTGCGGGACAGCGTGCGCCGTCTGTTGGCCGATCGGTGCCCGCCAGAATCGGTGATGAGCGTCTACGACCCTTCACCACATGACTTTTCCGGTGTTTGGCATGCGCTGGCCGCGGATCTGGGTATGGCGGGCTTGCTGGTGTCCGAGCAACTCGGTGGTGCGGGGGCGAGTGCCCGGGAGGCGGCCGTCGTGATGGAGGAGATCGGCCGAGCCGTCGCGCCGGTGCCGTTTCTGTCCAGCGCGGTGCTGGCCACCGTCGCCCTGCTGGAAGCGGGCGACACCGAGACGGTCAAGGGCCTGGCGGCGGGTTCGCTCACCGCTGCGTTGGCGGTGCCGCTGTCGACCGCCCCGGATGACGCAGTTGCCGGCGTCGGCGTCAGCGGCGATGGGCTGACCGGACGGGTCACCAGCGTGGCCGGCGCGAGCGAGGCCGACGTGTTGGTGGTGCCGGTGTCCGGGCCCGACGGTCTGGAGTTGCACACCGTCGCACGCGACGCGGCCGGCGTCGACGTGTCCCCGTTGCTTACCCTGGACATGACCAGACCCCTTGCAAACCTTGAGTTCTCGACAACGCCGTCCTCACGCGTCGGTACCGGGTCCGCCGAGGCGGCGGTCCGTGCGGCACTCCTGACGGGTGCCGCACTGCTCGCGTCCGAGCAGCTGGGAATCGCACAGTGGTGCTTCGAGACCACGCTGGCTTACACCAAGCAGCGCAAGCAGTTTGGCCGGGCGATCGGGTCCTACCAGGCGATCAAACACAGGCTGGCTGATCTGTGGATCGAAGTCAATGCGGTTGCGCCAACAGCCCGGTACGCCGCCGACACCTGTGCCCGCCGAGATGACGACGCGCCGATCGCGGCGGCCGTCGCGCAGGCCTACTGCAGCGGTGCGGCCGTGCACGCCGCCGAAGAGTGCGTTCAGCTGCACGGTGGCATCGGAATGACGTGGGAATATCCGGCGCATCTCTACCTCAAGCGGGCCAAGAGCGATCAGCTGGCGTTCGGCACGGCCTACCGCCACCGCGCCAGGCTGGCCGAACTTGTCGACCTGCCGGTGTCGTAACCGTAAGGAGTTCAACCATGGACAAACGCATCCTCGGCGACAACCTCGAGGTTTCGGCAATCGGACTGGGCTGCATGGGGATGAGCCGCGGCTTCGGACCGTCGGGGTCCAGAGACGAGATGATCGCGGTGGTCCGCGCCGCGGTCGACCGCGGTGTCACCTTCTTCGACACCGCCGAAGCCTATGGGGACAACGAAGAACTGGTCGGCGAAGCCCTGGCGCCGTTCGCGGGGCAGGTGGTGATCGCGACTAAGTTCGGCTTCAAATTCGGCGCCGACGGCAACATCGCGGGGCTGGACAGCCGGCCCGAACACATCAAAGAGGTCGCCGACACGTCGCTGCGACGGCTCGGGGTGGACAGCATCGACCTGCTCTACCAGCACCGGGTGGACCCAGATGTTCCCATCGAGGATGTGGCCGGAACGGTCAAGGAGCTGATCCACGACGGCAAGGTGAAGCACTTCGGGATGTCAGAGGCGCCAGCGGAGATCATTCGTCGCGCCCACACTGTGCAGCCGGTTGCGGCCCTGCAAAGCGAATACTCGCTGTGGTGGCGGGAACCCGAGGAGACGGTGTTGCCGACGCTGGCGGAGCTGGGTATCGGTTTCGTGCCGTACAGCCCGCTGGGCAAGGGCTTTCTCACCGGAAGTATCAGCGAGAACACGCAATTCGACGCCACCGACATCCGTGCCAGCATTCCGCGCTTTGCCGCCGACGTGCGCGAAAACAACCGCGCCGTGGTCGACCTATTGCAGACGATCGCGGCTCGCAAAGGCGCGACAGCCGGCCAGATCGCGTTGGCCTGGCTGCTCGCTCAGCAGCCGTGGATCATCCCGATCCCCGGCACCCGGCGCCTGGAGCGCCTCGAGGAAAACCTCAAAGCGGCCGAAGTCGAGCTGACGCCCGATGATCTGCGTGAAATCGATGACGCCGCAGCACAAATCGAAGTGCGGGGGGCGCGTTACCCAGACTTCATGAAGCGGTTGATCGGTCGCTGACTCGGCGGGCCACCTCGCCGTACCGCTCGACGCGCCCCGGATCGCTCAGCGCGTTGTAGAGCACCAGACGCGTGGCGATGGTGGCGTATTTCTCGGTCAGCGCGTCGGCCAAACCATCCCAGGTTGACTCTGTGGCGAAGACGGCGATGTGCTCGTCGCTGATCTGGGCCGCCATGCCGGCGAAGTCCCCGGCCTTCTGCTTCTCGCGAATCCGGGCGGTGGTGCCGTCGAACCCGGCCTCATCCCAGATGAACGCGTAATTGGGTGTGCTGCCGTAGAAGCTCATGCTGGCTCGCACGAGTTCTCGTTCCTTGTCCCGCTCTTCGTCGCTGTCGCCGACGATCGTCATCACCGGCACGATGAGCGCGATGTCCGACGGCGCACGCCCCGCCTTCGCCGCCCCTTTGGCGACGTTCGGCACCGCGTGCCGGGTGATATAACCCGGCTCGCCGAGCGGATGGATGTGCACCCCGTCTGCCACCTCCCCGGCCATCCGCAGCATCCAGGGATTCACCGCGGCGATATCCACTTTCGGATCAGGAGCGTCAATGGGGCCCGCACTCCACTGCGGCGTAATGAAATCGAGGTTGTAAAACTCGCCGTGGTGATCGAGCTTGCCGGTGCGAAACGCCGAGAAGCATGCCTTGACGGCAAGCACGTAGTCACGCAGCCGTGGACCGGGCCGCTCGAAGTCCATGCCATAACGCCGTACGACATGAGTGCGCACCTGCGTACCCAGGCCCAGCCGGAACTTGCCGCCGCTGCCCTCCTGCAACTCCCAAGCCGTCGCTGCCGTGACGAACGGGCTGCGCGGAAAGGCCACCGCGACGCCGGTGGACAACTCGAGTCCCGGCGCGGCCTGCGACGCGACGGCGGCGTTCAAATAGGCTGTGCGGCCCGTCTCGGTGAACAGCAGGCCGGAGAATCCGGCGGATTGGGCTCGTCGGGCCAGGCCACCGATCTGCCCGAGCGGTGCCGGGGTCGTCATCGCGTCGACGTGCATGGCGGGACTATCCCAGATGCGCCCCGAAGAAGTCGTGCATCGCGTTCCAGTGCCGGTCGGCCGCGGCGGCGTCGTAGGGCCCGTTGTCCGGGACGGCGAACCCGTGTGCGGCCGGGTAGGTCTCGATGATGTGCTCGACGCCGGCCGCCGTGAGCGCCTTCTCGAGCTGCTCGGCATGGTCCGCGGTGAACGATGCGTCATTCTCCGCGCCGCCCACGTACACCGCGGCCTGGATCTGGTCGGCCTTCAAATGCGGGCTGTCCTCGCTATCGGTGACCAGCCCACCGCCGTGGAACGACATCGCGGCGGCGACCCGGTCTGGAACTCGCCCGGCCACGGTGAACGACGTCCGTCCGCCCATGCAGTAGCCGGTGGTGCCGAACTTGTCCCCACTCACCTCGGGACGAGCGGCCAGATAGTCGAAGAATGCACCGGCGTCCATGGCCATCTTGTCCTGGGTGACGGCGCCCATCATCGACATCAGCCGCTTGCGCTCCTCGGGATCTGCGAACACGGTCTTCATGTCGATGGGGGCCCAGTTGCCCTCGCGGTAGTACACGTCGGGCACCAGCACCGCGTACCCGAAGTCGGCCAGCTTGGCGCCCATCTCATCGAAGGTGTCGCGCGCACCGCCGGCGTCGGGATACATGACGACCCCCGGCCAGGGGCCGTCTCCCTCGGGGGTGAAGAGGTGGACGGTACAGGTGCCGTCGGGAGTGGTGATGGTGTCGGTGATGTTCGGCATGCCTACCGTTTTACTCCGCGGGTCTCGACGTAGGCTGGGGGCGTGCCGATTGCCACGCCGTACGAGGACCTGCTGCGCCTGGTACTCGAGCAGGGCACACCCAAGGCGGACCGCACCGGCACCGGCACCCGCAGTCTGTTCGGCCACCAGCTGCGCTATGACCTGTCGGCCGGTTTCCCGCTGATCACCACGAAGAAGGTGCACCTGAAGTCGGTGGTGTACGAGCTGCTCTGGTTCCTGCGCGGCGACTCCAACGTCGGCTGGTTGCACGAACACGGCGTCACGATCTGGGACGAATGGGCCAGCCACACCGGCGATCTCGGTCCGGTCTACGGCGTGCAGTGGCGATCCTGGCCGACGCCGTCCGGTGAACACGTCGACCAGATCACCGCCGCGTTGCAGCTGCTACGGACGGACCCGGATTCCCGTCGCATCATCGTGTCGGCGTGGAACGTCGGCGAAATCCCGCAGATGGCGCTGGCGCCGTGCCATGCGCTGTTCCAGTTCTACGTCGCCGATGGCCGGCTCAGCTGTCAGCTCTACCAGCGCAGCGCCGACCTGTTCCTCGGTGTGCCGTTCAACATCGCCAGCTATGCGCTGCTCACGCACATGATGGCCGCGCAATCCGGTTTGGCGGTCGGCGAGTTCATCTGGACCGGCGGTGACTGCCACATCTACGACAACCACGTCGAGCAGGTCACCGAGCAACTCAGCCGCGACCCGCGGCCATACCCGAAACTTGTTTTGGCACAGCGTGATTCGATCTTCGACTACACCTACGACGACGTCGTCATCGAGAACTACGATCCGCACCCGGCCATCAAAGCCCCCGTCGCGGTATGACGAGCCTGATCTGGGCTCAGTCGACGTCGGGAGTCATCGGCCGCAGCGGCGGCATTCCGTGGCAGTTGCCGGAGGATCTGACCCGCTTCAAGGCGCTGACGATGGGTCACACCGTGGTGATGGGCCGTCGCACGTGGGAATCGCTGCCGGCGAAGTTCAGGCCGCTGCCGGGTCGTAGAAATGTCGTGCTGACCCATCAGGCCGGCTTCACGGCGCAAGGCGCAACGGTGGTGCGAAGCCTTGACGAGGCGCTGACCGATCCGGATACCTGGGTAGTGGGCGGGGAACAGATCTACACGCTCACGCTGCCGCGGGCCGGGCGGTGCGAGGTCACCGAGGTTGACATCGACCTACCCCGCGATGACAGCGATGTCGTTGCCCCGCTGCTCGACGAGTCGTGGGTCGGTACGACGGGGGAGTGGGAGACCAGTAAGACGGGACTGCGGTACCGGTTCCACAGCTATCTCCGCACGTAAACGCTGGTCTGCGCACCGGCATTAGGACCGTGACATACTCGGCATCGGGGTTCACCAGGCCATTCGAGAAGAAGATTGTGAAAAGGGGGAAGTGGGTAGTGGAACCCGAATCCGCTAAGACGTTCACTCGCACGCTTTGGGGCTACAACGCCGGGGCGGTTGACGCCCACATCGAAATGTTGACCACCAAGCAGCAGCTGCTTCTCGACGACGTCGAGAGCCTGAGGGCCCGGCTGAAGGACTTGGGCGACGAAGCGGCTGCACTGCGCAAAGAGGTCGTCCTCCTCACCGAAACCTCGCCCGCGCCGCACGCGGTGCAGCAGCGGATGGCGCAGATGCTGCGGCGTGCGGTCGACGAAGCCGCCGAGATGCAGGCCGAGGCGCAGGCCGAAGCGGCCTCGTTGGTTGCCGCGGCCGAGGCCGAGGCCCAGGCCGCGCAACAAAAGCAGAAAGAGCTGGTCGCGGAGATGGCTGCGCAGCGGAAAGCCTTGGAAGCCGACTACGCGGAATCCAAGGAAAGGCTTGACGCTGAACTGGCCGCCATGCGCGCTGACCTGCAGCAGGAGCGCGAGCAGCTGCTCGCTGACGCGAAACACGAGGCTGATCATTATCGTGAGCAGTCCCGGAAGGCGGCCGAAGCGGCGACTCAGCAGCGCGTCAAGGTCCTGGAGCAGTTGATGGGCGTATACCGCGACCTGGAAGAGGTTCCGGCCGCGCTCGAGTCGGCATACCGGGAGCTCAAGAATCCGCCGGACGGGACGGGCTGAGTCTCGCCACTGAGGGCGTGTCCCTGCCGGGCGGTACTCTCGGCGCCGTGTCGATCCGGCCGGTCAGGCTGAGCGCCGCGCAGGTTTGCCGATTCCGCCTGTGACTCGATTGCTTTGGTGCGCGGCTTCGGATCACGGTTGCGGCGACAGGCCGCAGGGCTCGACCTAGAGAACGCGATCAAGCGTACTCAGGATATGTTCTGCGCCAAGCACATTGCGGCTGACGAGCCCAAAGTACACCCGAGGTCGGCCTATGCCGCGTTATAGCCACAACTCCCCGAGTCGGGATATTCGCTTGCACATAGGGGGTTTAACCTGTCTTGGTTCGCGTATCGGGGTTGGTGGTGGGCGCGGCGGGTTGAGCAGCAGCGGGGATTGGGTGGCCGGGTTTTGTCGGTGGTGGCTGCGATGATGAGGTCATGTCTTCGATTGCGTCTGCTGGCGGCGTGGTGGTGAGTCCTGGTGAGCGTCTTGAGGTGCTGTTTGAGGAGTTGGCGGAGTTGACCGGTCAGCGCAACGCGATTGATGGGCGCATCGTGGAGATTGTCGCTGAGATCGATGGTGACCAGTTGTGGGGGGCCACCGGGGCGCGTTCGGTGCCGGCGTTGGTGGCCTGGAAGACTGGCTGC
>DATJOR010000258.1:0-10035 GCA_035506875.1 Mycobacterium sp.
GACGTCATCTGGGCGGTGCCACTCCAGCCGGCACCGGCGATGTTCTGGCTCGACGCCCACATCTTGCGGGCCTCGTCTTCCACCGTCTGGGCGTGCACGTCGAAACGGCCCGCCATCGACCGCATCTCGTGCGGGTCAGTCATAAAACGCGTAGGCATATCCTTTGCTCCTTAACTCGATTTCATTGCAGCTTTAATGCGTCGTGCGGCAACGGCATCCCCCATTCTCACCCGCCGGCCGGCGTGCGAGTTTCGACTTTCACGGGAGCTGTCTTGGCCGCCTGCGTGCCCATGCCGCGCCCACTGAGCGAACCCATGAGCGCCTGGGTGAACGGGCTGTTGGGCAGACCGGCAGACGGGTTCACCGGGCTGACGCTGTTCTCCGGCAACACGGGGGCTGCGCGAACGGCCATCTCCGGAGCCTTGTTCGCCCAACTGTTCGGTATCGACAGACCGCCCAACCGATGTGCGGAGGCGAGCTGAGCGCTGATCGCCTGGCTAAACGCCCGCATCTGGCCGCCGATGCCGCTCATCAAAGCCTTCATCTTGGAGTCGACGAGCTGGGAAACGTCGGCCAGTATCGCCTGCTGGCTCGCCTGCATCGCCTGTGAGGCATTCATCGAGTTGGCCAGGCTGATCAACATCTTCGCGGGCATGCTGGCCATCATCGTTGCGTAGTAGACGGCCTGAACCGGGAAAATCGAACCCACGGCCGATGCGGCGCCCGCCGGAACCAGCGCGCTCAGTAACGTCGAGTCCAAAGACGTTGGCACGCCGACATCGGTCAGGACGGCGGTCCACGCGTTAGTTAAATTCGTGGTGTAGCCGGAGCTGCTGTTTCCGCTCAAGTAGACCTGAAGCAGCGTCTCCAGGTCGGTGCCAATCGAATTCGCCGTCGTCTGGGCCGCCGCGGCCGCGTCCGCCGACGTCCCACCGTCGCTGGTCGTCGGCGCCGGACTCTGCGCGGGCAGCGCGGCGGCCTGCTGGGAAGCCAACGCATAGGTGTCCATCGTCAGCCCGTCCTGGAACCACATCTCCATGTAGAGCGCCTCGGTGGCCGCAATCGCCGGAGTGTTCTGGCCGAGGAAGTTGGTCGCGACCAACGCCGCCAGCAAAGCCCGGTTGGCGGCGATCACCGACGGAGGCACCGTCGCATCAAACGCGCCCTCATAGGCAGCGGCGGCCAACCTGGCCTGAGTGCTGGTCTGAGCGGCTTGAAGCGAGCTGGCTTGCAACCACGCGATGTACGGCGCGGTCGCCGACGTCATCTGCACCGACGACGGACCCAACCACGGCCCACCGGTCAATTGCTGGATCACCGCTTGATACGAGGTAGCAGTGGTTTCCAGTTCGGCCGCCAGCTCGTCCCATGCCGACGCCGCCGCCATCAACGGTCCCGACCCAGCCCCGGTGTACATCAGAGCCGAATTGACCTCCGGCGGGAACATCATAAAACTCATTGGCCCCGACCCCCCTCAGCCTGCTGCTGCCGCATTCGCCGCCTCAGTCAGCGCGTACGCCCCTGCGCCGGAGCGCAAAGTTGCGACCAGTTGTTCATGCACTTCCGTCGCTTGGGCGGCAAGCTGCTGATACGCCAGGCCCTGCTGGCCGAACTGCGCCGCCGTCATCGCCGATACGATATCCGACGCCGCTGGCGCCAACGCCGTTGTGGGCGCCGCGGCGGCCGTGTTGCGGACCGCCATCGCATCACCGATCCCAGACAGAGTGCTCGCAGCCCCGGACAAGACTTCCGGCTCCGCAGTTACGAACGACACCCAACCTCCTTAAGACTCCGTCTAGGCACCGGCTTACTGGTCGCAACAGTTAATTCATTAAACTGCTCGCGGAGTACGTTCGCTGGGCGCTGACGACTGAGCAATCGTAAATCACGGGACGCGGTGCCGTGCTGAAAAAATCCAAAGACATTCCGTCCAGGATAATTTTCTCTTCGTGTGGCACAGGTTTCTCTCAGGAGAAGCTAGAGCGGGCGAAAATCGCGTCGCGCGCGGTGCTGCGGTCAACCGTCGGCCAGCCCCTGGTTCAGCGCGGCGCGACCCTCCTCGTCAAGCCGTAGCAATGGCCGACGCGGATCCCCCACGCGGACGCCAAGAGCTCTAGGCAGCCTTCACCGTGGTGGCCAGGCCATCCGCTACGATGAACTCCAGCAGCGGCCTGATCTCGGCGGTAAATGGCTTGCGCTGTTGATATTTCGTTTCGCGCGTATCGCGTCATACAGGTCGATGCAGGGCTGCGTTCGCTGACACAGCGCGGCCGTGCACGAACCGGTGGCACCTGCCTGCAGCGCATTCAACACAGGTGGATTACTGCAGTTGTAGAACTACAGCCGGCCGCCGCTGAGCTCGTCGATGGGCTGCATTCGGAAAAGGTCGCCGGTGGATTCTTTGACCATTGTGACGTTGTCGATGGTCTCAAACATCCGCATCAACAGTTCGGGGCTCATATCGACCCCATCAGGAGCCGGGTTGCTATACATCATGATCGGAATGCCGATCGCATCGCCAATGCTGAGAGAATGCTTAAAAATCTCGCGTTCGGAAAGCTTCCAGTAAGACACCGGCAAGACCATCACCGCATCGGCGCCGGTGCGTTATGCGTACCGCGCACGCGAGGTCGTCACATCGGAAACACCACGCTCGGCGGGAGTTCGACGGGCCGGTATGAAGGAGGGGTGAGCGACGGAACCAGCCGCCGGACGGTACTGACGACGGGTGCGGCGGCGGCCGTTCTCGGTGCGGGTGTCGGGGCGGCCGGCGTTGTTGCGCTGCTCGGGCCACCGGGTCGCGGCCCCAGCCTGTGGCCCCGCCCCGATCAGAGCGGCACGCAACCTGTCGGCGGCCTGCATCTGCAATTCGGCAAAGATGCCTCCACCGAAGTCGTTGTCTCGTGGCACACCACCGACGCGGTGCACAACCCGCGGGTCATGGTCGGCACCCCGGCGTCCGGCTTCGGCCGCGTCGTACAAGCCGAGACCCGGACCTACCGCGACGCGAAGTCCAAGATCGAAGTTCGCGTCAACCACGCCCGGGTCGACAACCTGGCCCCCGACACCGATTACGTCTACGCAGCGGTTCACGACGGCACCAATCCCGAGCTGGGCACGATCCGAACTGCGCCGTCCGGACGAAACCCTTTCCGCTTCACAAGCTTCGGGGATCAGGCAACCCCGACATTGGGCCGACTGCACGACGCGAGCTACCGCAGTGACAATCTCGGCTCGCCCGCGGCCGGGGATACCACGACCGCCATCGAGCGTCTCGATCCGCTGTTCAACCTCGTCAACGGCGACCTGTGCTACGCCAACCTCGCGCATGACCGCATTCGCAGCTGGTCGGACTGGTTCGACAACAACACGCGCTCGGCTCGCTACCGGCCATGGATGCCTGCGGCGGGCAACCATGAAAACGAATTAGGCAACGGGCCGGTCGGTTACGCCGCCTACCAGACTTACTTCGCGTTGCCCGACTCAGGATCCGATGCCGAGCTTCGCGGGCTGTGGTACTCGTTCACCGCCGGCTCGGTGCACGTGATCAGCCTCAACAACGACGACGTCTGCTTTCAGGACGGCGGAAACTTCTACGTGCACGGCTACTCGGGTGGCGCGCAAAAGCGTTGGCTGGAAAGCGAACTCGCCGACGCACGAGCAGACCCGCGCGTCGACTGGGTGGTCGTTTGCATGCACCAGGTCGCGATCTCCACCGCCGATCACACCAACGGCGCCGACCTGGGCATCCGCCAGGAATGGTTGCCACTATTCGACCGTTACCAGGTCGACCTGGTGGTGTGCGGTCACGAGCACCACTATGAACGCTCCCATCCGCTGCGCGGAGCACAAGACACCGAAACCAAAACGCCGATCCCGGTCCAAACTCGCGGCGACGTCATCGACACCAGCAAGGGGACCGTGCATCTGGTCATCGGGGGTGGTGGCACCTCGGCGCCGTCGAACGCCATGTTCTTCCCGCAACCTCGATGCCGCGTGCTCACCGAAGTCGGCCCTTACGAGCCGGCGATCGGGCGCAAGGCGCCGATCTATGTGATGGAAGATGCCCCGTGGTCGGCGTTTCGCGACCGCGAAAACCCATACGGTTTTGTCGCTTTCGACGTCGACCCGGGGCCGCCAGGCGGCAACACGTCGATGAAGGCAACGCACTACGCGGTCAACGGCCCCTACGCAGCGATCAGCGTGGTCGAACAATTCACGCTGACTCGGCCCCGCCGCGGCTAAGCGCAGCGGGCGCCTACGCTTGCCGGCATGACGACTACCGATCTTCTGTTGGCCGGCAAGGTTGCCTACGTGACGGGCGCCGCCCGCGGCCAGGGTCGCTCGCACTGCATCAGGCTGGCCAGGGCCGGCGCCGACATCGTCGCGATCGACGCGTGCAGGCCGGTCACCGCGCACAACGGCTATCCCCCGTCGCAACCGGAGGACCTCGCCGAGACGGTGAATTTAGTGGAGGGTGAGGGCCGCAAGATCCTCGCCTCGGAGGTCGACGTCCGCGACGCGGCCGGTCAGCAGCGCGTGGTCGGTGACGCCATCGAGCAGTTCGGCCGCCTGGACATCGTGGTCGCCAACGCCGGGGTGCTCAATTGGGGCCGTCTGTGGGAGATTTCGGCCGAACAGTGGCAAGACACCCTCGACATCAATCTGACCGGGTTGTGGAACACGATCAAGGCGGTGGTGCCGCCGATGATCGAGGCCGGCAACGGCGGGTCCATCATCACGATCAGTTCGGCGGCGGGGATCAAGGCCGTTCCCGGCTGCGGCCACTACTGCGCCAGCAAGTTCGGGGTGGTCGGGTTGACCAACTCGCTCGCCGTGGAGCTCGGCGAGTTCGGCATCCGGGTCAACTCCGTGCACCCGTACGGCACGGACACCCCGATGGGTAACGACGTGTCGATGTATCAGGTGTTCGCCGACCACCCGAACTACATTCACAGCTTCTCCCCTGGCGCGCTCCCGACTGAGTCGCTCGCCGACCCGGACCTGATCTCCGACATCGTGGTCTGGCTCGCCAGCGATGCGTCATCGCTGGTTACCGCGGCTCAGATTCCCGCTGACAAGGGGTATTTGAAGATCTAGGCCGCGTTACTCAGCGAAATCTAGATTGTTTCTAAGTAATTTGTTAGGTTGAATCGCGCCCGCCCGCAAGCCAATGCATGTCTTAGAAGGGCCAAATGACTCGTCGTCGCGCACTGGGTCTGGGAGTGACCGCGGGGGCGTTCTTCGCCTTCGGCCTGTCACCGTTGGTCATGGCTCCGGTGGCCAGCGCCGACGAGTTCGACGTGATCGTCGACCCCATCATCAGTGCGCTCTCCGGCATCGACCCCACGCTGGGTGCGGATTTGGGCGCGCTTGCCGCCAGCTTTGATCCGTCGGTCGCCGCCGATAGCGCCGCGGCCACAGCGTCGGCCCCCGACTTCTCCGAGCTGTTCAACCAGTTCGTGTACACGCCGACGCATACCGCCCTCGAGGGCTGGATCAACAGCAACGTCGGTGAGCAAATCGACGGCTACATCAACACGATCTCCGGACAGTTTTTGATCGGTGATGGCGCGCCCGGCACAGAGACCGACCCCACCGGCGGCAATGGCGGCTTGTTGTTCGGCGACGGCGGGCCGGGCTGGAACAGCACCGACCCGGGTGTAGCGGGCGGCAACGGCGGCGACGCCGGGTTCATCGGCGACGGCGGGATCGGTGGCGACGGCGGCGCCGGCGCTGCCGGTGGCGACGGCGGCGCGGGTGGATCCTTCTTGGGCGACGGCGGCGACGGCGGCAATGCCGGCGACGGCACCGCTTCCGACGGTTTGCCCGCTCTCGGTGGGGCCGGTGGCGATTCCAGCGTGCTCGGCCTCCACGGCATGGTCGGCGACTTCGGCACCACGACCGGCGACCCGTCGGGCGCCGACTCCCTGGGGACCACCGGCAGTTTCCTGACCAACAGCGATGGACAGGTCGTCCTGCTGCACGGGCTCAACGAGGTGTACAAGGTGGCGCCCGGTGAGCCCAGCGCCTCGGGGTTCAGCGACGACGACGCGGCTTTCCTGGCTGCCAACGGTTTCAACGCCGTCCGGGTGGGCGTCATCTGGTCTGACCTTGAGCCCGAACCGGGCGAATTCAACGCGGCCTACCTCGCCTCGATCGAGCAGACCGTGCAGACCCTGGGCAACCACGGCATCTACAGCATCATCGATTTCCACCAGGACGGTTACAGCAGTGAATTCGGCGGCGAAGGTGCGCCGGCCTGGGCGGTGCAGGACGGCGGGCTGCCCAACTCGCCGGACACGTTCCCGCTCCAAATCTTTTTCAATCCGGCGGAGCAGCACGCCTGGGATGCGTTCTGGTCGAATGACGCCGCCCCGAATGGTATTGGGCTAGAAGATAATTACGCCCAGATGCTGGAGTATGTCGGCAACGCCTTCAATGGCAACTCCAATGTGGCCGGGTTCGAGCTCATCAACGAACCATCCCCGGGCTCATCGACCTTCCTGTCGACCCTGCTGGGCGGCTCATTCTTCGACAGTCAGCAGCTGACGCCGTTCTACGACCAGGGCGCCGATGCGATCCGGGCCGTCGATCCGACCACACCGATCTTCTTCGAACCCAACGTCCTGTCCAACGCGGGCCTACCCACCGACTTGGGCACCGTGAACGCCACGAACACCGTCCTGTCATTCCACGACTACTGCGAATTCGACCTCGGGCCACTAGGTTGCGTGCCGAGCGTCAGCGGGGTCGTAGGCAATGCCGAGGCTTACGCGGAGGCACACGATATCCCGGCATTCATGACCGAGTTCGGAGCCACCAGCGACCAGACACAGCTCAGCGCTCCAATGCAGGGCGCCGACGGCAACCTCATCGGTTGGACCGAGTGGGCCTACAGCAGCCAGGGCGACATCACCACCAGCGCGTCTCCGCCGAGTTCGGAGTCGCTGGTGTACAACCCCGAGCTGCCGCCGACCGGCACCAACGTGAACACCGCGAACCTGGACACACTGGCTGAGCCGTACCCGCAGGTGATTTCGGGCACCCCGACGTCCTTCTCGTTCGAGAACGGCACCTTCGACTTCAGCTACTCCACCGAAGAGGCCGACGGTTTGGGCAGCTTCGCCGCCGGCTCTCAGACCACCATCTCGGTGCCGGCCGTCGAGTTCCCGAACGGCTACGACGTGAGCGTCGTGGGCGGACACGTCGTCTCGGCGCCCGACGCGGCCGAACTGGTGATCGCGTCGAACGCCGGCGCAAGCACCGTCAGCGTCGTGGTCACCGCCGCCGCGGTCGGCGGAGCCGGGGCGGGGTAAAGGTCCGCTGACATACCTGGCCAGTACGAGGTCACCCCGGTGGTAACGTCATTACCGTTTTAGGCCAGTGAGACTCTCGGGAGACGTCATATGCATTCACGCAGGCTGCCGTCGTGACCGAATCGGTGGCGGCGTTCGCCGAGCGGGCCCGCGCGTGGCTCGCCGACAACATGCCGCGTATCGAAGACCCGAACGACCCGCCCTACGCCGATCGCGGCGACGAGGCGTCTTGGCGGCACGTCCGCAAATTGCAGCGACGGCTCTACGACGGCGGTTTCGCCGGGATCTGCTTCCCCACCGATTACGGCGGACTCGGTCTGAGCATCGAGTATCAAAAGGCTTTCGACGCCGAAAGCGCTTATTACGAGATGCCGCTGATCTTCAACACCCCGACGTTCACCATCTGTTGCCCGACGATCCTCGACACCGGCAGCGAAGAACAGAAACGGCAACATATTTCGGCGGCGTTGCGCGGCGATGAGGTGCTCGTCCAGTTGCTGTCGGAGCCCAGCGGCGGCTCCGACCTGGCGGGTGTGATCACCCGCGCGGAGCGGCGCGGCGATAAGTGGGTGATCAACGGCGCAAAGACGTGGAGCACCGGAGCCTTTGCCGCCGACTATGGACTCCTGCTGGCCCGGACGAACTGGGATGTGCCCAAGCACGAAGGCCTCACGATGTTCCTGGTGCGTATCGACAGCCCGGGCATCACGCTGCGCCGGATCAAGCAGGTAAACGGGTCGACCGAGTTCTGTGAAGAATTCTTCGACGACCTGGAGGTCGGCGACGACGCGGTGGTCGGCGAAGTCGACAAGGGCTGGGAGGTGGCCTCGCGCCAGCTGTATCACGAGCGGCGCGCCGTCGGCGGTGGCTCGGAGTTCGCCAGCGGTAGCGGCGCCGAAAACAACCAGGAACAGCCACCCGACTACACCGCGATGGTCCGGGCCGCCGGGCTGGCCGATAATGAGCGCGTGCGCGAAACGGCCGGCCGGGCGCTGACGCACCGCGCGGTATGGCAACAGCTGATCGACCACGTCTACCGCGGCGTGCTGGATGGCTCTTTGCCCTCGACAGCCGGTTCGCTGATCCGGCTTTTCCAAGCCGAGGAAGTTGCTCTCGAGATCGACACCGCATTGGCGATCGCCGGCAGCGCCGGTGTCGTCGCCGGGCCCGCTGAATTGCTCTTCGTCGGTGAACGCTATTTGTCGCGGCAAACCGCGGCGCTCGGTGGTGGCACGACGGAGATGGCCCGCAACGTGATTGGCGAACGGGTACTGGGTTTTCCGCGTGAATACGCCGCCGATCGCGGGGTGCCGTTCAATCAGGTCAAGCACAGCCGCACCTGATCGACTCCGGCGACCTGGACTTTCCACTAATTGACAGCTGTGCGTGGTCGGATGGACGCCAATGGCCACTACAATCGGCTCGAGTTGTAAAGCCTGTGACTTCCCCGGGCTGCTGTTAGCAGACGTTGAGGAGAGCGAGCATGTCAATCCCTGATCCTCGGGAAACCCGATTCGACGGCGTCCGGATACGCGTCGACAGCGACAACACGTACGACCAGGCTGTCGCCGCATTACTCTCCGAGATCGGCGAACATCCGGAGCCGATAACCGATCTCCCCGCCGTTTTCTTCGAGGACTGGGGATCGTTCGCCACTGAGATCACCCACCATCTCGGTTCCAGCGAGTTCATGCTGATGCACCTCATTGATCACGGCCAATGGCTGGCGACGGCCGGGATCAACCGCAAAGCCTTGCGCGCCGTCCTCGGCAATCCGCTGATTGCGATCACGATGCTTCAGCATGACCTCACCGCCGGGCTGTTCGCACCCGTGGAGCTGCTAATCCTGGAAGAAGACGACAACCGAAGCAGCCTGACCTACATCAGGCCGTCGTCGCTCATGGTCATCGAAGACAACCCACCGCTGCGAGCGGCCGCACTGGTCCTGGACGAGAAACTCGCCGCTTTAGCCGCGAGAGTCGCGGTGGGCAAGTCCACGTCAGTTGAGTCGGCCTAAACACCAAAACAGCACCCGCGAAAGTGTCACAAGAGCCTGTGCGCCGGGTGTGCGTATCTATCTTCCACCTGGCTTTTGCGAATTCTCAACGGCTTCTTGACGATTCCTCGCTCGTGGCGGCCGAGGGTGGCCGGTGAAGACGAAGGCTCGTTCGTAAGCCCGGCCGCCTAATTCCCAGCCAACCGCGAAAGCGTCTCAGCGACAACGGAATCCGCTGCAACATCGGCCTGCTCACCGGTCGAGAGATCTTTCACGCCAATGGTTCCGGCCTCGATGTCACGGTCACCGGCAACCAACGCCAGACGCGCCCCGGACCGGTCTGCCGCTCGCATCCCGCTCTTAACGCCACGGTCGCCGTACGCGAGGTCCACGCGCACACCAGCGGCACGCAATTGCCCGGCCAGCACCACCAGTCGCTGCTTGGCCTGTTCGCTCAGCGCCACGCCGAACACGTCGCACCGGGAGGTCTGCCCGACGTCCTTGCCCTCGGCCTTCAACGCCAGCAGCGTGCGGTCGACGCCGACACCGAACCCGATGCCCGAGAGGTCCTGCCCGCCCAGGTGGCGCATCAGACCGTCGTAGCGCCCGCCGCCGCCGATGCCGGACTGGGCGCCCAGCCCGTCATGGACGAATTCAAAGGTGGTCTTGGTGTAGTAGTCCAACCCGCGGACCATCCGTGGGTTGATGACATACGGCACG
>DATJOR010000259.1:0-6700 GCA_035506875.1 Mycobacterium sp.
CGCCAGATTCGGGCCGATGTCCGTGATCAACGCGCCGACCATATCCCCGGCCAATACCAGCGACACCAGCCGCGTACCGAGGCCCAGCATCAACGCCACGCCGCCAACAAGTTCCACGAGTGCCGTAACCGGCGCGAGCACCTGCGCGGCGGGAATACCCAGACTGACAAACATCGCTGTGAATTTGCCGAGATCGGCGAACTTGCCCACCGCCCCGCTAAAGAACATGAATCCAACCGTCAGCCGCAGCGCCAGGTTCGGCAGCCAACCGAGATTGTTCAGTGCGTGGGTGGCACGACGGTACGCCGCGCCCAAACGTGCCGTAACGCCGAGAGATTCGTCGGTCATCAGGTACCTCCTGTGTTGTTGCGGATCATCGCGGCATCCTGCGCCAAACAAATTGCGGGAGCAGCCGTATCCCGAAGAACAACGGTCGTAGCGCCCACGGGATCCAGACAGTGCGGCGTCTCTTGGCCAGCGCTCGCGCGGTGGCGGCGGCCACCTGCTCCGGCGTGCTGGGAAGTGGAGCCGGCGCCATGCCCTGCGTCATGCGTCCAATGACGAATCCGGGCCGCGCGATCAACAACCGCACCCCGGTGCCATGCAACGCGTCGGCCAGCCCGCTGGCGAAGCCGTCCAGCCCCGCCTTCGCCGACCCGTATACGTAGTTGGCCCGCCGCACCCGCACCCCGGCCACCGACGAGAACACCACCAGCGATCCCCGCCCGGCCTGCCGCATCGCCGCCGCCAGATGGGTCAGCAAGCTGACCTGCGCGACGTAGTCGGTGTGCACGACGGCCAGCGCGTGCGCGGCGTCGGCCTCGGCGCGGGCCTGGTCGCCGAGGATCCCGAAAGCCAGCACCGCGGTGTCGATCGGGCCGTGATCGGCAATGACCGACGCGACGAGCGGCCCGTGCGAGGCCAGGTCGTCGGCGTCGAACTCCCTGGTGTGCACGGCCGTTGCGCCAGCGGCCAGCACGACGGCGACCTGCTCGGCGAGCCGGCCGGCGTTGCGTGCCGCGAGTATTACCGTCGCCCCCGGCGCCAATCGCCGCGCGAGTTCGATGCCGATCTCGCTGCGGCCGCCGAGGAGCAAAATCGTCTTCGACTCCGAAGCGCCCGTGTCATCCACGGCTGCGATTATCACCTGCGCTAGCGTGGGCGGTGATGGCGAATTCCACTGCCCGGCTGACCAACGATGCCTTGGCGTTTCTCACGGAGCGCCATCTCGCCATGCTGACCACGCTGCGTCCGGACAATTCCCCGCACGTGGTCGCGGTCGGTTTCACCTTCGACCCCAAGACCCACATCGCGCGGGTGATCACCACCGGCGGCTCGCAGAAGGCGGTCAACGCCGAACGCGGCGGGGTTGCGGTGCTCAGTCAGGTCGACGGGGCCCGCTGGCTGTCGCTAGAGGGGCGGGCCAGCGTCAACGGCGAGGTCGACGCCGTGCGGGACGCCGAACTGCGCTACGCCCAGCGTTACCGCACACCACGGGTCAACCCGCGACGCGTGGTGATCGAGGTGCAGATCGAGCGGGTGCTGGGGTCGTCGGATCTGCTGACCCGCAAAGCGGAGTAGCTCGCTAGACGAGCGTGGCGCCGGGCGCGCGAATCACCAGCGGCACCGCCGGGAAGTAAGCCGCCAGCTCGGGTCGCGATTTGGCCAGCGCGGCGGTGCCGTAGCCGCGGTGCCGGGCCTCCGGACGGATCCAGATCCGGACGTGAACCTCGTGACCGGCAAGCTCACCGAACACCATGCCGACTTTCTCGTCGCCGTCGACGGCGACGAACCACGCGGCCTCTTCAGCGTCGAACCGCTCCTGCGCCGAGCGGATCTCGTCGTCGAGTCCGCCGGCGGGGCCGCTCGACCCGTCACCGTGGGTGCCGATGTCCGCGGTGCGTGCGGCAAAAATGTCGCGGTCTGACGCCCCTTTGAACGGACGGAGCGCCAGCGTGTCACCGGAGCTGGCGGGCCGGTCTTTGAACGTGAAACTCAGGATGTGGTTCAGGTCCTCGAGCTCGGCCGCGATCTTTTTGCGCGAGTCTTTGGTCAGTTGATCGAACGACATGCCAATCACCGCCTCGGCACCCAGCCGTGAGGTACCAAGCAGCGCGACGATGCCGTCGACCGCCGACGACCGGTCGTCGGCCTCGACGATCAGGTCCAGCACTTCATGTCGGCGTTCCAGCGCGGTGAGCAGGGCGTCGGTAATCTCTCGGCGGGCGGCGGCGCGGTCGTGATCGGTCATCGCACGAGCCTAATACGCGAAGCCTAAGTCGGGACGACGACCAGCTCGTGGGGACGGTTGTTGACCGGCAGGGCGCCGTCCACACCCACGACCACGATGTCTTCGATACGCGCGCCCCACCGGCCGGGGAAATAGATCCCGGGCTCGACGGAAAAGGCCATGCCGGCTTCGAGCGGCAGATCATTGCCCGCGACGATGTACGGCTCTTCGTGCACCGACAACCCGATGCCGTGCCCGGTGCGGTGCACGAAATATTCGGCGAGCCCGGCCTCGGCCAGCACGCCGCGCGCGGCGGCGTCAACCTCTTCGGCGGTCACGCCGGGGCGCACCGCCTCGACAGCCGCCCGCTGCGCCCGCTGCAGCACTGAATACTGTTGTGCCACTTCGGCGTTGGGCTCACCAATGCTGTAGGTGCGCGTCGAGTCGGAGTTGTATCCGGGCTCATACGCGCCGCCGATGTCGACGACGACGATGTCACCGACCCGAAGTTCGCGGTCCGAGTAGCTGTGGTGCGGGTCGGCGCCATGTGGGCCAGACCCGACGATGACGAAAGCTACCTCTGAATGCCCTTCGGCGACAATGGCTTCGGCGATGTCCGCGGCGACGTCCGCTTCGGTTCGGCCAGGCACCAGGAAGTCCGGCACCCGGGAGTGCACCCGGTCGATGGCCGCGCCGGCCTTACGCAGCGCGTCGATCTCGGAGGCGTCCTTGACCATCCGCAGTCCCCGCAGCACACCGGTGGCCAACACCGGCAGCACGCCGAGCACGTCGGCCAACGGCAACAGGTGCAGCGCGGGCATCGAATCGGTGACTGCGCTCGCCGCCGGTGCGCCACCCAAGGCTGCGGCGACGAGTTGATAGGGATCGTCGCCGTCGACCCAATCCCGCACGGCCAGCCCCAGATCCGCGACGGCGGACTGTTTCAGCGAGGCCAGCTCCAGTCGAGGCACTACCACGGTCGGCTCACCGGCGACCGGCAACACCAGCGCCGTGAGCCGCTCGAACGTCTGCGCCCGCGAGCCGAGCAGGTAGCGCAAGTCATAGCCGGGGGTGATCACCAGACCTGCCAGGCCGGCGTCGGCGGTTGCCGCGATCGCCGCCGCTATCCGGCGTCGGTAAACGTCTGCGTCGAACCGGGAGCTCACGCGGGCAGCATATCGGTCACGCGGATGCGTTGACTCTGCACTCAGGGCGAAGAAGTTCGAGTAACACGCACCGTGGACGCAGAATCAACGACGAATATGCTCTCGGGCATGTCCGCGCCGCTGCTGCTGCTTGACGGCGCCAGCATGTGGTTTCGCTCCTACTTCGGCGTCCCGTCCTCGATCACCACTCCCGACGGCCGGCCGGTGAACGCGGTCCGAGGCTTCTTGGACTCGGTGGCCATGCTGATCACCCGGCAGCGGCCCGGCCGCCTGGTGGTGTGCCTGGACTTGGACTGGCGCCCGCAGTTTCGCGTGGAGCGCATCCCCTCGTACAAGGCACATCGCGTCGAAGAGGAGCACCTAAACGGGCAACCCGATGTCGAGGAAGTGCCCGACGAGTTGTCCCCGCAGGTCGAGATGATCGGGGAAATTCTCGACGCGTTCGGCTTCTGCACCGGCGGCGCGGCCGGGTTCGAAGCCGACGACGTAATCGGCACACTGGCCGCCGCGGAGCAACGTGACCCCGTCGTCGTCGTCAGCGGCGACCGTGACCTGTTACAGGTGGTCGGTGACGATCCGGTGCCCGTCAGAGTGCTCTACCTCGGCCGCGGTCTGGCCAACGCGACCCTGATGGGTCCCGACGAGGTGGCCGAGCGCTACGGCGTGCCCGCTGATCGGGCAGGCGCCGGCTACGCAGAGTTCGCGCTGCTGCGGGGCGACCCCTCCGACGGACTGCCGGGCGTGCCCGGTATCGGCGAAAAAACCGCCGCGACGCTACTGGCGCAGCACGGTTCGCTGGCGGCGATCCTGGCCGCCGTGGACAATCCCAAATCGTCGCTGTCAAAAGGCGTCCGGACCAAGCTGCGCAGCGCCGCCGACTACATCCAGGCTGCCGGCCCGGTGGTGCGAGTGGCGACCGACGCGCCCGTGATGCTGTCGACACCGACCGACGCCGTGCCGCTGGTGGCGGCCGACCCCGCGCGTACCGCGAAGCTGGCGACCCAGCTAGGGGTCGGGTCGTCGATCGCCCGGCTGCAGAAGGCGCTCGACGCGCTCCCCGCGTCGTGACGCGCTACTTGGGCCGACCGACCTCGTAGGTGCCCTTGTTGTCCTGGAAGGTCACCGTCACCTGACGCTTGGTGCCGTCGATGCTGACGTCGCAGTCAAAGCTGCTGCCCTTTTTCACCGTCGGATTCTGGCCGTTGTTGCACTTGACGTCTTTGACGTTCTTCGCGCCGTAGCCGTTGGTGTTGTCGCTGAGGATCTGCGCAACACCAGCCTGCGCCTTGTTGACGTCGAGCTGGGTGGTCACGAAGAACCCGGGCGCCCAGAAGCCCAGCACCAAGACGACCGCGACGACGATCGCGGCGAACACACCGGCCACGGTGCCGATGACCGCCCGTGACCGCTTCGGGCCCGCCGCAGGCTGGCCGTAGGGGCCCGGGTACTGGCCGTACTGACCGGGCTGACCCGGCTGTCCGGGCTGGCCGTACTGACCCGGCTGGCCGTACTGCCCCGGCTGGCCGTACTGACCCGGCTGGCCGTACTGACCCGGCTGGCCATACTGGCCGGGTTGAGCGTATTGAGCGGTCTGACCACCGTACTGATCTTGCTGAGGGTAGCCCGTGGGCTGACCGAACGGCGGCGACGGCGGATAGTACTGCGCCGGCGGCTGCTGATACTGCCCGTAGTCCGTGGGCGTATATGCGGGTGCATGCCACGTCGGTTGATCCCCACTCGGCGCCTGCCACGTCTGCTCGCCGGACGGCTGCTGCCAAGGTGACACGTGCTGGGTCGGTTCCTCGCCGGATTGCTGCCCTTCGCCCTGCGGCGGCTGCCACGGCGTCGTCGCATCCGGCCCCTGCGGTCCGCTCATCGTGCGTCTGTCCTCTCAGTCCTGGTTGCAATCCTCGTCGGTCGCGAGTGCAACCGTAGCTTCGGCTTAGCCTACCCGGCGTCAACTGCTACGACGCCGCGCCGAATCGCGTCGATCGCGCGTTTCGCCGTGGCCCGCAACTCCGGTTGCGGGGCGGCGTTGCGGACCTGATCCAGCAAATCAAGCACCTGTCGGCACCAGCGAACGAAATCACCCGGCAACAGCGGCGAACCGCCGCCTTCGGAGTCTGCCGCGGCTAACGCGGCGACCAGGTCACCATTGCTGGCCCAACGGTAGATGGCCGCGACGAAACCGTCGTCGGGCTCGCGACTCAGCGCGATGCGGTGCCGCTGCTCGTCTCCGCGCAACTCCGTCGACAACCGTCGTGTCCGGTGCAGCGCCTGCCGCAACGCGGCGGTCGGCACCTCGGCGTTGCGCGGCGGTCCCGGACCGTCCCCGCCGCGTGTTTCGTAGACCACCGCCGAGATCACGGCGGCCAACTCGGCGTCTCGCAGACCGGTCCAGGCGCCGGTGCGCAGGCATTCGGCCACCAGAAGGTCGCTCTCGCTGTATATCCGGGCGAGCAGCCGGCCGTCATCGGTTACCGTGGGATCGCCGTCGTCGACCTGAATGAACCCGCGCTCGGTGAGCAACCCGACGATCCGGTCGAAGGTGCGGGCCAGCGAATTGGTGGCGGCTGCCACCTTCTTCTGCAACGCCTCGTTGTCGCGTTCGATGCGCAGATAGCGTTCGGCAACCCGGACTTGGGCCTCCCGATCCGGTTCGCGGTGGACGGAATGGCGACGCATCTGCTCGCGCAGCGACACCAGCTCGGGGTCGAGATCGCGCTTTTCGGTGCGTCCGCCGCCGCGACGGCCGCCCGAAATCGGCAGTCCCGCGGCGGCCGAGCGCAACGCTGAAGCCAGATCACGACGGACTCGGGGCTGTCGGTGTTCGACCCGCTTGGGCAGCGTCATCGAGCCCATCGGTGCCGACGCGCCGGAATAGTCGGCCGACGAGATCCGGCCGGCCCAACGGTTTTCCGTCAACACCAACGGCCGCGGGTCGTCGCTGTCGCGGTCTGCTTCCAGCACAACCGCCAGCCCGCCGCGACGCCCGTGCGTGATCGTGATGATGTCACCGCGACGCAGCGCCGCCAGCGCGTCGTTGGCCGCCTGTCGGCGTTGCAGTCGCGATGAACGGGTCTGGGCGCGCTCATGTTGGGTGATCTGTTCCCGCAGCCGGGCGTACTCCAGGATCGGCGCATCGCTGCCGCCGAGATCGGCCGCGACCTCGTCGAGCATCCGCTGTCCGCGCTCCACGCCGCGGACCAGGCTCACCACCGACCGGTCGGCCTGGTACTGGGCGAACGACTGCTCCAGCAGCCGGTGAGCCTGCTCGGGGCCCACCCGGTTCACCAGGTTGATC
>DATJOR010000260.1:0-23674 GCA_035506875.1 Mycobacterium sp.
GCGCTTGCCCAGCTCGAACACCAGCCGCCGCGGACCCCAGTACGGGCGAGTGCGCCGCAACTCCAGCAGCATCGCCTCCACCTGCGCGTCCATCTGATGCGGACAGCTCACCGGCCGATGCGACCGATCCACTAGCCCCTCAAGGCCCTCGGCCTCATAGCGCGCCAGCCACGCATGCAGCGTCTGACGCGACACCCCGACTTTTTCAGCAACCTGCGAGATCGACAGACCATCACCAATCACCGCCATCACGGCCTGATACCGCTGCTCGGCCACGCTCAACTCCCTCATCTAGGGAGTGTCAAGGATCAGCCGAAACCGCTGCCAAGGATCAACCGAAACACTGTCAAGCATCACCCGGAACTGAAATGTCAAGCATCAGCCGAGGTCATACAGGGGCTGACGTGGGGCGGGCGGGGCTCGAACCCGCGACCAACGGATTATGAGTCCGCGGCTCTAACCAACTGAGCTACCGCCCCTGGATTCTCTACCGGGGTATTCGCGCTTTTTGGCTAACCATGCTCAGGCTCGCTTGGCTCGTTATACCGCAGTGATACCGCAGTTGCATCGATGGCCTTGCCCAACGCATCGGCGACACCGGCCAGGTCGTCATCGGATAGATGGCCGTACCGGTCCAGCGTCATCGCCGCGGTGGCGTGCCCTAGTAGTCGTTGCACGACCTTCACGTTAGCGCCCGCGCTGATCGCCAGAGACGCGCAGGTGTGCCGCAGCCCGTGCGGGGTCGGCCCATCTATCCCCACGTCGGCGCAAGCCTTGTCGAACCGCCAGCGGTACTCGTCAACCGATAGGTACCCGCCATTGATCCGCGATCCGAACACAAGCGCGTTCGGATCGTCGGGCAGCTCGGCGCTCAGCCGCTCCCAAACGGGCTGCGGCACCGGGACGTGGCGGCCGCGTTACGTCTTGGTGCTGGTCTCCACGATGCCCTTGCCCGTGACACAGCTTGCCGACGCGCGAATGGTCAGTTCCCTATCCCTCACATGTCGACGCCGCAGCGCTGCAGCTTCACCGAAACGCAGGCCGCAGTAGCCCAGCACCAGGGTCAGCGTCTCGTACTGCCCGGTTGCCGTGGCCAGCCTCAACAGTTGGGCGTGCGTCAGGTATCGCCGTTCGCGTTCGATTGGCGCCGGCAGGTCCTCGCTCCGCTTTATCTCGGCCGTGACGTTCTTCGCGATCCGGCCCGTTCTGGCGGCGTACTTGAGTACCGCGCCGACCAGCTGGTGCGCCTGAGTGATCCGCGAGGCCGACAACGGTTCGTCTTTTTGTGAACCGTCGACCGACAGACTGCCCAGCCACGTCGTATAGCTCTCGTAGTCGATTTTCTTCAGTGGCACGTCGCCCCACTTGGGTAGCACGACCGTATCGAGCAATGAGCGGTATCCCGCAATGGTTTTCGGCTTGCGCCGCCGGGTGCCACCGGCGGCCCGCGCGGCGTGCCATATTCACCCGAACTCGCTGCTTGATGTGCTGACACGGCTTACCGTTTGAGCAAAGAACGGAGGCATGCCGCGATGAGCGAAGACGAAACCGAACTCGCCCCCGCCGAAAGCCCAACCGAGCACGCCAACGCATAGTCGCTCGACAACTGGGCAGACAACACAGTGCCCTATCTGGATATGCGGCAACGAACAACGCTGTGGCTGCGGGTGTGTGCGGCGTTGACTGCGGCATCGGTCGCTGCGTTAATCGCGGTGCTGCTGTTCGTGATGCACAGTCACAACACAACAACGGCGTCGCCACCAGAAGCGCGGACCTCGACCACGGCTGTCTCGGCTCCGGTTACGCAGCCGGCGACGATGCCGGTAGCGGCTCCCACGGTGACTGAGACCAAGACGGTTGCTGCCGCGCCGGCGCCGGCGCCAGCCCAAGGTTCGTCGCAGACGTTCGTCATATGTGGTGACGGTCGCGAGGGCGTTGTTGGCGGTCATACCAGCTGCCTGTTCGCCGAGAACGTGCGACGTGCGTTCTATGCAGCCGATGACGGTACCGACATCATCGCCTTCTCACCGGTGACAGGTGAGCGCTACGAGATGGCGTGCTCTGCTGGGTACCGTGCCCGCTTCGTCGACGGTTCTCAACGGATCGCGACACGATGTGTTGGCGGCGACAACGACAGCGCCGAGGTAGTCATCTGGTAGTTGTTAGGTGGAAACACCCGCTGGCGAGATCGACGGCTTGCGTTTGAGTTTGAGACGGGCGCATTTCTCCACCAACAGCGGTGCGAAGTCGCGGATCCGGCTGGTCTCGAACCGAGCGTGCTCGTTGTGGACGATGGTGTTGACCGCCGCAGGCGCAACCCAGGGGAACTCGCCAACCAGTCGGCGTTCGATGTCCGCTAGCAACGTCTCCTCACTGACCTGGATGGTGTGGCCCATAAAACGAAAGGATTCCCCGCTTGTGCGTCATCGTCAACCGGGATCATCTGTACTTTCGACGCGGCTACCGGCTACCAGTGCGACGATTGGTCGATGGGGGATTTTTACCAGCGTGCCCAAGCCGCGGAGTTGGTCCGCGCGTTGTGCCATCAACTCGACGACATGACCACCCAGTTGGACCGGATGGAACGCCAGGGCGCTAAGTACGCCCGGTCATCCGCGATACGGTTGGAAGCCGCCACGTTGCGCAAGGACGTGCGAGAGGCCCAGAGGCTTATCGACCGTCTAAAGCGCCTTTACCTAGACGGCGACGACCGGACACAACACCAACATCCAGCTGGTCGACAACGCCTAGCGGCGCACCGCAGCAGCAATCACCGCGCAACCGAAATGCGTTGATATAGAACGTATTCCGGTAAGCTGGAGACATGACATCCACGCCGAAGGGGAGCATCTCAATGTGTGCTGGGGTGTGCAGGGCGATGACGTTGACGGTTCTCAACGGATCGCGACGCGATGTGTTGGCGGCGACAACGACTACGCCGTGGTAGTCATCTGGTGATTGGTGCCCGCCAGCACCGCTTGGCCGGCGCCAAGTACAAGTATGTGCCCACTTAGTCTAGCCGCCGCCGCCACCGCCGCCGCCATCGCCGGCGCCAGCGTTGTACCCGGCGTTGGGGCAATAGGTCGCATGCGCGATATTGACCATGGCTCCGACATCGTGCACATGGATGTTGTCCGGGTCCAGGTTGGCGTGGATGCTGTTGGCAATATGTTGTGGCGTCCAATTCGATTCGAGATCGTTGCAGATGAGGTACGCCGTCCCGATGAGCGCATCGTCGTCGCCGGCTGGCCACGTGAGACCGGCGCCCCGCAGTTGATTGAGGTATGCGTCATCAGTCGGATCGGCACTTGCAACCGCAGCACTGGAAACCAAGGCAGCGCTAGCGATTATCGGGATGGCGAGTGCGGCCAGCCAGCGAGGTGAGGACATGTGATGCTTTTCCTTAGTTGTCGGCGTTGATTGCGACCCAATTTACGCCGTCACCGGGCGCCATCTCGGTGGTTTCGCAGTGAAGGATGCTGCTCGACGCTGGCAGCGGCCCACCCCTGCGGGACGGTCTGCGCGAAGTCGGCCCGCATCGCGGGCTTGAACACCGCGATCGCTCCGATGACCAGAAGCACCAGCAGCTCGTCAACGGGTCCTGGAATCAGAAGGCAAATGGTCAGGACGGCGCCCAGTCACGCCGACACGTGACGCTTGGTCACAGTGACGACGGCGCCGGCCGTGCGGAGCAGCTTGCGGGTAGCGGTGCGGATGGCCGTAGCCGCGACAGCGATAGCCGCGACGACAGCAGCGCGAGTAGTGGGTTTGCTCTCGATGGTTATCATACGCTCCCGTTTACGCCTCCTGACCTCGTAAAATGATTGAAATATGTTGATATGCAGTAGAATTGGTGTTTTGACAAGGACACTTGACACGGGGGCGGGGGGCCTCCGAAAGTTGCCAGGGGTGTGCCGGGGCCTGACCATGTCAGGCTCTTCCCTCCCCGTCGATGCGAACCTATTTTTTTTGCCAACAACAAACGCGCAGGTCAAAGGAGTTTCATTGAGAAGCCACGCGCGCCAGTTGGGTTGCGTAAACGCGGAAAAGCCTTGTAGCACAGTACAATTAAAGTCGGAGAACCTAATCCAGCAGAGTTGGCGATTCTGTACGAATTGTGCTGCGTTGTGGACGAAATAGGCGACTTAAAGGCTGCTTTACGGAGGTCCGCGCCAGTCGTGCAGGGGTCGACGGGTCAACCGCGTCCCAACCCGCTGTATGGCGAGTTGCGCCGGCAGCGGGAGTTGGCCGACCGACTGGTGCGCTCGCTGGCGGTGCCGAGCGACGGCACGAGTAGGCGGGCCGCGCGACTAACCGGCAAGGCGTTTGGGATGGCTCGCTCGCTTGCGGCGCTTCTTCTTTCGTGGCACCGGGTCAAAGTCGCGGTACGCCAGTTTTTGAGTGAAACGCCTGCCGGCGCTATCGAGTGTCTCGCACTGGAATTGATAGACATTGTGCTTGGTGACAGTGATGCCTTTGACGGTCCACCAGTCCATATCGCCGTCACGATAGCGATAGCCAAGAAAGATCAGATCGCCACGCTTAATGGCTGATGGCAGGACTCTTTCAATATCGCCCTCATATACCGGCATGTAGCAATTTTCGCACAAATGTGCGACAGCCTGGCGCTTGTAGGCCCACCGTGTGTCGGCGCAAGTTAGGGCCGCAACTGGCAAATCCGCACGGGGCTGTCTCCGGTCCAGATACCGCAGTTGATACCGCAGTGCAATCACCTTCGGCCAACATCGACACGCAACCTCAGTAGATATCGCCGCTGCTAGACGCCGATTTATCGTCACCGGCCATCATCATCCGCAAACCGCAAATCGCGGAACCAACGGAGTATGAGTCCGCGGCTCTAACCAACTGAGCTACCGCCCCTAGCCAACCGTGCGTTTGCGCGACCTTCACGTTAGCGCCCGCCGATATCGCCGGAACGCCGTGGTGAGGCCTCGCCTACCCGCGGGACACACTCATGTAGCGTCGCGCGCTTCCAGTCTCTACTTCGCGCCGCTCCTCCAATAACTGCACACACCGGAACGCCAAGTCGAACGACCCGTAGCAGTGATGGGCGATCAACCCCAAATGCTTCAACTGCTCATCGGTCATGACGTCTCGGTGGACGAAATCCCGCACATAAACGATGTCGGCCTCAGTGAGCTGATTCACCCATGGGAGAGCATCGTCGCCGACTTCAAAGGCGCCGATCGGTCTCCTCGTCAGTTGGGTGAGCCCGTGCGGGATAAACCCTTGACGGCGTAGCTCTAAATCAACCTCCCCGACTGACGGTTGACCCAGATAGCTCGTAATGAACGACACCTCGGTCTGAATCGCCACCGCCTCGGCTAGCTTCTCCTGCCCGTTTTGGAACACAGACAATTCACTTCCCTGGATGTCGATTTTGAGAAAGTCGAGGTGCTCAATCTCGGATATATCGTCGAGCCGGCGGGTCTCAACCGGAACGCGGTCAATCACCTCACCGCACGGTTGGAGGGCCGGAAACAACTTTAGCGTCGTTGCATCTGGTTCAAGCAAGCTCGTCATTCCCGTTGCGCGACAAACCTTCAAAATGCCTGAGCCACCGTCACCCACTGCGTATGGCAGATACAGCTCGTTCGGGCCACGTGTCAGTTGAAGGGCCAGTAATGCCTTCTGTTGTGGCTCGAAGCCGGTCACGTGACAGAGGCCGGCGCTGAGCATCGGCAGGTAAGGCGGCTTGCCGCCGTCGAGAGGGTTCGCCCCGACATCGACTACATGTGTGAGGCGCGATGGCGAGAGCAGGTCCCGAAGTGCACTCAATTCAGTTGCCCTCAGCGCCAATCAACGATGAGCTGACTAAGTCACACACCGCCGTGAGATTAGCGCCGCACTGATGGCCGTACAGGCTTCGCCATCGCCGCACGTCGAATGGGCCAAAGCAGGTTGCTGTCAGGTGAACACCGTCTGACCGTCAACGTCGAGTAAGTACTGCTCAGTGCCGTGCTCGACCCGCGGGGCATCCCCGCCCAACGCCACCGCAACCTTGTTGCTGGCATTACGCATCACGTCGAAGGTGAGCTCGACGGCCTCGGCGTCCAAGAAGTGCGCGCGCACCCCGGCGGCGACACCGCGGTCAATACGGCTCGGCGACCAGATCAGCGCGTCGGTGTATCGCAACGCCGCCTTCTGGCGATCGGTCAGCGCCTCCGACATTTCGAAATGCTCGATGTCGGTGTACAGCGTCTCCGACCCGCCGGCATCCAGTGCCGTCGTCTCACGCAGCGACTTGCACAACCGACAGTTGTGCTGGGCCGCGCCGCGCAACCGGACCATCTCGGAGGTCAGCGCATCGAGGTCGCGCATCCGCGCCACCGTCGGCAGAAAACCGTTGAACACCGCGTCGGACGGATCGGCCGTGTGATCCCACGGGCCCGGTTCGAGAACCCACCCGAGGTACGCCTGGCCGACCCCGAGAGCTTCCAGCCCGGCCCGGACCCGCGGGACGAAGTCGGCGACGTACATCTGCACTACCACGCCAAACGTCTTGTCTCCCAATGCCGACCACAACGCTTTGCGCTGCGTGTCGTCGACCATCGAGACATCGACGCTGAACTGCTCGGCGAAACCGGCGACGACGGCCTCGGTGTCCGATTGCGGACCGGGCACCGAAACCTCGGCGGGAAGCGGGGGCAACGACAGCGTCTCGGCGCACACCCGCCGCACCAGGCCCGTCATGCGACCGTCGCCGGGCGACAACGCCACCAGCCGAGTCAGCTCGTCGTCACGCACCCTCGCATTATGTCGCCTGGCTCACCGACGACATGTGAAAGTCCGGAATCCGCAACGACGGCATCGCCGTCCGGGTGACCCAATCACCCCACTCCCGCGGCAGCGTCGGCGCGCTGAGGCCGGCCTGGGTGGCCCGTCGCAGCAGGTCCAGCGGGCTTTCGTTGAACCGGAAGTTGTTGACCGCCGCCGTCACCTCGCCATCTTCGACAAGGTAAACGCCGTCGCGGGTGAGCCCGGTGAGCAGCATTGTCGTCGGGTCGACCTCGCGGATGTACCACAGTGTGGTCAGCAGTAACCCATGTTCGGTGGCGGCGATCATGTCGGCGAGTGGGGTGCTGCTGCCGGTCATCAGCTTGTTGTCGGCGGCGACGGCGACCGGCGCGTCGAACTCGGCGGCCGCCGCCCGCGGGTAGGCCAGCGAGTTGATCACCCCGTCGCGAATCCAGTCGACCCGCCCGATGTCCATTCCGTTGTCGAAGATCGACACCGTCTCCGACGAGCTCGTTGTCGCCACGAAGGGTGTGCAGTCCAGGCCGGCCGCCGTGGGATCGGAGTACAGCGTCAGTGGCAGGTCGGTCAGCCGCTCCCCTATCCGGGTTCCGCCGTCGAGCGTGCTCAACGCGGTGCGGCCCTCCCGCGCGCCGCGTCCGGTCATCGACCAACCGAGGTAGACCATCATGTCGGCCACTGCCGACGGCGGCAGGAGGGTCTCGTAACGCCCGGCGGGCAACTCGACGGTGCGCTTAGCCCAACCTAGCCGCGTCGACAGCTGCTCCAGCAGCGAATCCGTTTGCACATCGGCAAAATCGGGTGCCCCGACGGCCACCCAGGCGCTGGCGTCATCGCGTTTGGCGTTGATCTCCACCGAACCGGTGGGCTGGGTGTAACGCCGCCGTAGCCCGGTCGACGTCGCGAGAAACGTCGTCTCCAGTCCGTGCCGCGCGAATCCGTAAAGCATGTCGGTGCCGCCGAACCCACGAGCCAGCGGGCCTGCAAGATCGGAGAAAATTTCGGGTCCGGTGCCCGCAATCGGTGCGTCCCAGTCGGCCGGTGCGCCGTCACCGCTCAGCAGCGGCGCCGCGTCGCGGGCCTCGGGTGCTGATGCGGCGGCCGCCTGCGACGCCGCGACCAGCCCCTCGATCAGCGACGGGTCGACCTCGGCCGACGTCAACGAGCCCACATGCGCGGTATTGCGTGAGCGGACAATCGAAATCACGGTGGTGTGTCGGGCGGTCGAGACCCCGTTGGTGGTCATCGAGTTGTTCGCCCACCGCAGCGACGTCGCGATGCGGTCGCTGACCACCACGATCGTCTCGTCGGCAAGCCCGAAGTGGGCCGCGGCCTTCAGCGCGATGTCGATGACCTGCTGCGCGCCGATCATTTGCGCCGCTCCTCAGCATCGCTTCGCTCTGCATCGTCGCCGGCGCGGATCACAGGCCCGCCTCGATGCGAGTATTGAGCACGTTGACACCGCGGAATAGGGCCGACGGGCAGCCGTGGCTCACGGCGGCCACCTGGCCGGGCTGGGCCTTGCCGCAGTTGTACGCCCCGCCCAGCCGCCACGTCGACGGGCCACCGACGGCTTCCATCGAATTCCAAAAGTCGGTGGTGGTGGCCTGGTAGGCGACATCGCGCAATTGGCCGTCCAGGCGGCCATCACGGATGCGGTAGAACCGTTGACCGGTGAACTGGAAGTTGTAGCGCTGCATGTCGATTGACCACGAACGGTCACCCACGATGTAGATACCGTCGTCGATCCGGGCGATCAAGTCGGCGGTGCTGATGTCCGCGGGGCTGGGCTGCAGCGATACGTTGGCCATTCGCTGGATCGGCACGTGGTGCGGCGAGTCGGCGTAGGAGCAACCGTTCGACCGCGGCTTGCCCAGGCGCTGCGCAAACACCCGGTCCAGTTGATAGCCGACGAAGATCCCGTCGCGCACCAAGTCCCAGCTCTGCGCGGCCACCCCCTCGTCGTCGTAACCGATGCTGGCCAAACCGAATTCGACGGTGCGGTCGGCGGTCACGTTCATCACCGCTGAGCCGTACTGCAGGGTGCCGAGCTTGTCCGGGGTGGCGAACGAGGTACCGGCATAGGCGGATTCATAACCGATGGCGCGGTCGTATTCGGTTGCGTGCCCGATGGATTCGTGGATGGTCAGCCACAGGTTGGTCGGGTCGATCACCAGATCGGTCGGGCCGGGGGTGACGCTGGGGGCCTTGATCTTCTCGGCCAGCTGCGACGGCAGCTGCGCCAGCTCGTCGGTCCAGTTCCAGACGTCGTCGCCGGCCAGCGCCTCCCAGCCGCGACCCATCGGCGGCGCCAGCGTGCGCATCGAGTCGAACCCGCAGGTGGCATCGACGGTGACCGCTTCCAGGACGGGCATCATCCGCACCCGTTGTTGAGTGATCGACGAGCCGAAGGTGTCGGCGTAGAAGGTCTGCTCTTTGACAGCGTGCAGACCAGCCGACACGTGGTCAACACCGTCGGCGGACAGCAGCCGGCCGGAGTAATCCTCGAGCACCGCGATTTTGTCGGCCGTGGGCACCTCGAGCGGGTCGATTTGGTAGCTCGACACCCAGGTGGCATCGGTGTACACCGGCTCGGGCGCCAGCTCGACACGATCGGTGTTCAGCGCCGCCAGCGTGCGGGCCACCGACACCGCGTCGCGCGCCGTCGCTGCGGCCACATCCGGCGACAGCTCGGCGTGCGACGCGAATCCCCAGGTGCCGTCGACGACCACTCGAACCGCCAGACCGATCTCGCGATTGACCACTGCCGTCTCCAGCTCGCCGTCGCGCAGCTGGATGATCTCGCTGACAAGTCGCTGAACTCGCAGGTCGGCGTGGCTCGCTCCGGCGGCGGTCGCCGCCGACAGCGCGGCGTCGGCCAGTTCGTGGCGGGGCAGGCTGAGGAAGTCCGCATCGATCCCCCGGTTCGGTGTCACGACACCCACCGTAATGACCGGTTTAATACGTGTGTGACCGACGCCGGGGTGGCCAAAGGGCGCCGATCGACTGTGCTGGCGTATGCGCTGCTGGCCCCCAGTCTGTTCGGGGTCCTGACGTTCATGTTGCTGCCGATTCTCGTCGTGGTGTGGCTGAGCCTGCACCGATGGAACCTGCTCGGGCCGATCGAGTATGTCGGCGCGGCGAATTGGCGCTCGGTGCTCAGCGATGCCGCGTTCGGCAATTCGCTGCTCGTGACGCTGCTGTTCGTCGCGATCGTGGTCCCCCTCCAGACGATTCTCGGGCTTGCTGCCGGGGCATTGCTGGCGCGTAACCTGCCCGGCAGCGGGTTGTTTCGCACGATTTATGTGCTGCCGTGGATCTGCGTCCCGCTGGCGATCGCGGTGATGTGGCGCTGGATCCTGGCTCCGACCGACGGCGCGGTGAGCACGATCCTCGGACATCGCATCGAATGGCTCACCGATCCCGGGTTGGCGCTACCGGTGGTGTCGGCGGTGGTCGTGTGGTCCAACGTCGGCTACGTCGGGCTGTTCTTCCTAGCCGGCATTCTGGCGATCCCGACCGATGTGCTCTCCGCCGCACGCATCGACGGGGCCACCGGCTGGCAGCGGTTCTGGCGCATCACACTGCCGATGCTGCGGCCTACCATGTTTTTCGTGCTGGTCACCGGAGTCATCAGTGCCGCCCAGGTTTTCGACACCGTCTACGCGCTGACCGGCGGCGGACCGCACGACCACACCGACCTGGTCGCACACCGCATCTACGCCGAGGCGTTCGGGGCGGCCGCGATCGGCCGGGCCTCGGTGATGGCGGTGGTGTTGTTCGTCATCCTGGTCGGCATCACCGTTGCCCAGCATCTCTATTTCAGTCGGCGGACCAGCTATGACCTCACCTAAAGCGCCCTCCGCGGTTCTGGTTTACGCCGGCCTGCTGCTGGGAGCGCTGATCACCCTGGCGCCGTTCGCGCTCGGTCTGCTGACCTCGTTCACCTCCGCGCACCAGTTCGCGACGGGCACACCGCTGGCGTGGCCGCGGCCGCCGACGCTGTCCAACTACGCGAACTTGGGCGGCATGGGGTTCGGCCGGGCGCTGGCGGTGACGACGTTGATGACGGCGACGAGCCTTCTTGGGCAGCTGAGTTCGTCGGTACTTGCCGCGTATGCTTTCGCACGACTGCGTTTTCCCGGCCGCGACGCACTGTTCTGGGTGTATCTGGCGACGTTGATGGTGCCGTACAGCGTAACCGTGGTGCCGCTGTACCTGATGATGGCGCAGCTGGGACTGCGAAACACGTTCTGGGCGTTGGTGTTGCCATTCGTTTTCGGCTCGCCGTACGCCATCTTCCTTCTGCGCCAATACTTCCGCGCGATTCCGGACGACCTGATCAATGCCGCGTATCTCGACGGCGCCAATACCCTGGATGTCATCGTGCACGTCGTGATCCCTTCCAGCCGGCCCGTGATCGTCACGCTGATGCTGATCACCGTGGTGTCGGAGTGGCATCACTTCATGTGGCCGTTGGTGATCACCAGCGGCACCAAGTGGCAGGTGCTGACGGTGGCGACGGCCGCGCTGCAGTCGCGCTACAACGCCCAGTGGACCCTGGTGATGGCTGCGACGTTCGCGGCGATCGTGCCACTGCTCGTATTGTTCGTCATCTTCCAGCGACACATCGTCCGCTCGATCGTCGTCACGGGGCTGAAATGAGGCGGCTTCGGTTCTCCACGCTGTTCGCAATCGGCTGGGTGCTGATCGCCGCATCACTGGTCGCCGCGGAAGTGCTGTTGAACGTTACGGTCATGCCGCCCAGCGGCAAGACCGTGGTGACCGTCCGGCTGTGGGACCAGCAGGTCGCCAAGGCGTATCGACTATCGTTCGCGGCGTTCACCCGGGCGCATCCCAATATCGAAGTGCAGACCCATGTGGTCTCCTATTCCACCTACTTCAACACGCTGCGCACCGATGTCGCAGGCGGCAGCGCCGACGACATCTTCTGGATCTCCAACGCCTATCTCGACGGATACGCCGACAGCGGCAGGTTGATGAACATCGGGAAGACCTTTGGCGAGGGCGTCGCGTCAGATTGGGAGCCGTCGGTGGTCCAGCAGTTCACCCGCAACGGCGGGCTGTGGGCGGTTCCCCAACTGACCGACGGCGGAATCGCGTTGTACTACAACGCCGATCTGCTCACCGCCGCCGGCGTCAACCCAGCCGACCTGGCGACGCTGCGGTGGAGTCCGGACGGTGGCGACACGTTGCGCCCGCTCCTGGCCAGGCTCACGGTCGACGCCGACGGGCGCACGGCGGCCACCCCGGGTTTCGACCCCGACCGTGTCCGGCGGTGGGCCTACAACGCCGGCAACGACGCGCAGGGCATCTACCTGAATTACATCGGGTCAGCCGGCGGCGTGTTCCAGGACAATGACCGCTTCGCGTTCGACAACCCCGGCGCGATCGAGGCTTTCACCTACCTGATCGGGCTGATCAACCGTGACCACGTCGCCCCGCCGGCCTCGGACACCAACGACAACGGTGACTTCTCCCGTAACCAGTTCTTGGCGGGCAGGATGGCGCTGTTCCAGTCCGGCACTTACAACCTCGCGGCGGTGGCCGGTCAGGCCACCTTCCGTTGGGGCGTGGCGATGATGCCCGAAGGCCCGAAGGGCCGGGTGACCGTCACCAACGGCATTGGCGCGGCGGCTAATGCCGCGTCTGCCCACCCGGACGCGGTGCGCCAGGTGCTGGCGTGGATGGGCAGCAAAGAGGGCAATCAATATGTGGGCTTGCATGGCAGCGCCATTCCGGCGGTGCGGCCAGCCCAGAGGACGTACTTCGACTATTGGGCCGCAAAGAAGATCGACGTCAAACCGTTCTTCAAGGTGCTGAACGGATCGCTGATCGACGCGCCTGGCGGCGCAGGCTTCGCCGCCGGAAATCAAGCCCTCAAGCCCTATTTCGACGAGATGTTCCTGGGCCGCACCGATGTTTCGACGACCCTGCAGAAGGCTCAGGACGCGGCGAACGCCGCCGCTCGCCGCTGAACAGCGGGAAGTTAGTGGTGTCCTGGCAGTGGGACGTCGAGCATGATCGCCGCGACGCATACCGCCGCGATGATCGACAGCGCCAACCAGTCAGCCAGTTTCGGCCGCGGCGGCATTGCCGAGATCTGACCGATGCCGCCGCGCGCTGTGATCGCGTCACCCATCTCGTCAGCGCGCCGTAATGTCACCGTGAGAGCCGTAGTGATCAGGTCGATGAGTTCGAGCGCCCAACGCCTGCGGCGCGCCCGGCGGGAATGCAAAACCAGTTTGGGCCGCAGCCGGCGCGCGGCGTACAGCACCCGGAATTCGTCGATCAGCATCGGGAATGCCCGCAACGCGAGTGCCAGCGCCGCGGCCCACTCGTCGATCGGGATCCGCAACAGGCGCAGCGGACGGCCCAAAGTGGCTACCGCCGGTGCTATTTCGGCGACATTGGTGGTCCACGACACCATCGCTCCCAGGCCGAGCAACACGATCGACAACGTCGTGATGCGCAGGAAGTTCAGCAGTCCGCCGAATCCGACCTGTGCCCCCGCCAATTCGATGACTGGGCTGCCACCGGCGAATGCCGCCGTAAAACCGCCGAGGATCAGCATGATCCACAGCCAGTGCGGCACCGAAGGCAGCGCACCTCGGGGAATGTGCGCGATCCGGGCCGCGGTCAGCACCAGCGCCGCCACCAGTCCGATGGTGATCCAACCCGGATAGAACGTCAGCAGTATCGAGATGGCGCAGACCGCCAGCAGTTTGGTGCCGGCCCACAGGTCGTGGACTGCCGAGGTGCCCGGCACCGGACGCAGCAGCACCACCGGCCGAGCTTGGCGGCGGGCCGGTCGTTCCTCGACAGCGCGGGTCATAAGCGCTGCTCCTCCTCATCGCTTCGCTCTGCATCGTCACCAGCGCGGGTCACAGCAAGCCTCCCGCCGTCGTCGTCGCCGGTTCCAGCACACCGTTGCTCAGATGCAACGTGCGCGGGCACAGGTCTTCCAATCCGGCGAAGTCGTGGGAAATGACCACCACGGTCAGCTCCTTTTCGCGGCGCAACTCCTCGAGCAGCCGCAGCAGGCCGCGCTGGGTCGCGGCATCCAGGCCCGCCAACGGCTCGTCGAGGATCAGCGCCCGCGGCGAGCGCGCCAGTAGGCCGGCCAACACCACCCGGCGCATCTGACCGCCGCTGAGTTGGTCGATCCGCCGTTTCGCCAGCGCGCTGTCCAATCCCACGACGGCCAACGCGCTTACCACGCGGTCATGGTCTTTGGGTGAAAAACCAGCCGCCGAAGCCACTTCCACGTCAACCCTTGTGCGCATCAGCTGCAGACGGGCCGCCTGGAACGACAGCGCCACGGCGCCGACCTGCTCGTGGGTGGGACGGCCGTCCAGCAGACAGCTACCTGTGGTCGGCACCGTCAGTCCGGCCATGATCCACGCCAGCGTCGATTTGCCCGAGCCGTTGCCGCCGTGGATCAGCACCCCGTCCCCTTGGTGCACCACGAAACTGACATCGCGCAGCGCGGCCTTCGCCCACGGTGTCCCACTGCCGTATTCGTGCCCGACACCGGCGAGCTCGAGAACTGGCGCATCGGAGTCGTGGCCCACCGCGGCGGTCGCGACCGGCGCGACCGCCGTCTCGACCATCTCGGTGTTGTCGCCGGAATCGCTGAGATTGATTGTGCGGTCGGCGGAGTCGGCTTCGTTGTTGTAGTGCGTGATGTGCACCAGGGCCGTCCGGTGCTGTTGCTTCAGGCCGGATAGCACGCCAAGTAACGCGTCCCGGCCTTGCTGGTCAACCATGCTGGTGACCTCGTCGGCGATGAGCAGCGCCGGCTCGCGCGCCAGCGCTGCGGCCACCGCCAGCCGCTGCAGTTCGCCGCCCGAGAGACTTCCCGTGTCACGTTCCGCGTGGGAGTCGAGGCCGACTTCGCTGAGCAACCGTCCCACGTCGATGCTCGTCCCGGGCGGCAGGCCCCACACCACGTCGTCGGCCACCCTCGTGCCCAGCACCTGACTCTCCGGATGCTGCATGACCACCGCGGTGCCGCCCGACCGGCCCAACCCCACCGCTCCGGGCCGTTCGACCGTGCCGGACGTCGGTTCCCGGCCGGCCAGCACCAGCATCAGCGTCGTCTTGCCCGAACCGTTGGCGCCGGTGATGGCCAGATGCTCGCCGGCGTGGACCTCCATGCTGAGCGCGCTCAGCGCGTCGTGGTCGGTGTTCGGGTACCGGAAACGGACCTGGTCCAACCGCACCGGGACCGGTGCGATCGGCGCGCTGTCCGACGGTGCGTCCAGTTTGTGCACATCGGGGACACCACGCATCCGCTCCAGCACACGCGACAGCGCCCACCAACCGATCAACGACACGATCATCAGCGAGACGATGCCGTTGGCGAGGATCAGCCACGGCCAGTAATGCAGTGCCTCTGCGAGCAGCCACTTGAGGTGATCGCCGGACCAGTCCAGACCGACCCCAATGCGCTGGCTGTATGGGAAAGAATGCGCAGTCGCGAAGCGCCCGATACCCCGCAAGACGGCGGCGGCCCCGTCGACGTTGGCAGTGATGGCGTCGAAGATCAGGTGCCGCAGCCGTGTCAGTACCGCCAACGCGGCGACGGCGGCCGCGGTGAAAACCGCTCCTGCGACAAACGAAACGACCAGCACGGTGCCGGTGCCGCGGCGGTGGCGCTTGACGACCCCGGTCAACCCGCCGATATACGCGCTGTGGACCACCGTCATCAAGCCGCCGAGGCCCGCGATCAGGAAGGCGATCACGGCGGCGGCGACCGTCGCGGTGATCACCACGCGGATCCGGTAGCGGTAGGCCAACAGGCCCATCGGAACGGTGCCCAGCAGCGACAATGCGCCGGCGAACGGCACGACGATCGAGATGATCGCGGTCGCCGCGCACAGCGCCGCCAGCACCGACGACTGCGCGAGTTCGCCGGGCCGCAGCGGCCCAGCCCCTCGGGGCTTGGTCGCAGGGCTCGTCGCGGTCATTTCACCAATTCTGCCAGTTGTCGCCGATGTTCCCCGCGCGCGAGCTTGGCGGGTCACTCAAGTTTGCCTCAACGAAATTTGCCGGTTAGGAGTCTGTATAGGCCAGCTATGGAATTATGGGTGCATGACTTCATCCGCCACCGCAGATCGTGACGCGACCGGGGAGGTCGGCGCCGGTTTGGGCGCGGATCTGCTCGCCGTCGTCGCCCGGATCAACCGCTATGCCACCCAGCGCATCCAAATGCAGTTGCCGGCCGCGCAGGCCCGGCTACTGTCAACCATCGACGCCCATGGTGAGGCGCGGATCTGTGACCTGGCCGCCATGGACCACTGCTCACAGCCGACGATGACGACCCAGGTGCGGCGACTCGAAGACGCCGGACTGGTCACCCGCACAGTCGACCCCTGCGATGCCCGCGCGGTCCGTATTCGGATCACACCTGAGGGCATGCGCACGCTCAACCGGGTGCGGGCCGACCGCGCTGCGGTGATCGAGCCGCAACTCGCCAAGCTGGCGCCCTCCGACCGCCGGACGTTGGTGCAAGCCGTGGCCCTACTGCGCCGTGTCCTCGAGGATGCCGCGCCGGCTCCGCGACCGGGCGCATCTCGCTAGTCCCTGGTAGCGGAGCCGCACAGCCTGCTCCGACGTCCCTGCCGCGTTTGTCGGCGCATGATGGCGGATAGACAACCGTCGCCCGACCCAACAAACCGGGGGCAAAAGGGGCGGAAAGGGGCGGAAGGGGTGGTTATGCCGACGGGCGCATTCGCTGCCCCCGTGATCGTCTGGCTCGGACCCAACAGATACACCTTTCCCGTCGGACGGGACGTGACGATCGGCCACGACAGCCGAGCCGATATCCGCGTCGACGGCGCGGGGGCTTCCATGTCGCCAACCCACGTGGTGCTGCATCACAACGGCAGGCAGTGGATAGCCGTCGACCGCGGTGAAGGCGGGATGTACGTCGACGGGGTGCGGATGTCGACGGTGTTCATTCATGACGGCAGGGCGGTCACTCTCGGCGATCCGGAGCGCGGAGCCCGGCTGGTATTTCAGCTCGGCGCGCCGCCGCCACCGCCGGTCCCCCCGCCACCACCGCCACCCAGAGGTGCGCCGCGCCCCGCGATGCGGCCCGTCCCGCCACCGGAGAGTCGGCCGGCACCGCCACCGCCCTGGCCGCCGCCGGCTCCACCCCCGCCCCGACGACCGGCACCGCCGCCGCCCGCGCCTGCAACGCCGAGGCCGCCCGCGCCTGCAACGCCGAGGCCGCCGGCGCCGCACTACGGCGACCCGACGATGCAGTCAAAACTGCCGGTGCCGCCGACCGCTCAGTTTCACCGGCCCACGCCAGACCGGCCTCCCTGGCCGACCCAACCCCCGCCGCCGGCACCGCCCCCCGTTGCCTGGCCGCGACCAGCGCAGCCGCCGCAACCTCAGCCGGAACCGGCGCCGGCCAAACCTGCGGCCCCGGGTAAGCGAAAAGCGTTGGTCGAGGCACTGACCGGCGCCATGCAAAAGCTGCGACCGCAGCGCCCCGAACCGCAGCGGCCCGAACCGCGGCCCCATGAGGCCGTGCCCACGACGGCGCTGCCACGGCCGGATGCGGCGGAGACCGAGCCACCAGATGTGCCGTCGCCGCCTCCTGTCGTCAAGCCCGGTCGCCTGGAGGCACGTCAGGTACGGCTCACCGTCGACGGCGAGCAGGTGCTGGCGGAACTGTCCTTCACCGCGGAGCCCGGGACAACGACCGCGGTCATCGGCCCGTCAGAGGTCAGCGCCGCCGCGCTCGTCGACGTGCTGGGCGGAGCGGTGCAACCAAGCGTCGGCACAGTCACTTTCGACAGCCACGAGGTCACGGCCGACAACCTGCGCCGACATGTCGGTGTGGTACCGCGGTACGACCTGCTGCATCCGGCACTCACCATCGAGCAAGCGTTAAGCTATGCGGCTGAATTGCGCTTGCCGCCAAGCACTTCCGTTGACCAACGCCGCGAGCGGGTGAACTCGGCGATCGACGAGATGAAGTTGGGCCTGTTGCGGACCGTCCAGGTGGGCAACCTCACCGCCGATCAGCGCAAGCGCGCATCGCTGGCGATGGAACTGCTGACCAATCCAGCACTGCTTGTGCTCGACGACCCGACCGCCGAACTCGACGCGGCAGCCGAACACGACATGATGACGACGCTCCGGCGACTCGCCGACGAGGGACGCGTCGTCGTGGTCGCGATCACCTCGCCAACCGACGTCGACATCTACGACCAGGTGGTGCTGCTGACCGGAACCGGCACACCGGCCTTCGCCGGACCGCCCGCGCAGATCGGCGCCGAGCTGGGCACCACCGAGTGGACGGAGATTCTCGCCCGGGTCAAGACGGATCCGTATAGGGCACATGACGAATATCTGGCGCGCCAGCCCGAGGCGCCGCCGGAAGCGGAGCCGCCGCACGGCCCGGTTGAACCGGCTGCGCGCCCGCACCTTTGGCGGCAAATCGTCATCGCTACTCGTCGACAGGGCTGGCTCTTGGTCGGCGATCAGCGGTACTTCGTCTTCCTGGCCATCCTGCCGGTGCTGTTCGGCGCGGTCGCGTTGCTGGTGCCCGGACATGCCGGCCTGGGCCCGGCCAATCCCTACGGAAACAGTCCCGACGAAGCTGTCGAGATCCTTGCCGTGCTCACCACTGGCGCCGTGGTCATTGGCACGGCGCTCGCCGTCCGCGACCTCTTCGGCGAACGACGCATTTTCCGGCGCGAACAAGTTAACGGTTTGTCGGCCACCGCGTTTCTGGCCGGCAAGATCATCGTCTACAGCCTGGTCGCGATCGTTGCGACCGCGACCATGACCATCGCTGCGGTTGTCGGCAAAGGCGCGCCCACCCATGGCGCCGTATTGCTCGGCCATAACGCGTACGCGGCCACCTTCGAGCTGTTCATCGCATTGACCGTCACCACCATCGTTTCGGCGATGGTCGCGCTGGCCCTGTCAGCCCTGGCCACCTACTCCGAACAGATCGTTCTGACTGCCGTGCTGGTCGTGTTGATCTCGGCGGTGTTCGCCGGCGCGATGTTCCCGGTCGGCGGTCGGATCGGCCTCGAGCAAATCGCTTGGTTTGTGCCGTCCCGGTGGGGTTTTGCCGCGTCGGCCTCCACGGTCGACGTGCACGCCGTCAACCCGCTGGCGATCTACGATGACTCGTGGAAGCACTCGGCTGGCCGGTGGCTGTTCGACATGGGGATGCTGGTCGGGTTGGGTGTGGTGGCGACCGGGACGCTGCGTTGGCTGTTGAGGCGGCCGGTCCGCCAGCGGTAACCAACGCAATGACGTTGTTAGACATAACGTCTCACACGTCGGCAATATGCGGCGTATTCGTCGCCATACTGCCGCCGCATAAAGTCCTCCTCGCGCAGCTAGATATCCCGGCACGGCCGTCTTATCCGTTTGCTCCGTTCACCTCGTACCACAGCGCTTCGTAGCATTTGGCTGCGACGCTGTGCGGGGCGAACGCCGTTACCGGCGCACGTTCTTCGGCCATCTGCTCGATGATCGACAGGGCCGGGATGGTCGTGCGCAAGATTCCCGGCCGCTCGGTCGGCAACTGCTCTATGAGGTCGCGATGCAGCGTCTTGCGCCCGTCCACCATCGAGAAGAACGCACAAATTTGCGGTTGGCGGCCGTCGAAATCGTTGACGAAGCCGGACAATTGATCGAAGGTGCGAACCGATAGCGTGGCCGGAATCATCGGCACCAATAGTGTGTCGACCGCATGCATTACGTTCTCCGACAACAGCGAGATGCTCGGTGGACAGTCGAGGAAGACCACATCGTATTCGTCCTCGAACGGTCGCATCAGCTGGTGAATCCGGCGAGTCGGCCGCTTCATGTCGTCAAGCTGCAAATCCATGTTGCGGTAGCGGAAATCGGCCGGCAGCAAGTCAAGCCCGTCGAAGTCCGTGGCCTTGATCGCGTCGTCGAGCGATCGCGTGCCGTCCACCAGCGCTCGACTGCCACCCTTGACTTTGGCCCGCACCCGGAACAGGTAGGTGGCCGCACCCTGCGGGTCGAGATCCCATAGCAGCACGCTGTATCCACCGCGCGCGGCGAGATGCGCGAGGTTGACCGCGGCCGACGTCTTGCCGACGCCGCCTTTGATGTTGTAGGTCGCATAGATTTTCATCAGCGCACCAGCGTCTTCACTCGGGCGCGATTCTCTTTGGCCAGGAATGGCCGCAGCACGCCTACGAGTTCCCCGCGCGCATTCAGCTGATGTGCGTCGAGCTGTGCGGCCAGCTCACCCATCGCGAGTACGGTCGGCGGCGGCGCGGCACCCTGTTCCATCATCGCCGCAGCGAACTCTCGGACCGCTTCACGCTGTACTTCGCCGTCCTGGAAATCGCCGAGCGTGTCTTGCAGCGCCTTGAGCTCTTTGATCAGCGGACGATACGGCGCGTCGGCGAACAGTGGCCGGAATACCTCGAGCAGATAACGTAATTCCTTGCAGCGCTTGCGCAGTTCATGCACCTGCTCGCTCGGCGAGTCGGCGGTAACGCGTTTGCCCCGCCGCACGACGTTCCGGAACGCCCGCTCGATGCGCTGCCGGGCGAGCGAGCTGGCCGCCGGCCCGCCGTGGCTGTCACTGGCCACTTTGGCCAGCTCGTCACGCCAGTCGCTCATCACTTGTTTGAAGCGCTGAGACCGGAGTCCGCGCACCAGGCGGCGGCGTTCGGCTGCGCGATGCCGAACCAGAAAAGTCCGGAACGGATCGAGGTCGTGTGGGTCGGCCGACGCCAGCCCGGCGGACATGTTGTCCAGCTCTAGCAGATAGACATCCAGATCGCGCACTGGCGTGGTGAGGTCGCCGAGCCACTTGAACTCCGGCTGGAACCGCTCGGCCAGATTTGCGGGCAGCACATCACCGGCAAGCTTGAGAATCGACCGGGTACGCCGCACCGCGACCCGCAGGTCGTGGAGGAATTCGATGTCGGTCGCGGCGATGGTGCCCGCCACGTTGTCGTCGATGATGGCCGCGAACTGCGCGAGCATGTTTGCGACGGCCACCGGTGCGGGCGTTTCCGGCTGCAGCGGCGCGGCGAGATTCCGCTTTTGATCGTTGGGGCTGCGAGCGGCACGCGTCAACGCGTCGTCGTACGCCGTACTTGGCGACGCGGTGAGCCCAGCGATGCGGCCCATCAGTCGGGCTATCCGGTCAGCGTCTGCCTCGTAGCCGCGCAGCGGCTGGACCTGTAGCCGACTGGTGCCGTCATCGGAGCTTTCGGTCAGCAGCCGGGCGACAGTTTTTTCATCGGAGTTGAGCACCCGGCTCTCCCGCACGGCGCGCGACACGGTGACCACCGAGAGCAATGCCCGCGGGGCGACGATCGGTTCCAGTGCATCGCGCAGGCGCCCGGCGGGCAGGTCGTGCAGCAGTGCCGGCCATTTCTTCGCCCGAGGCCCTTGCAACCGGTTGCCGTCCGGGAACTGCATGATCAGCGGACCGTCGTCGAGGTACTCCAGCGATATGCCCGCCTCGTGCAGCCGCCAATCGAAGGTGTCCAGCCAGGTGTGCGAGACCTTTGTTTCAAGTCCGGCGGCGATCGTGAATTTCGGCTGTAGTGCTGCGGCGATCGCGTCGATCTCGACCGCGCCCTGCTTGGTGAAGGCGCGGGAATTGGTGCCCATGGACTACCTTCCCTTGGTCGCATGGCCGCGACCGCGCGACAGACTATAGCCACCTTGAGTTAACGGAGTGTTCATCTGACCGCCGGGCCATCAAAGTGTCCCCTGACCTGGCGGAGCTTACCCCGGCGGTGCGAGCGTCGGGTTACCGTCGAGTATGACCACCACTGCCGAACATCTGCGCAACACGCTCGATGGGCGTTGGCGCGACGTCAAGAACCAGATGCGCGACCGGTTGACCGACGAGATCTTCCGTCCGCACTACACACCGAACACAGTGATCGCCCGCACCAAGGTAGCCGAGCAGATGTCGATCATGGCCGCGGCGGGCGCGGCCGACGACGGCTTCCGCAAAGAGCACGGCGGGAACGGCAACGTCGGCGCGGCGATCACGATGATCGAGATGCTGGCGATGTCCGACCTGTCCCTGATGGTCAAAGCGGGCGTGCAGTGGGGCCTGTTTGGCGGCGCGGTGGAGAACTTGGGCACCGAACGCCATCACAAGGCGTACGTGAAGAAGATCATCAACCTCGAGCTGCGCGGCTGCTTCGCGATGACCGAAACCGGCCACGGCAGCGACGTCCAGTCGCTGGAAACGACGGCGACCTATGACGCGGCCACCCAGGAGTTCGTTGTCCACTCCGCCACGCCGACCGCGCGCAAGGACTATATCGGCGGTGCCGCCGAAACGGCCACCATCGCGGCGGTATTCGCCCAATTGATCACCACCGAGGACGGCGAGCAGGTCAACCACGGTGTGCATTGCCTGCTGGTGCCCATCCGCGACGCCGATGGCAACGACCTGCCCGGTGTGACCACATCGGACTGCCAGTACAAGGGTGGCCTGCCCGGTGTCGACAATGGCCGCATCGTCTTCGACCACGTACGCGTTCCGCGGGTGAACCTGCTGAACAAGTACGGCGACGTCGCGGAGGATGGGACTTACAGCTCACCCATCGAAAACCCAAATCGACGGTTCTTCACCATGATCGGCACCCTGATTCGGGGGCGGATCTGCGTGGGTGGCAGCGCCGGTAACGCGGCGCGGGTGGCCTTGGATATCGCTACCCGGTATGCGTTGCAGCGCAGGCAATTCAGTGCGCCCGGAGATGAGGGTGAAGTGCTGATCATGGACTACCTGGTGCACCAGCGCCGGCTGTTCCCGTTGATCGCGCGGTCGTATGCGTTGCAGTTCGCACAGAACGAACTGGTGGCCAAGTGCCACGATCTGCAAACGGCGGACGCACCCGACGCCGAGGAGCAGCGCGAGCTGGAGTCGCGGGCCGCCGGCCTCAAAGCAGCCAACACCTGGCATGCGTCCAACGCTATTCAGGAAGCCCGGGAAGCTTGCGGCGGCGCCGGCTACATGGCCGACAACCGGCTGATCGCGCTGCGTGCCGACACCGACGTGTTCACCACCTTCGAAGGCGACAACCACGTGCTGACCCAGCTGGTGGCCAAGGAACTGCTCACCGCCTACGCCGACGACGTCAAGAGCATGAGCCCGGTGGAATGGGTACGGTTCGCGGCCGACTTCGCCGGTGAGCGGATACTGAAACGCACTGCGGCAGAGACGATCATCCAAACCATCGTTGACGCCCGGCAGGACAACGAAGAAGAAGGCAGCCTGTTCAACCGCGGTACCCAGGTCAAGATGTTTGAGGACCGTGAGGAATACCTGATCGCCTCGGTAGCGCGGCGTCTTCAGGCCAAGTCCAAAGAGATGTCCGAATTCGATGCGTTCAACGCCGTGCAGGATCATGTGCTGCACGCCGCCCAGGCGCATATCGACCGAGTGGTGTTGGAAGCGTTCGTCGCCGGGATCGAAGCGTGTGAAGACCACGAGGCCCGCGAGGTCCTGAATCTGGTATGCGATCTGTACGCGTTGTCGGTGATTGAAGATGACAAGGCGTGGTACGTCGAGCACCGCTTTTTGTCCACCGAGCGCGCCAAGGCGGTCACTCGCGCGATCAACGACCGGTGCCGGTTGCTACGGCCCCACGCTGAATTACTGGTCGACGGTTTCGGCATCCCCGAGCCGCTGCGCTACGCCGAAATGCTGCACCCGGAGAATCTGCCGGGCTGATTGCCCTGACGACGTTAGAATCAGCGGAAAGAAAAGGCTTCCAGGATCGGTTGCGTTCGTGAAAGCGTGTTCGTTCGAGCGCAACGCGAAGGGTTAGTAGATGAATCCGAATCCGGACTACGACGCCAGCGACGAGCTGGAATACGGCAT
>DATJOR010000261.1:0-7610 GCA_035506875.1 Mycobacterium sp.
GTTTCTCCTATGTCAAGCTGCTGCCGGTTGGCAAGGCTTTTGGTGGTTTTGGTGATCGTTGTGCAGGTGGTGGAAGACGACGCGGGCCAGGCGGCGTTTGAGGCTGCGTAGCGCTTCGGGTTTGGAGGCGCCGGTGTCGAGTCGTTTGCCGTAATAGGTCTTACCGAGGCCGTCAAGGCGGATCTGGGTCACGGCAATGCGGTGTAGCGCGGCGTTGAGTTGGCGGTTGCCCGAGCGGGTCATGCGGACCCGGCCGGCAGTGTTTCCTGACCACACCGGGATTGGGGCCACTCCGGCGTGACGGGCGAAGGCTGCTTCGCTTTTGAACCGAGTCACCCCGGCGGCCTCGCCGATGAGTTTGGCCGCGGTCAACTCGCCGCAGCCAGGAAGAGCCAGCAGTGTGGGAGCGGCCCGATGGACACGATCACCGATGCGCTTGGCCAATGCATTGATGGTTTCGGTCAGCCGGGTGATGTCGGCCAGCTCGTCGCGAGCCAGCTCAGCCACCAAACCGCCGACCGTGTCGAGCCACGCTTTGAGCGTGCTGCGGTGTTTTGCCAGATCTAGCGAGCGAGGGCTGGGGGCACGTTCGGGATCGAGTTCATGCACTCGCCACAACAGCCGATTGATCGTCGCCGTGCGTTGCGCCACAAGGACTTCGCGGCGATCTACCAGCAGCTTGAGCTCCCGCGAGATCTCATCATGGGCAGCGATCGGCAGGTCGGGTTCCCGCAAAAACGCCCGCGCCACCGCCAAAGCATCGATGGGATCGGACTTGCCTCGGGTGCGCGCGCTGGCCCGAGTCTGAGCCATCAGCTTGGGCGGTACCCGCACCACTTGCTGGCCGGCTGTCAGCAAGTCTCGCTCTAAACGCGCCGACAGGTGCCGGCAATCCTCAATCGCCCACACCACCTCGGCGCCGAAGCGTTCCCGGGCCCACATCACCGCCTCGGCATGACCTGACCCGGTCGCAGCAACGACCTTCTCACCGACTTTGCGGCCCACCTCGTCAACGGCGACAAAGGTGTGGGTGCGCTTGTGTACATCGGCTCCAACAACAACCATGGTGGTTGCCTCCTTCACTGTGAGGTGACGGTTGGGCCGGTCGGCGGACACATCTCAGTCGGGGGCGGTGCCACGCTCCTATCAAGTCACGCCGGCCGGTCCTTCACACCTGATGCCGACAAAACTCATGAACGCCAACCAATAGGCGGCACGCACGTTACGAGCCAGACACCAGGTGCTCAGGATCCAACCACCGCACCAAGCGGCACCTCACCCTGACACTGAGAGCACGTTAGTGTCATGGCAGCATCGGCAATACTGCGGCAGAGGTATCTGGGAACTCGTGAGTCAGCGATCGGGACTGCAGGTCAGGCCCGCCACCGTGGACGACCTGCCCGAGGTCTGCGAGATCGTCAACCACTACATCGAGAACTCGTTCGTCAATTTCCGCACCGAACCACAGACCGTCGACGAATGGCGTAACGACTGGAGACGGCTGCACGCGCAGTTCCCCTGGTTGGTAGCCGCCGATGACGGCGTTGTCGGTGTGGCATACGCCGCGCCATGGAACGGTCGGGCCGCCTATCAGTGGACCGCCGAGGCCACCGTCTACGTCGATCGGTCGAGTCAGCGTCGCGGCGTGGGCGACGCTCTATACACCGATCTGCTCGCCCGGCTGCGCCGGCAGGGCTTTCACAGCGCCGTTGCGGTGATCGCGCTGCCCAATGAGCCGAGCGTCCGGCTACACGAACGGCACGGGTTCATTCAGGTCGGTCGGGTGATTGAGGCTGGTTACAAGCTGGGTGCCTGGCATGACGTCGGTTTCTGGCAGCGCACGTTTAACATCGCAGGGTGACCAACTTCGACCCGGTCGCCACAGCAGCCGGACTCGTGGACGAGCACTGCTGCGCAGAACCCGGACATGCGGCGCCGCACGACGCGGCTTGGCACCGTCGTGCGCGCTGGGCATGGGTGCTGGCGTGGGTCAGCATGGCGGCGATGCTTGCCGAGGGCGTGATCGGGCTGTGGCAAGGCCTGGCCGTCGGGTCCATTGCGCTGACCGGCTGGGCACTGGGTAGCATGCCCGAGGCGCTGGCGAGTGCCATGGTGGCGTGGCGGTTTTCCGGGTCGCGGAAATTGTCCGAGCACGCTGAACGGCGCGCTCAGCGCGGTGTTGCGTTGTCGTTCTGGCTGACGGCGCCGTATATCGGCGCGGAGTCGGTGCACGACTTGCTCGATGAGCATCACGCGCACACGTCGATGATCGGTATTGCGCTGACGGCCGCCTCGCTGGTACTGATGCCGATCCTGGGATGGGCCAAGCATGTGCTTGCCGTGCGTCTGGGGTCGGCGGCCACTAAAGGTGAAGGCACCCAGAACTATTTCTGCGGTGCGCAGGCGGCTGCGGTTCTGGCTGGCCTTGCGGTCACTGCCGGCTGGCCGGGCCTCTGGTGGTTCGATCCAGTGATCGGCCTGGGCATTGCCGCCGCGGCGATCTGGCAGGGCGTCAGATCATGGCGCGGTGAGGACTGCGGCTGCTAACGGCGCCATCAAGACCGGCAAGTCGAAGCGTTCGAACACGCCGCCGTCAGCGAGGTGTCCAACTCCAAGCTGTTGACACCGCTGTTGGGGTACAGGCCTTCCGGCGTGTAGAGCGGATTGGTGGCGTCGACCGGGAACTGCGGTTGCCGTTCGACATAGTGCGGCGCGAGAGGGCACGGCGGCGTGTGATCCCAGTGCCCGCACAACGCGATCGTGATTGCACCGCCGAGGGCGTTGGCACTGTCGCCGCGCGGCATCGTCACAACGGCGTCGTGAGCATAACCCTGGCGGATCACGCAGCAGATGTTAGACGTTGTCGTGGTGCGGCGGCGCTGAATCGCTACCCCAGGTGCCCGGCATCATCGGCATCCGCGGCCCACCGCCGAACTCATCGTCGGACAGTGTGGCCAATCCGGTTGCCGCAGTAGTGGTTTCCTTGGCGGCGGTTCCGGGGAATCCGAGGGTCCCTCCGCCGCGGTCCGAGGGCACGACTTCCGGCTCCAGGTCCATGTATTCGTAGCCGCGCCCGATCATTTCCACCTTGCTCTTACGGCGTCGGCGCGCTTGGCCCGGCGTTTCCGGCCCGGCTGCGGCTGCCAGGGCTGCGGCCGCCTCGAATTCCGGAGCCTTTGCCGTGGCGCGGGCGCTCGCTTTCCCGCGCGCGGCAGCGGTCAGGCTGCCGACCATGTAGGCAAAACCTTGCGCCGTGATCACTCCCGGCGGCGCCGACGGTGTCGGCGGCGGTGGGCCGGGAGCGGCCGACGCGGCCGCTGTCGCCGGTGCCGGGACCGGGGCCGGCGCGGGGCCTGGGGCGGGTACAGGAGTCGGGGCAGGTGCCAGCGCCAACGCCAGCGGCGGAGGTAACGGGACGACGGGCATCGGAGGGATGCCGGCCAACCCTGCCAAACCCGCCAATCCCGCCAAGCCGCTCGCGCCCAGGGGGAGGGCGGCCAGCGGAGCCAACGGGAGGGTCAGCAACGGCAGGAAGAGCGGGAGCAGCACAACCTGCTCGAGCAGCGTCTTCAGCAACGCGATGGTGTCGGTGATGATCGTGCCGATGGCTTCGACGGTGTCCAGCACAACGGTCAGAAATATCGCCACCGGATTACCCGAAGCGAACGCAGCGGTGAGATCGCCGCCGATAAAGGCGAAGGTCTCCGACAGATAGGCGGCGTAGGATCCGATGTCCATCGGATAGCCAAGCGCGAACGCGATGTTGAACGGATTAAGGAAGCTCAGCGGGTTACCGACCAAGGTCAGATAAGGATCAATCCCGGAGAATAGATTTATCAAGTACGTGTTGTTGTCCAGGTAGTCGATGAACGGCTGCAGGACGTTGTTGTAGAAATCGGTGTACCCGATATTCTGCATGAATTGCATCCATTCGTTCTCCGTGTCGGTATCGGCGATACTTTGTGCCGCATTGGCTTTCACGATCTGGGGCGCGGCCGGCGTTTGCGGTGATGCCGCCACCGCTGCGCTGGCCACACCCTGATAGGCGCCCATCACGGTGGCGGCCTGAACCCACATCCGCGCGTAATCCGCCTCGTTCAGCGCGATCGGAATCGTGTTGATGCCAAAGAAGTTGGTCGCGAGCAGCACAGCGTGGGTGGCATGATTGGCGGCAAGCTCGCCGAGTGTCGGCATGGTCGCCAGCGCGGTGGTGTAGGCGGCGGCGGCGGTCTCGTGTTGCACCGAGGTCGCCGCGGCGTCGGCGCTGGCCTGCATCAGCCATGCCAGGTATGGCACGTGGGCGGCCACGTACTCCTCGGCGCTCGGCCCCTGCCAGGCGCCGGCCTGGACGCCGCCCAAGACGGTCGCCAATTCATCGGCGGTTTCGGTGTATTCGGTGCTCAGCGCGTTCCACGCTCCGGCGGCCGCCAGCAGCGAGCCGGGGCCCGGGCCCGCACTCAGCAGCGCAGAATGCACTTCCGGCGGTGCGGCCATCCAAATCGGCGCGGTCATCGATTGCCCCCCTCAGCCAAGCTGCAATCACCGCACACCCCGCCGCGGGGCACGCGATAATAGAGGCAGCAGCTGGTCCGGCGGTAGCCGGCCTTGTTGAAACAAATTGTGTCCGAGAGCCTTTCGTCAGCACACAACCCGCGGGCCAGTTGCCATCCGCGCCCGGTTGTGGCACTGCGGTCGAACTCACGCGCGGCGCCGAGCAGCGCGGAGGCCGCATTGCCCCGCAACAACTTGTCCGAGATCGGCCCAAGTCGGCGCAGCGCCGCGCTGAGCGGCGTCAAGTGCCCGTCGAGCACCATGTCGGCCAGCATCGGCTCCAGATCGATGCCCTGCCGGACGACGGGACGTTCGATATGCAGCTGGATTTGGCCGGCGTTCTCCCGAAACAGCAATTGCGCTGCGTCCAAGTCGGGCAGCAGCCCGTGGCCGACCAACGCGCTCAAGCCAATTGACCACAGCCGCGCGGCGAAGCCGAGGAAAAAGGTCGATGCTGCGACCCGCTGCTCCGCGGCGTCCATGCGGGCCTGTACGCGGCCGACGATTTCGGCGAGCAGCGCGGAGTCGGTGTACAGCTGACCTACCGAGCGCAAATCTTCATTGACGGGTCCGGTGCCCACCGCAAAGTAGGGACCTAACTCGGCGAGTTCGGCGAGCACCCGCTGCGGGGCGTCGAATCGTTGGCGAGCCATGGTGTTCAGCAGCTCTCTCGGGGTCGACCGCCCCGGGTAGCAGGGTGCGACGACGCGAGTGTCCTGGCTCTCGGATCACTGCTCGCCTCGCCTTCCAGCTCGCGGCCGTGGCATGTGAGGTTCGCTCCCCGATGACAGTGGCGGGACCGCGCCGGATTTGCACCGGCTTCCTACATCGTCATCGCCTTACGCGCGACATTGTCGCATTTCGCTTAGCCCAATCGGTACCGAATCAGCCGAGAACTGTTTGCGACGACGGCCACCGATGACGCGTTGTGCAAAATGGCAGCGAGCACCGGTGACAGCGCGCCGCCGGCGCCGATCAGCAACCCGGCGGCGTTGACCGCGATCGACATCCCGTAGTTCTGCCGGATGACCTCGACGGCGCGGGCGCCCAGATCGCCCACATCGAGCAGCCGGTTCAAATCATCGTTGGCCAGCGCGACGTCGGCGGTCTCGACCGCCACGTCGGTGCCGGCCAGACCCATCGCGATGCCGATGTTCGCCGCCGCAAGCGCCGGGGCGTCGTTGATGCCGTCGCCGACCATGCCGACGATGTGGCCCTCATCTTGAAGTTGGCGCACCACCTCGAGCTTGTCCTCGGGCAGCACCTCGGCTCGCCACTCGTCGATGCCCAGCTCACCGGCAACCACCGTCGCGATATCGGGATGATCACCGGTGAGCATCACAACCCGCCGAATTCCGTTGGACCGCAGCCTCTTCAGCACCTCAGGCGCTTCAGGTCGGACTTCGTCGCGCAGGCTGATCAACCCGACCAGCTTGCCGTCGACGGCAAGCAGCAACGGGGTCTCGGCCTGGCGGCGCAGCTTGTCGACCCACTCGGCCGCCTTCTTCGACACGCTGACACTTTCGGCGCGCAGCAGCGACGGGCTGCCCAGCAGTAGCGTCCGCCCGTCAGCCCAAGTCCGCATGCCAAGGCCGACCAGCACCTCGCATTCCTCGTGCGGCGGAATGATGATGCGGCGTTCCTCGGTCGAGCGGATGACCGCCTCGGCCAGCGGGTGACGGGAATGCAGCTCCGAGCTGGCGGCGTAGGCGAGCACCTGCTCGGGCTGCCAATCCTTGTGCAGCGCAATGATATTCGTGACTACCGGGCGTCCTACCGTCAGGGTGCCGGTCTTGTCGAAGACGATTGCGTCCACCCGGCCGGCCTGCTCGAGGTGCGACCCGCCCTTGATCAGGATGCCGCGGCGTGCGCCGTTGCCGATCGCCGCGCTGATCGCGGTCGGCGTCGCCAGGCCCACCGCGCACGGGCAGGCGATCAGCAACATGGTCATCGCGCGGCGGACGTCTCCGGTGATCGCCAGCGTGATCGCGGACACGATGAACGAGATCGGAACGAAGCGACGGGAAAAGTTCTCGCCCACGGTTTGGATGGGTGCCCGGTCCTGTTGGGCCTCTTCGACGCGGCTGATGATGCGCCCGATGGCGGTCTCGTTGCCGACGGCGCGCGCGCGGACCACCAGCCGCCCGCGCAGCACCACCGAACCGGCGTGCACCGCCCCGCCCGCGACGATGCTGACCGGCAGGGTTTCACCGGTGATCGCCGACTGATCGACGACGGCCTCGCCGTCGATCACGTCGCCGTCGACCGGTATCGCGACGTGGTCGTGGATCACCACGTCGTCGCCGATCTCGATGGTGTCGATCGGAACCTGTACTTCGTTGCCGTCAACCCGAATCCATGCTGTGTCGGCGGTGCCGCGCAGCAGATCGGAGATGGCCCGCCTGGTCCGGCGCAACGTCAAATCCTGCAGGTATTCACCGATATTCAGCAGCCACAGCACGGTGAGCGCGACGACGTTCTCGCGCAGTACCAGGCTGGCCACTGTCGCCGCGGTCACCAGCGCATCGGTGCCGGCGCGTCCGGACCGCAGCGAGCGCAATGCGCCGCGCAGGAACGGATAGCCCATGAACACCGTCGCGCCGGTTGCGACCAGTCGGCCGCTCGGGCCCAGCAACGGCGGTCGCTGGAAGACGTAGCGGCGCACTCCAAGCAGGGCCAGCGCGGTCCCGCCGATGACCATGCGCAGCACCTCGGTGTTGCGGACGTCGGATGACCGCGGTGTGCGGGCCGGGATCAGCTCGGCGGCAACGTGTTCGGCCGACGTGATTGCGGCCAATACGGCCTCACGATCGCAGCGCTTCGGCGAATACCAGACGACGACGGAACCGGTGTGCGGAAAGGCGTGCACAGCGCGCACCCCGTTCTGCTTGTCCACCGCCTCTTCAACCGCGACCGCGCGCCGCGAATTCGAACGCACCCAGGGGACATGCACCCGCATCCGCCCGGCCGCGTCCGAAACGACGCGCATGTCAGTGCTCGTGGTCGTGGTTGCCGATGGCCGGAGGCTGCGCCTCCTCACCGATGCGTTCGCGGGCTTC
>DATJOR010000262.1:0-6354 GCA_035506875.1 Mycobacterium sp.
CCTGTGCCTGACAGAGCATTCATCGCGTTTCCGGCGGTGACCCAGTTGCTGACGGTGTCGCCGGCGTCGAACGCGTCCAACAGATACACCGCGTGCGGGCCGCCGCCCAGAAACGCTACCGGGATGTCGCGGCCCATAGCCGCAGAGGGCACCAGCAGATTCTCAACGGGCGGCTGAGCTCTCGCCGGCCCCACACCGGCTGGCCACAGCATTGCGGCGGCCGTCACACACAATGCAGCGCGTGATACGCCGACGACCGCAGCTTTTATCCGCAGCTTCCAAAGTGCCTCGCTGTGCATGATACCGATAGATATACAGTATGGGCCCGCCATAGCGCGGTAGTTCTGTCAAAAAAGCGCTCACACTGAGCAGAACCGTGTGCCTTGCTGCCGCGTTCGCCCCGTGGCGACCTTGACTATGAGTTTTCCGGCGGCCTCGGCTCTATTCAATGTGCAGGCAATCCGACATTGCCGGACCCATTGAGGGTCTCCTGTCCAAGCCTCGCTGCAACACCCCTTGCCGAAAACAGTACCGATAGATATACAGTAACTACTGCTGTGAGATTTACAGCGCGCCGCAAGCAGGGCGCCGCAGGCGACCCCTGAGCCGTCGGCGGGTCAGCAGACCACATGGGATGCGGTGAGGAAGGACGACAATGGCCGAACAGGGTGATGGGGACATCGACGTCGACAGCCATTACTACGCATCGCTGGATAGCGTCACCGCGGCGTCCGTCGAGGCGGTCGAGGAAGTCCTGCGGGCTCACCCCGACGTTGACGATGCGCTGGTCATGGGCTGGTCCAGCCAGCGCTGGGGCGACGAAGTCGTCGCGGTGGTGGGGGCCCGTCCCGGCGCCTGCATAGACGAGCCGACGCTGCGGCAGTGGTGTACTGCTGAGCTGGCCGGCTTCAAAGCACCGAAGGCGTTCATCGTCGTTGATGCGGTGCAACCGCTTGGACAACGGCAAGACTGACTACCGCTGGGCACGTCAGGCGGCAGCCGCAGATACCGTCTCAACGGTAGGGCCCCAGATGGGAGCTAACATCACATGACACCCAGGACCATTGACTGCCTCGTCAACGTGCACTTCGGTGAGAATCCAGATCAGCCAGAATGGATGCTTCGGGTGCGCGACGATTACTTCCGCGGACCGGCGTCGATGTTTGACCGGGTTGAACTGTCCGAACTGCTCGACGAGATGGACGAGCAGGGTGTGCACAAAGCCATCCTGATGGACAACCTGGCGCGCCCATCGAGCACCGCGCGGAAATTCGTTGAAGCCAAACCAGACCGCTTCGCTCTGGCTGTCGGCGGTGTGAACCTGCTGCGGCCGGTGCCGTCACTGCGAGAACTGAGCGCAGTGGTCAACGATCTGCCCGTCGTCTACGCCGCGGTGGGGCCGAGTTTTTGGGGCGAGGGTCAGTATCCGCCAAGCGACGCGGTCTATTACCCGCTGTACGCCAAATGCGCCGAGTTAAATCTGCCACTTTGTCTCAACACCGGCCTTCCGGGGCCCCCAATACCCGGCGAGGTGCAGAATCCGATCCACTTGGACCGGGTGTGCGTGCGCTTCCCCGAACTGCCGCTGTGCATGATGCACGGTGCAGATCCGTGGTGGGACACCGCGATCCGGCTGCTGATCAAGTACGCCAACCTCCGGCTGATGACCTCGGCGTGGTCCCCCAAGCGGCTACCGGACACGCTCTTGCACTTCATGCGCACCCGCGGACGCGGCAAAGTGATCTTCGCATCGGATTGGCCGGTCTTACGGATGCGTCGCGTCGTTCCCGAGGCCCAGGCCCTCGAGCTGCCCGATGACGTGTTGAAGGACTATTTGTACGACAACGCCCGCGATTTCTTCTTCAGCCGCAGAGGCCTACATGCCTGACACGACGACCGTCTCAACGCAAACGGCGGCGATGGACCGATATGCGCTGCGCCGCAAGAACTTCGCTCTCAGCGCAGATCGAGGCGGCTTGCGGACTGCAGACCGCAAATTCAACACGCGCTGCCCGATCGAGCTGGTCTGGGCCGCAGAGTCGGCGGGCTTCGACCAAAGCTCGGAGAAGACGCTGGGTACGACCAATGTCAAATCGACGGCGCTGCCCGAATTTCAATGACCTCAATCCCGGCGGTTATCGAATCCGAGCTAGGCATTGACTGCGCACTCAGACAATGTTGACTTCAGCGGTGCAACCGCCCGACCCGTTCGGCGGCTACTTTCGCGGCAGGGTCGCTGTCATTGTCGGCGCCGGCCCAGGGTTGGGCGCGACATTGGGTGCACGCTTCGCGGCCGCCGGTGCGCTCGTGGCGCTGGTTGCTCGCACCACCAAGTCCTTGCAGCTCGCGGCTGGCGCGGTGGTCGACGCCGGCGGTCAGCCGCTGCCTATTACTGCCGACATCGCCTCACCGGCGGATGCCAAACGCGTCGCCGACACGGTTTTGGCGCAGTTCGGTCGGGTGGACGTCCTGGTCAACGCCGCGTTCGGGGCCGGTCCCAAGCGCGCGTTGCTGGACATGGACGACGCCGACCTTGAGCACTGGCGCAAAACCGTGGAAGTGGGCGGCTATGGAACCTTACTGGCGTGCCGCTTTTTCGCACCGGCAATGATGGCACGACGAAGCGGAGCCATCGTCAACGTGACGTCCATGTCCAGTCGCATCGGCTTGGCCGGCCGCAGCGACTATGCCGCCGGAAAGGCTCAGGCCCACAAGATCGCCCACGCGCTGGCCGATGAACTGGGGCCAAGCGGCATCCGCGTGAACTGCGTTGCACCAGGGCATATCTGGAGCGAACAGCTGGAGAAGTTCTATCGCTGGGAAGCGGACCGCGAGGCAACGACCTATGAAGCGGTGCTGGCAAAATACACCGCCGAAATGGCGCTGCGTCGCATCGTCACCGCTGACGAGATCGCCAACGCAGTACTGTTTTTGGCCTCCGAGATGGCTTCGGGCATCACCGGCGCGCTGTTAGATGTCAACGCTGGGCACCTGTTCACGCCCTGAGTCCGGGGTCGGCCGAGGTGGTCAGGATCGTTGCGGCTGCGGTGCTTGGTACGCCCTACAGCTGGGCGAAACCCACCTGCGGCCGACTGGCCGACCTGAGGCGCGCCAAGCGATCAGCTACGGGTTGCGATCAGGCGCCCGCAAACGGCGGGCGGCGAGCGCGGTTTGATCCACTCGGCCCCCGGCGTCCGCCACGACGCGCAGAAACTGTCGCGATTACGGTAATACCTGTGGTATTTGTCGGTGTCGGCTTGTCGGCGTCGTGACAAAGGCACAGCGGCGCGCCTAGAGTGCAGTACCGTAAGCAATACCGAAATGGCGATTACCCGTCATAGGGGCGAACTGTGGGATCACGCTGGCGCAATCACCGCCTGGTGCGCGGGGCTGATGACCCGGCGAGCTTAGCCCGCTGGAGGATCGGCTGCTCGCGGCGCGGCGGTGACCGCGCCGCTGTCTGCGCAGGTGGGTACCCAGCAAGGAAAGGTGAGCCGACTGCTATCTAAACCGATGACCGGTGTCGGCGGTTTTTTTGCGATGTCCGCCGACACGGTGTGGGCAATGTTCCGGCCGCCGTTCGCGTGGCGAGAATTCTTCAAACAGGGCTGGTTTGTTGCGCGGGTGTCGATCCTGCCGACATTGCTGTTGTCGATTCCGTTCACGGTCATGGTGGTGTTCATCACCAACATCCTGCTGGTTGAGATCGGCGCCGCCGATATTTCGGGCAGTGGAGCCGCGTTGGGAGCGGTCACGCAGATCGGCCCCATGGTCACGGTGTTGGTGATTGCCGGTGCGGCAGCCACCGCGATGTGCGCCGACCTGGGTGCGCGGACCATCCGTGAGGAACTCGACGCGATGCGGGTCATGGGCATTGATCCCATCGAGGCGCTGGTGGTTCCGCGAGTGCTAGCGGCCACATTGGTCGCGCTGCTGTTGTCGCCGCTGGTCACCTGCGTGGGCCTGACCGGCGGGTTCGTGTTTTCGGTGTTCTTGCAGCACGTCACCCCCGGGGCGTTCGTGGGCGGGCTCACACTGCTGGTGGGCCTGCCTGAGGTGGTAATTTCGCTGGTCAAGGCGGCGTTGTTCGGCTTCGCGGCGAGCTTAATCGCCTGCTATAAGGGCACTTCCGTGGATGGCGGGCCAGCCGGAGTGGGTAACGCCGTCAACGAGACGGTGGTGTTTTCCTTTGTTGCGCTATTTGTCATCAATGTCATCGTCACCGCTGTGGGCGTTAAGGCCACCACATGAGCGTTGCTCCCAGCACTTTGTACCCGCGCGCCCGGCGGGCAAGAAACATCGCCGCCGCCCGCTGGCACCGGATCGGCACCCAAACTCAGTTCTACGTTAAGACGTTGACCTCGATGGGCGATGCCGTCGTGAATTACCGGGTGGAGCTTATCCGGCTGATCGCGCAGATGAGCCTGGGCACGGGCGCACTGACGCTAGTCGGTGGCACGATCGTGATCGTGGGTTTTCTGACGCTGTCGGCGGGGGCGCTGATCGCGGTGCAGGGCTACCACTCGCTGTCCAACGTCGGTATCGAGGCGTTAACCGGTTTCATCGCAGCGTATTTGAACGTGCGACTTATCGCGCCGCTAGTAGCTGGTATCGGGTTGGCGGCGACTATCGGTGCCGGAGCTACCGCCCAGTTGGGTGCGATGCGTATCAACGAGGAGATCGATGCCCTGGAAGTTATCGGTGTGCGTTCGGTGGCCTACCTGGCGTCCAGCAGGGTCATTGCGGGCATCATCGTGGTTATTCCGCTTTACAGCTTGGCGGTGCTTATGAGTTTTCTGGCCGCCAGGGTCGGCACCACCGCGGTCTACGGTCAGTCGCCGGGAGTCTACGACCACTATTTCAACACCTTCTTCAATCCCGTTGATTTGGCGTGGTCGTGTGTGACGGCCATGGCGATGGCCGTGGTGATCATGTTAGTGCACACCTATTACGGCTACAGCGCATCCGGCGGGCCCGCCGGTGTGGGCGAGGCGGTCGGGCGCGCGGTGCGCACCTCGCTGATCGCTGCAGTATTTGTGAGCCTGGCGATCACCCTGTCGCTGTACGGTCAAGCCCCCAATCTCAATCTGTCCGGATAAATCAACACCGCGCAGACCGGTCGCGGCCCCGCCACTCCCGCTGATCAAGCGGCTGTGGTGTGCCGTCGCGCTACGAGGCGCACTGCAGGGCGTACTGCACGGCGACTCAAACACCCGTCGGGCCGGCCGGATAAAGATGACACCGCTGCAGCACTGGGCTTATGACTCCGACACCTGGTTGCACTCGAGTGGTTGCTCTCGAGCCGTTCGCCGCCCAGCCGCGGCGCTAATCACCCGACCGCGAATCACTCACCGAAATCATTACCGTAGCAATATAGTATTGCTTACCGTATCTTATTTCGGCCGCCGCTGGGAGCAGAGCAAGTTCGGTGCACCGCGGCGGCTCACGTTGCTGGCGCGCGGCAGCGCACCGGGGAAGAGGCCTGACATGCAGGACGGCGCGTTCGAAGGGGTGCGTGTGGTGGAGCTGGCCCAATGGGTTTTTGTGCCGGTGGCCGGTGCGCTCCTGGCCGACTGGGGAGCCGACGTAGTGCGGGTGGAACGCTTGGAAGGTGACCCGTATCGCGGCCTGGCCACCCAGGGCATCGGCACCGACCGCGGCGGGGTCAACCTGTCGGTGGCGCTAGCCAACCGCGGTAAGCGCTCGGTGACCTTAAACCTGCGCCATGAACAGGGTCTGGCCGCGCTGCACGTCTTGCTGTCTTCGGCGGATGTGTTTCTCACCAGTCTGCGTCCGGGGGCACTGGTGCGCCTGGGTCTGGACACCGACTCGGTGCGCCAACGCTATCCCAGGCTCATTTATGCTCGCGGCCACGGCTTTGGGGCGCGGGGGCCTGATGCGGATCAAGCCGGCTATGACGGGTCGGCTTTTTGGGCGCGCGGGGGACTGGCCCATATCCTCACGCCCGCCGGGCATGACTACCCGATCAGCCAGCGTGGCGCGATGGGCGACCGTAACGCCGCGATGGCGTTGGCGTTTGGCATCGCCGCGGCGCTGCTCAAACGGGCCCGTACTGACACCGGCTCGGTGGTCGATGTTTCATTGCTAGCGACCGCGATGTGGACGTTGTCCTCGGATCTGCTCGCGGTGCTCAATGGGGGCAAGGCCCAGCCCGCCCGCGGCCGCAGCCTGCAGGTCAATCCGCTGGTGGGCAGCTACCGCACCAAGGACGGCCGCCACGTGCAGCTGATGTTCTTGCAGGCCGACCGCTACTGGCCCGACTTCTGCGAACTCGTCGGTCGTGCGGACCTCGCGGCTGACTCTCGCTTTGCCGACATGGCCGCCCGGCGGGCC
>DATJOR010000263.1:0-8907 GCA_035506875.1 Mycobacterium sp.
GGGGACATGCACCCGCATCCGCCCGGCCGCGTCCGAAACGACGCGCATGTCAGTGCTCGTGGTCGTGGTTGCCGATGGCCGGAGGCTGCGCCTCCTCACCGATGCGTTCGCGGGCTTCGGCCACCACGTCGGCCATCTTCAGCCGGGCTGATTCCGCTGCTTCCTCGGCGCGCCGGGTGCCACGCAGTCCCCACTCGGTCGCGGTCACGGCGGCGTCGTGGAGCGGAGCCTTGGCCAAGGCCTTGCGGACAACCTCGTAGGCGCTCACGCCGACCAGACCGGTCACCACCGTTCCGGCCGCCTTGCCCAATAGCCCGTGCACCAACATCGCCATACCCTCCTAAGCTGCGGTTCCACCGAACTTAACATAGAAATATTGCGATACCAATATGTATTGAGCCTCACCGGCATCGCCAACCTCACCAGTCACTGGTTCGGGGGATAGGACCTTCTCCGGCTTTGTGCCCGCATGTGATAGCACCGACGGCAGTGATATCGCATATGCCTTGTTTTGTAAACGCGTGTCAGGACTAGGAGCAGGTGCTGGTGTGACTAGTGGGAGTCAAAGACGCGGGTGACCTTCTCGGTCTCGATCTTGCGCGGCAGCGCGCCCTGATCCGGGTTGGCCACCTGCACCAGCGAGCCGCCGATCGCCAGCACCGCCAGCAGGCCGTCGATCAGGTCGTCGGGCCGATCCCAGGATGCCGTCGAGAGCACCCGCTCCCCGGCCGTCAAACCTCTTGCGGCAGCGGAGTTTTGACAAGCAGCCAACACCTCGTCGACCGATCGGCCGGCCAACGCCGGCCCGGGCTGGCGCTCGGCGACGATCTGGTCGCCGTGTACCCGCACCGCGGTCGCGTAGTCGGTGAGACCGACCGGCAGATCGGGCGCCGGACGGCCGAACGGGTCCAGCGACAGCACCGCCACCTCGCCGGCGCCGGTCGCGTCCGCGTCATCGATCCGGTCGGTCGTGCACAAGGCGACATCAGCCGCTGAGCCGTCCAGCACCACCTCGGCGCCGATCCACCACACCCCGAACAACACCGCCGCCGTCTGCCAGTGGGCCGGCAGCAACACCGCCACCCGGCTGGCGGGCCCGGCGGCCATCTCGTCGCGCAAGAGGTTGCCGGTCTTGGCCGCCCAGTTGGCCAGTGTCACCGCGGACAACTCGATGCGCTCGCCGCTGGCGTCGTCGTAGTAGGTGATACGCGGGCCGACCGGGTCGGCGCGCAGCATCGGATCAAGCACCGCTGCGCTGAGCGTGCTCAGTTGACACACTCGGGGTGCGCGGAGCCGGCAGTCAGGATCGGCGACGGCGGGGGAGCGTTGTTGTCGGCCGGTCCGGAGTGCGACGAGTTGGCTGCCATCGTGGCGGGTCCGTCGCCGAGGCCAGAGCCCGGGCCGGTGTAGTCGTTGGCCAGCACCACCCGAACCGTCCCCTGGGGTACGGACGAGTTGGCGATCACGGGCAGCCCGCCGAGTTCCTTGGCGACCGCTTTGGCGCCCAAGTCGTCGGACTTCGCGGCTTGCACCTGGCTGGTGGACACATGGGCGGCGTCATTATTGCCGACCATGCCCGTGGTAAATCCCTTGGCGGTCAACACTTCTGACACCGACGCGGCGAGCCCGTTGATGTCAGTGTCGTTGAGCACGCTAGCGCTGGTCTTGGCCGGTGTGTAGGCCAACTCCTCGGTCTTGCCCTTCGCCTGGTCCTGCAGCAGGCCCGCCACCCACTCCTGCACCTGGTGCGGATCGACCCGCACAACGCTGTGCATGCCGTCGTCGCTCCAGCCGGACTCGTCGAGCACCGGGATGGTGGCGAACGCGATCTTGCCACCGGCAAGCTTCTGTAGCTGATTCACGAAATCCATGATGTCCCAACCCGATGACAGCACCACCGAGCGCTGGATGGCCTGCTGGAGCTTGTTCATCGTCGCCGGGCTCGACAGCGTCTTGCCGGAGATCACCTGATGGGCCAGCGACGCCATCACCACCTGTTGGCGCACCACCCGGTCCAGGTCGCCACGAGGCAGTTCGTGGCGCTGGCGGACGAAGCTCAGCGCCTGTGGACCGTTCAGCTTCTGCCATCCGGCCGGGAAGTCAGCACCCGAAAGCGGCTCGTACACAGGCGCTTTAAGGCATACATTGACACCGCCGAGGGCGTCGGTGATCAACGAGAAGCCCAGCAACCCGATCTCGGCGTAGTGGTCGACGGTGACGCCGGTGAGGTCGGCGACTGTCTTGATCAGCGCCTCACGGCCGGCCTCGGTTGCTTCTCGCTCGGCCTCGTCGGGCGCGACGCCGGATTCGACCAGGCTGACCCGCTTCTCTTCCTTGGTCTGGCCGTAGACGCCGTTGATTTTGGTCTTGCCCATCCCCGGCGCCGAAACGTAGGTGTCGCGCGGAATCGAGATCGCCGTCGCCGACTTCCCGTTGTCGGGGATGCGCACCAGGATGATGGTGTCGGTGTTGGTGGCGGTTTCGTCGCCGGCCCTCAGACTGGCAAGTTCTTGGGCGCTCAGCGGGTTGCCGTGGGCATCGGTGCGGCTGTCCATGCCGACCAGCAGGATGTCGATTGCGCCGTCGTCGCCGCCGTGGCCCAGCGATGGCGCAAAGACGTGGTAGATGCCGTCCTCGAAAGAGCGGACCTTGCTCCACGCCACCCCGGTGACGAGCACGACCGCCACGGCCGCCACGGTCGCAATCACACGGGCCACACGTTGCTCAGGCATCACAACAGATTACTTTCGTCACAGCAGTTCCGCCGGTAGCTGAGGCCTCGGCGTGCCAGACTCGTGACGTGAATGTGCCACACGTGCCTAACAGGATCGTGATCGCCGGTGCCGGTGGGCAGGCCGGGACGTGTCTGGCGGCCGAGGCAGTTCGGCAGGGACGCGACGTTTTGGCGCTCACGTCGTCGCAGTGGGACATCACTGATCCGCAGGCCGCAGACCAGATCGTGCAGACCGGCGACGCGGTGATCAACTGTGCGGCCTACACCAACGTGGACGGCGCCGAAGGCGACGAGGCGCGGGCATATGCGGTCAACGCGGCGGGTCCGGAGCACATCGCCCGGGTCTGCGCGCGTGTCGGCGCGCGGCTGATCCACATCTCTACTGACTATGTCTTCAGCGGCGTCTTCAGCGGCGCGGCGTCTCGTCCCTACGAGCCGAGCGACGAAACCGGGCCGCTGAGTGTGTACGGGCAAAGCAAGCTGGCAGGCGAGCAGGCGGTTTTGGCGGCGTCGCCGGAGGCCATCGTGGTGCGCACCGCCTGGGTCTACACCGGTGGAAGCGGCAAGGACTTCGTCGCCACCATGCGCAGGCTTGCCGCCGGCGATCGCATCGTCGAGGTGGTCGATGACCAGACCGGATCGCCGACCTACGTCGCCGATCTGGTCGGCGCGCTGCTGCAGGTTGCCGACGGGCACGTGCAGGCGCGGGTCGTGCACGCCGCCAACGCGGGCGAGGTGTCCCGCTTCGGCCAGGCCCGCGCGGTGTTCGAGGGCGTCGGCGCCGACCCGGAGCGGGTGGTGCCGGTCAGCAGCGATCACAATCCGCGCCCGGCGGCGAGGCCGGCGTATTCGGTGTTGTCCAGTCGAGAGTCGGAGCGGGCCGGTCTGTCACCGCTGCGGCCGTGGCAGGACGCTCTGTTGGCAGCGCTGCGTGCGTAGGCCAGTGGCGATGCAAAGCGCGATGAGGAGGAGGCGGCCAATTCGGGAACGGCCGTTACTCTCTACGCGTGAGTGACGTCCTGCCGGTGGTAACGGTGACTTATTCGCCGGGCCCGCATCTGGACCGGTTTTTAGCGTCGCTGTCGCACGCGACCGAGCGACCGGTCAGCGTCCTGATGGCCGACAACGGCTCCACCGACGGGACGCCGCAGGCCGCCGTCGCGCGCTACCCGGGCGTGCGACTGTTCGCGACCGGGGCCAACCTCGGCTACGGCAGCGCGGTGAACCGCGCGATAGCACAGCTGAACGATGCTTTAGAAGATGCCGGCGAGTGGGTGGTGGTGGCCAACCCGGACGTGCAGTGGGGGCCCGGCAGCATCGACGCGCTGCTGGACGCCGCTTCGCGATGGCCGCGCGCGGCGACGCTCGGCCCGATGATCCACGACCCCGATGGATCGGTGTATCCCTCGGCGCGCCACTTGCCCAGCCTGTTCCGCGGCGGCATGCATGCGGTCGTCGGGCCGCTGTGGAAGAACAACCCGTGGTCGACGGCATACCGCCAGGAGCGGCTGGAACCCAGTGAGCGGCCGGTGGGCTGGCTGTCGGGGTCGTGCCTGTTGGTGCGGCGCGCCGCCTTCGAGCAGATCGGCGGCTTCGACGAGCGCTACTTCATGTACATGGAAGACGTCGACCTGGGCGACCGCTTGGGTAAGGCGGGCTGGCTGAACGTGTACGTGCCGTCGGCGGAGGTGCTACATCACAAGGGCCACGCCACCGCGCGTGCGTCCGCGGAAAACCTGGCCGCCCACCACAAAAGCACCTACATTTATCTCGCTGACCGGCATTCCGGGTGGCAGCGCGCCCCGCTGCGCTGGGCATTTCGGGCTGGGTTGGCCGTGCGGTCGGGGCTGATGGAGCGCGGCGCGCGGCGGGAGGCCCGGCGCGAGATGGCGGAGGAGCGGCGACGGTGACGACCCACCAAGTCGATGCGGTGATCCTGGTCGGCGGCAAGGGCACTCGGTTGCGTCCGTTGACGTTGTCGGTGCCCAAGCCGATGTTGCCCATCGCCGGGCTGCCGTTTCTCACCCATCTGCTGTCGCGGATCGCTGCGGCCGGTATCGAGCACGTCATCCTTGGCACGTCCTATCACCCCACGGCGTTCGAGAAAGAGTTCGGCGACGGGTCCAAGCTGGGCCTGCAGATCGAATACGTGCCGGAAGAGCACCCGCTGGGCACCGGCGGCGGCATCGCCAATGTCGCGTCGCGACTGCGCTATGACACCGCGATGGTCTTCAACGGTGATGTGCTCTCCGGAGCCGACCTTGGGCAGCTGCTGGACTGTCATCGCGAGCAGCAGGCCGATCTGACCTTGCACCTGGTACGGGTCGCAGACCCACGGGCATTCGGCTGTGTCCCAACCGAAAACGGGCGTGTCACAGCATTTTTCGAGAAGACCGAGGATCCGCCGACCGACCAGATCAATGCGGGTTGCTATGTGTTCTCTCGCGAGATCATCGACCGGATTCCCCGTGACCGCGAAGTCTCGGTGGAGCGTGAAGTGTTCCCCGCCTTGCTCGCCGACGGGGTCAAGGTGTGCGGTTACGTCGACGCCAGCTACTGGCGGGACATGGGCACGCCCGAGGACTTCGTGCGCGGGTCGGCGGACCTGGTGCGCGGCATCGCCCCGTCGCCGGCGTTGGGCGGACATCGCGGTGAGTCTCTGGTGCACGACGGCGCGGCGGTGTCTCCCGGCGCGTTGCTGATCGGTGGCACGGTCGTCGGGCGGGGAGCCGAAATCGGTCCCGGCGCAAGGCTTGACGGCGCGGTCATCTTCGACGGCGTCCGCATCGAGGCGGGCAGCGTGATCGAGCGATCGATCATCGGCTTCGGTGCCCGCGTCGGCCCGCGGGCGCTGATCCGCGACGGTGTCATCGGCGACGGTGCCAACGTCGGTGCGCGCTGCGAGTTGCTGCGCGGAGCGCGAGTGTGGCCCGGAGTTGTCTTGCCGGACGGCGGGATTCGCTACTCGTCCGACGTGTGAGCTGCTGCCCGGGCGACCAGGTACGCCAGCGCCGCATCGGAACCGGCGGGCAAGCCGTCGGCCGGCCACCAGCGCAGATCCACCGACTCGTCGCTGCAGGCGATCTGCGCGCCGGCCGGGGCGTGCGCCACGAACTGCAGATCGAGATGGCGGGTCGGCACACCGAGCGAGCAGGTGAGCGCGTGGACATGGATGGCGGCCAAGTTCCGTTCGATGCGCAGGCCGTCGACACCGGACTCCTCGGTGGCTTCCCGTAGTGCCGCCGCGACGATGTCCGTGTCGTCGTCCTCGCAGTGCCCGCCCAACTGCACCCAACGGCCGAGGCGTGGGTGCAACGTGAGCAGGACTTGGCCGCCGGAGTCGTCGAGCACCAACGCCGAGGCTGTGATATGTCCGGGCACACATTCGCGAAGGCAAGCGTCGTCGCGGGCATCCAGAAACGCCAACACGGCGTGCCGCAGCGAATCCTGCCCGCGGTCCGGCGCCTCCCAGTTGCGCAGCAACGCGATGGCCGACGCGCGAACGCTCACTTGCGCACCAGCAAATCGGTGACCGGCACCGGCTCCCGCGGTTCCGTCGACGGCTCAAATGGATAGCCGATCGCGATGGCGCCCAACGGCTCCCAATCATCGGCCAGGCCCAGCTCGTCGCGGACCAGATCCGCGGCGAAGATCGTCGACCCGATCCAGCAGCTGCCCACCCCGCGCACGGCCAGTGCGACCAGCAGCGCCTGTACGGCAGCGCCCACCGCGACGGTGAACATGGTGTGCTCGGCGTCGGTGCGCGCGGCGTCGGGGTAATCGTGCGCGCCGTCGGGCACCATGATCGGAATCACGACTTCCGGTGCGTCATAGAGGATCTGGCCGCGCGCAACTCGCCGCTCGACGGCGTCGGCCGGCTTGCCGTCACCAGACAGGTCGGCGCGCCACTTGTCACGCATGCGGTCCAGCAGTCGGATACGCAAATCGGGTGTCTGCAGCCAAACGAAGCGCACTGGCCGGGTGTGGTGGGGGGCCGGCGCGGTGAGCGCCTCCGCAACGGCGGCTTCGATCAGCTCCGCCGGCACCGGCTCGGCGGCGAATTGGCGCACCGAGCGGCGGACCAGCTGGGCCTGCCGGCGGCCCAGCTCGAGGGCTTCGGCGGTGCCCAGCCAGAACAAGTCCTCGGTGCCCGACCGCACGAGTCGGCGCGCTGTCGAGCCGTCGTCGGACACTGCGAGCCCGCGCACGACGGCCACCGGTATCGCGGTCAGCTTGCCCTTGACCAGATCGGCCGCGGCGGCGATCTCGTCGGCGATCGCGACTTCGGTGACTAACAGTTCGTTGCCGTGCCGGTCGACGGCACCCGCGTAGCTGTGCAGCACGCTCAGGCCGGCGGCGCCGACGGCAGCGTCGGTTTGGCCGTTGCGCCATGCGCGGCCCATGGTGTCGGTGACGACGACGCCGACGGTCACCCCCAGCCGTTCGCGCAGCCCGGCGCGTAGGGTCGCAGCGCTCGCATCGGGATCGACTGGCAGCAGCGCTAATTCGTTCGCGTCGACGTTGGAGCCGTCTATGCCGGACGCGGCCTGCACCACACCCAGCTTGTTCTCGGTGATCAGTGTGCGACCTTTCCGAGCCAGCACACGAACAGCTTCAGCGTCGACAAGTTTGCGCCGCAATGTATCTCGTGCGTCGGGGTCGTTGGGTGCGTCGACCAGGCGGCCCTCGCATTTGGACATCACTTTGCTGGTGACCACCAGCACGTCGCCGTCGCGTAGCCAGGGCGCCGCCGCGGCGATCCCCGCTCCCAAGTCGTCGCCGGGACGGAATTCGGGCAGTCCGGTAACCGGCAGGATCTCAACCGCTGACGCGGTGCCGTGCTCGAGGCCGGTCATGCTGCCACGCCCGCGAGATCCAGGCCGGCGGTCACCATCTCGGCCGTCGCCTTCGGGTCGGTCATCAGCAGTGGCACCGACCGCACTGCCACGCGAGAGATTTCGGCATGGTCGCCCTCGTGGATCAACCAGCAGTCCAAGATGCCGGTGCCGGCGCGTGCGCCAAAGTGCCGTCCCACCGCCTCCGCGGTAGACGCCACACCGATCACGTTCAGGCACGCATCCGCCATGCCGCGCAAGGGTTTTCCGCCGATGATGGGGGAGTAGCCCACGACGGGCGCGTTGGTCGACCGCAACGCTGCCCGGATGCCGGGAACGGCCAGGATCGCGCCAACGCTCACCACTGGATTCGATGGCGCCACCAAGATGATGTCGGCGTCGGCGATAGCCTCCGTGACTTCGCCCGTGGCGTGGGCTTTTTCAGCGCCGATGTACGCGAAACTGTGTGTGGGCACCTGTGCCCGATAGCGCACCCACCACTCCTGGAAGTGGATCGCGCGCTGACTGTCGTCGGCGGGATCGGTGATGACGACGTGAGTTTCGCAGCGGTCGTCGCTGGCCGGCAACAGCCTGGCGCCGGGCTGCCACCGGTCGCACAGCGCCGCGGTGACTTGCGACAGCGGGTAGCCGGCCCGCAACATTTGGCTGCGCACCAAATGGGTGGCCAAATCGCGGTCGCCGAGCTCGAACCAGTCGGGCTGCACGCCGTAGCGAGCCAGTTCCTCCTTGGCGTGCCAGGTTTCGTCACGATGGCCCCAGCCGCGCTGCGGGTCTACACCTCCACCTAAGGTGTACATGCAGGTGTCCAAGTCGGGACAGATGCGCACGCCGTGCATCCAGGCGTCGTCGCCGATGTTGACGATTGCGGTCAGTTCGTGATCGCCGGGCAGCGCAGGGCCGGAGGCGAACTGGCCAAGACCGAGCAGCTGCTGCACCCCCAGCAGGAAGCGGGCACCGCCGACCCCGCCGGCCAGAACCGTGACCTTCACACCGCACGACAGTACGCGGGAACGACGCTCGGAAACGGTTCAGTAGGTGGGTGTGACCGACACGCCATGGCGGCAAGGCATCGGTGTCGCAAAAAATTGGTCACGAGATGGTATGGAAATCTCGCGAATCGCTTGCAAAGCGCTTCTTACCCGTGTGTAATCACAGCAGTGTCATTTCGGTTAGCCCGCCGGATTCGGTGTCGCAGACCGAGATTCGATCATTTGTTCGAATCGAGATGGCCGCACATCAAAACAGTGGTGACATTCACGATCAACGAAACCAGGTGAGGAGGCGGAGCATGTCCTATGAGCACCTTCGGGGCCTAAT
>DATJOR010000264.1:0-9140 GCA_035506875.1 Mycobacterium sp.
TGCGCAACACCGCCGTTCAGGGACCCACCGCCGTCGCTCAGATCGTCGCGGCACTGCGCGAATTGGACGCCGACCCTGACGTCGACGTGATTGTGCTGGCCCGCGGCGGCGGCAGCGTCGAGGACCTGCTGCCGTTTTCCGACGAGACGCTGTGCCGCGCGATCGCCGCGTGCCGCACCCCGGTGGTCAGCGCGGTCGGTCACGAGCCCGACAGTCCGCTGTGCGATTCCGTTGCCGATCTGCGCGCCGCCACTCCCACCGATGCCGCCAAGAAGATCGTCCCGGATACCGCGGCGGAACAACGCCTGCTCGACGACCTGCGCAGACGCAGTGCCCAGGCGTTGCGCAACTGGGTGGCTCGCGAAGAGCGCGCGCTGGCGCAGCTGCGCAGCCGCCCGGTGCTGGCCGAGCCCTTGGCCGGGCTCCGGGTACGCGCCGAGGAGATTCACCGCGCCCGATCGGCGGTTCGCCGGGATATCACCCGGCTGATCGACGTGGAAGCCGAACGCGTCGGTCACTTGTCGGCCCGGTTGGCTACGTTAGGCCCGGCGGCGACCCTGGCCCGCGGCTACGCCGTGGTGCAGACACTGCCGACGGATGGATCGTCGGTGGTGCTGCGCTCGGTCGACGATGCTCCGGCCGGCACCACGCTGCGGGTGCGGGTCGCCGACGGCGCGATCGCGGCAGTGAGCGAGGGACCGACCGATGGCGAGTGACGAAGTTACGCCTATTAGTCATCTTGGGTATGAAAAATGCCGAGACGAGCTGATCGAAGTTGTGCGCCTTCTGGAGCAGGGTGGGCTGGACCTCGACGCGTCGCTGACTTTGTGGGAAAGAGGTGAACAGCTGGCTAAACGATGCGAGGAGCACTTAGCTGGGGCGCGTAAGCGGGTGTCCGACGCACTGGCCGCCGGCGACGCGGAGAATTCTTGAAGGCGAAACTAATTTCGTGGGTTTTGTTCTAAACTGGAACACGTTTCAGTTATCCTCATCCGCATGGCTGACACTCCCGAACCATCACCGATCGCTCAGTTGGGGCGAATCCTGGTCACCGGCGGCTCGGGCTTCGTTGGCGCGAACCTGGTGACCACCCTGCTCGACCGGGGTTATCAGGTGCGGTCCTTCGACCGGGCGCCCTCCCCGCTCCCCGCCCAACCGGGACTCGAGGTGCTCCAGGGCGACATCTGCGACCGGGACACGGTCGCGGCCGCTGTCGACGGCATCGACACCGTCTTCCACACCGCGGCGATCATCGAGCTGCTGGGCGGCGCGTCGGTCACCGACGAGTACCGGCAGCGCAGTTTCGCCGTCAACGTCGACGGAACCAAGAACCTGGTGCACGCCGCGCAGGCAGCCGGGGTCAAGCGCTTCGTCTACACGGCATCCAACAGCGTCGTGATGGGCGGCAAGCCGATCGCCGGCGGCGACGAGTCGTTGCCCTACACCGATCGGTTCAACGACCTCTACACCGAGACAAAAGTGGTTGCCGAGCGATTTGTGCTGTCCCAGAACGGCGTTGACGGTTTGCTGACCTGCTCGATCCGGCCCAGCGGCATCTGGGGCCGCGGCGATCAGACGATGTTCCGCAAGCTGTTCGAAAGCGTGGTCGCCGGACACGTCAAGGTGCTGGTCGGCCGCAAGAACGCTCGGCTGGATAACTCTTACGTACACAACCTGATTCACGGATTCATTCTGGCGGCCGAGCACCTGGTTCCGGGCGGGACGGCTCCCGGTCAGGCGTACTTCATCAACGACGGCGAACCGATCAACATGTTCGAGTTCGCGCGCCCAATCGTCGAGGAGTGCGGTGTGCGCTGGCCGCGCGCACGCGTATCGGGCCGGCTGGTTCGTGATGTGATGTCGATCTGGCAGCGGCTCCATTTCCGGTTGGGTTTACCGCAGCCACCGCTGGAACCCCTTGCGGTGGAACGGCTTTACCTGGACAACTACTTCTCGGTCGCAAAGGCAGAACGCGACCTCGGTTACCGTCCGCTGTTCACCACCAAACAGGCCATGGCCGATTGCCTGCCCTACTACATCGATCTGTTCGAACAGGTCAAGGCGACCGCCACGCCGCGAGTAGCGTCCGTTGTCGCCGCAACGCCGCCAGAGTAGCCGTCAGCGGGCTTTGACCATCTCTTCGGCCAGCGCCATATGGCCTTCGTAACCAACATCGTTTGCCCGCTTGCGGTAGCTCTCCGCAAGCTCGCGGTAGCCGACTTCGTCGCCGTTCGCACGTGCCATCAGCGCCCGCAGCCGTAGCAGCGGGATCTCGAATAGCACAAACCCTGGGTCGGTCGGCACGGCCGCCAGCCGATCGATGGCGGCTTGTGCGTCGGTAAGATCGCCGGTGCTGGCGCGCTGCAGCAGCGATTCCACCAATACGGTGGTCGCGAAGGCACGGGTGATCATTTCACCCGCGTCGAACAGATGGTTGACTATTGCACGCGCTAACGCGATCGCACCATCGATATCTCCGACTCGCGCTTTCTCCCTGGCAATCTCAGCGTCGGCAAACCGTACGGCACTCTGTGCGTAGCCGTGTCGCAAGGTGGCCTCACGATACTGGGCGATCAGCGCCAGACCGGCTGCGCGTTGCGAATCGCCCTGATGGATGAGGACGAGGCCGCGACTCACCCGAGCGCTATCCACCGCAAAGTCGTCGCCAGAACTCTCCGCGATCTCCAGCGCTTCGGCGGTGTCCCGGTCAGCCACCGCGTCTGGCTGCAATGCCCCGACCTGGACGGCGAAGCCGTACTTCCACAGCACGGTGGCGATGTGGGAGGTCGTGTCGACGGTTCGGGCCACAGCGACCGCGCGGTTGAGGTCTTCCTTCCAACCTGGGAGGCCCAGGCAATATCGGTTGGAGCCTCGCAACGCGGTCGCCGTCGCCAAGGGTGATCCGATGACCAGATTGCCTTTGGTGGGATCACCTTCGGCCAGGTCGATGACGCGTTGCGCCAAGCGCAAACCTTCGGTCGGCTCGCCTGCTTGAAACTTGACATTGCTTGGCGCGATGGAAAGTCCAAGAATCAGCATCGGATCGCCGATCGACTCGAGCAGCCGACTGCAGTCCGACGAGACACTCGAGGACTCACGGTACTTGTTGCAAAAAGCCAACGTTGTGAGTAAACCTGCCATCCCGATCGCCAACGACACCTTATCGCCGGCGGCGGTACAGAGGTCACGCAGTTCGTCGAAGCCGGTATCGGTGACGTTTCCACTGATCCGGAACGTGCTGCTGCACAGCAGAGTACGAGGTGCGATGCGCATCGAAGTCCGGTCCGGGTCGTCGATGGGCAACCGGTCGGCGACCGCTCGTGCGCGTTCCCAACTGACCCGCGCGGCACCGATGTCGCGGTGTTGTGCCCATGTCCCGGCGCGCATGTGCCAGTCGAACGCCGCGCGTAGATCCTCGGCAGCCTCGAAATGTTCGGCGATCAGCGCCGCGTTCTCATCGGCCGACGGACGGTTCTGCTGGATCGCCACGGCCAGTTGTCGATGCAACTCAGCGCGGTTCGATTTCAGTTGTGATTCGTAGGCCACCGTGCGAATCAGTGGGTGGTGGAACGCATACTCGGCATACGGGATGAACCGCACCTGGTCGACAAGTTCGGTGTCGATCAGCTTGCCTATCTCGGCATCACCATCGAGCAATGCCAATTGGTCGGCGGTGAACCGCAATCCGATGACCGCCGCAGCGTTCAAGGTCTGTTTGGCCGCAGGGCTAAGTCGATCGATGCGAGCCGCGATAGTGGCCTGCAAGGTAGCAGGCACAGCCGCATCGGCGTAATCGCTGCCGCATACATAGTTACCACGCCCGCCCGTCAGCACACCGCGTTCGGCAAGGTCGCGCACCATCTCCTCGGCGTAAAAAGGATTTCCCGCAGCCCGTTTCGCGACCTGCATGGAAATTGCGGTCAAGGACGGGTGCGAACCGATTAGCTCCGTCGCCAGACTGGCCGAAAGTGCAGCATTCAGTGGTGCAAGCGTGATCGTTTGCGATTGCGGCGTACGAGTCAGTACGCCGCGGTACTCGGGGCGGTAAGTGATCAACACCAGCGAGCGGGTTTGCGGAGCTACGGCGACAAAGTCCGCCAGCAGCAAGTCGCTGACTTCGTCAATCCAATGAACATCCTCAACGACGTAGATCGCGGGCGTAGTACGGGCCAGCGAGATGGTGTTGACCAATCGAGTCAGTCGCCGGAGCCGGGCAGCCGGATCGATTGCGGCCAGTTCAACACTGCTATCTCCGATCCCGAGTAGGTCATCGAGTATCAGGAGATCCTTTGGATCGGCATCGGGCGCACGTTCGCGAACACGTGCGCGTGCCGCTTCGTCACTGAGACCCACCGCTCCCAGTGCGGTGCGAAGCAGCGATGTCACCGTGTGGAACGGTATTTCGCTGGCATGCGACTCGCAATATGCGGCGAACACCTCGACGTCGCGTCGCTGCGCGAGGGTGGTTATCTCGCGGGCAATGCGACTCTTGCCAATGCCGGGTGGTCCGACCAAACCCACTACGCAACCTGTACCGTCTATCGCCGCATCCAGCATCCCGGTAAGGGCGCCCATCTCCCAGGTGCGGCCTACCAATGACGTGTCCTGCCGGCCGGTGTGCCGACGATCTGACGATGCTGCCAGTAGCCGACGTGCCCGCACCGCCTCGGCGGCGCCCTTGATATGCACCAGCTCCGGCTCGCCCAACGTGGCGACGTCTCCGACCAGCCGAGCGGTGGATTCGCTGAGCATCACGCCTCCCGGCGGCGCAACGGACTCCATGCGTTGCGCCATCCCCACTTGCGCACCAATAGCGGTGTAGCTCGTTGGGTTCGAGTCGATTTCACCGGCAATCACTTGGCCGGAGTTGAGTCCAACCCGAAGCTGGAAGTCGATGCGATCCTGACGCTGCACCTCGGCAGCAAGCTCTAAAGCTTGATCCTGTATGTCCAGCGCTGCCAGACATGCACGAAAAGCATGGTCCTCCAACGCCACCGGCGCACCGAACAGCGCCATGATGCCATCGCCGGTGAACTTGTCCACGGTCCCGCCGTACCGCTGCACCATTCCGCTGCAACGGTTGAACAGTTCGCTCATGATCTCGCGCAACCGTTCGGCCCCGACCGCCGAGGCGATGTCCATCGAATGGACCACGTCGGCAAACAGCACCGTCACCTGTTTGTACTCGGCAGGCCTGGTCGCCGGACTGACAGGTGAACCGCAGGAGTGGCAGAACCGCGCGTTCTCCAGTGATTCAGTGCCGCACGTCCGGCAAGTCGTTGCCGTCGTCATCCGCCTCGCCGCCGATCCGTCACCCCGATCCGCAAAGGATAAACTTCCCGACGGCTAAGTACCCCGCGAACGCGCAGCTGCCAACGTATTCCGCGCCGGCGACGGTGTGAATCCCTCCCGCTTGCGGGAGAAGCGGCGCATGTATTCCGAGTCGGCGTGTAGCGTAATGCGCCATGACCCAGACCGTACTGGTCACCGGGGCGTTCGGCTTGGTCGGATCCGCGACGGTGCGACAGCTGCGCGCCGACGACCGTCACGTCGTCGCCACCGACCTCGACATACCGGCCAACCGCAAGAAGGCGGCCGCCCTGCTGCCCGCCACCGACGTCCGGTGGGTCGACCTCACCGATGCCGATGCGGTCACCGCGCTGCTGCGCGACGTCTCACCCGCGGCGATCATCCACCTGGCCGCGATCATCCCGCCGGTGTGCTATGCCCGGCCGGGGTTGGCCCGCCGCGTCAACGTCGACGCGACCGGCTTTCTGATCAACGCAGCGAAAGCACTGCCGGCGCCGCCGCGATTCGTTCAAGCCTCCAGCGTCGCCGCGTACGGCGCCCGTAACCCACACCACATCAGCGACGTGCTCACCGCGGACACTCCGTTGCGGCCGTCCGACATCTACGGCGCCCACAAGGTGGCGGCCGAGCAATTGGTGCGCGATTCTGCCCTGGACTGGGTGGTGCTGCGACTGGGCGGCGTGCTCAGTTCCGAGCCGCGGTTCGACCTCGACCTGGACACCATTTACTTCGAGGCGTCGCTGCCGGTCGACGGGCGCATCCAGACCGTCGACGTGCGCGACGTGGCCCGCGCGTTCGTCGTCGCCACCACCGCGCCCGTCATCGGCGAGACGTTGCTGATCGGCGGCGACGACTCGCACCGCCACGTCCAGGGCGACGTCGCCCCTGCCAGCGCCGCCGCGATGGGGTTGGTCGGTGCCATACCCGCCGGGCGCAAGGGCAACCCCGATAGCGACGCCGACTGGTTCGCCACCGACTGGATGGACACCGCGCGCTCGGCGGAAGTACTTCAATTCCAACGGGTTTCGTGGTCACAAATGCTCGCCGAGCTGGCCGACCGGATGGGCTGGCGGCGTTATCCGGCGCGGCTAGCGGCTCCGCTTGCTCATGAGCTACTCAAACGTCGCTCGCCCTACCACCGCTATCCGGGCCGCTACGCCGACCCGTGGCGGGTGATCACCGCCAAATGGAATGATCCTCGACCCGAACAGGAGCCAGCATGAGTGATCGCACGGCTGTCGTTGTCGGCGGCGCGTCTGGCATCGGCCGAGCCGTCGCGCATGCGCTCGCAGCGGACAACTGCCGGGTGACAGTCGCCGACCGCAACACCGCCGGCGCGCATTCGGTCGCGGCCGAGCTCGGCGACCCGCACACCGCCGCGACGGTCGAGGTCACCGACGAGGACTCGGTACGAGCGCTTTTCGAGCAGGCCGGCGCGCTCGACGTGGTCGTCAACACCGCCGGTTACAGCGGCGTCGGGCTGATCACCGACCTGGCCGTCGAGGATTTCCGGTCGGTGGTCGACGTCTGCCTCACCGGGGCCTTCCTGGTGATCAAGCACGCCGCGCCGCGGTTGCGCGAGGGCGGGGCGCTGGTATCGCTCAGCTCGCTCAACGGGCGGCAACCCGCCGCGGCGATGAGTGCCTACTGCGCGGCCAAGGCCGGGCTATCGATGCTGACCGAAGTCGCGGCGCTCGAGCTCGCGCCGCGCGGTATCCGGGTCAACGCCGTCGCTCCCGGATTCGTGCACACGCCACTCACCGAGCCGGCCACCCAGATTCCGGGCGTGCTCGACGAATACCTGGAGAACACCCCGCTGGGCCGCGCCGGCACCCCGGAGGACATCGCCGAGGCGGTGGTGTTTCTGAGCAAGGCGTCATGGCTGACCGGTGAGGTGCTCGACCTCAACGGCGGGGCGCACATGAAGCGTTATCCCGATATCTTGGGCCACGTAATGAAACTGGCCGCACCGCAGTGAGTTTCACCGGGAAGCAAGCGATCGTCACGGGCGCGGGTTCGGGCATCGGAGCGGCGCTGTGCCGGGCCCTGGTCGCGGCGGGCGCCGATGTCGTCTGCACTGACGTCGACGGCACCGCAGCGGCCCGCACCGTCGACGGCCTGCACGGTCCGGGAACGGCGACCGCGGCCGCCCTCGACGTCACCGACCCGGCCGCGGTGGCGGCCGCCGTCGATGATCTGGTCGCCCGAACCGGGCGGATCGACCTGATGTTCAACAACGCCGGAATCGCTTGGGGCGGTGACACCGAACTGCTCACCCTGGACCAGTGGAACGCGATCATCGACGTCAACATCCGCGGCGTCGTGCACGGCGTGACCGCCGCCTACCCCGTGATGCTGCGACAGGGCCACGGCCACATCGTCAACACCGCGTCGATGGCCGGATTGACCGCGGCCGGGCAGATCACCAGTTACGTGATGACCAAGCACGCGATCGTGGGACTGTCGCTGGCGCTGCGCTCGGAAGCCATTCCTCGGGGCGTGGGCGTGCTGGCGGTGTGTCCCGGCGCCGTCGAGACGCCGATCCTGGACAAGGGTGCCATCGGCGGCTTCGTCGGCCGCGACTATTACTTGCGTGGGCAGGGTATGAAGACCGCCTATAGTGCCGATCGGCTGGCCCGCGACACGTTGAAGGCGATCAGCCGCAACAAGGCGCTGCTCGTGAAGCCCAAGCAGGCGTACGCTTCCTGGGTGTTCGCCCGGCTGGCACCCGGTCTGCTGCAGCGCATGTCGATCCGGTTCATCGCCGATCAGCGCAGGCGACAACACGCGAAAAGCCATATACAGTAACGGAGTTCGATGAAAACCGAATTCACGATCGGCCAGAAACGCGCTCTTGCGGTCTGGACGCTGATCAGCCTACTGTTCGCGGCATATTTCTTGCGCAACTATTTTGTCCTGATCGTTGTTGCGGCGGTCGGAGCGTATTTGTTTACGCCGCTTTTCAATTGGTTCGATCGTCGGCTGAAGACCGGCTTGGCCGCCACCTGCACGCTGCTGTCGGCTCTGGCTGCCGTCATCGTCCCGGTCGGGTTGTTGGTACTGCTGGCGATCGTGCAGATATCCCGGATGGTGACCCACGTAGCCGGCTGGGTGCAGCGAACCGGTCTAAGTGTGCTGGGCGACAAAAGTCTTCACGTCGTCAACCAGGTCTTGGCTCGGGTGCCGTTCCTGCACATGACCGTCACCGCAGAGTCGCTGCGAAAGACCATGGTGACCGTCGCGCAGAAGGCCGGTGAATGGACCCTGCACTTTCTGCAAGCCACCGCCGGAAGTCTGTTCGGCGTGGTCACCTCGGCGATCATCTTCTTGTACGTATTCGTTGCGCTGCTGACCAATCGCGAGAAGATCCTCACCTTGATCCGCCAACTCAATCCGCTGGGCGACGACGTCACCGATCTGTACCTGCGCAAGATGAGCTCGATGGTGCGCGGCACCGTGACCGGACACTTCGTCATCGCGCTGTGTCAAGGAGTGGCCGGAGCCGCATCCGTCTACGTCGCCGGATTCCACCAAGGCTTCTTCATATTCGCGATCCTGCTGACCGCACTGTCGATCATTCCACTCGGCGGCGGTATCGTGACCATCCCATTCGGCATCGGGATGATCTTCTATGGCAACATCCCAGGCGGTGTCTTCGTAATCCTCTGGCATCTCATCGTTGTCACCAACCTCGACAATTTCCTGCGCCCGATCCTGGTGCCTCGGGACGCCCGCCTCAATCCCGCGCTGATGTTGCTGGCCGTGTTCGCGGGCATCGCCATGTTCGGCCCGTGGGGCATCGTGATCGGCCCGGTGTTGATGATCGTCAT
>DATJOR010000265.1:0-3859 GCA_035506875.1 Mycobacterium sp.
GCCCTACGTGGTCGGAGCCACCGTCCGCAGCGGACCCGCCCAGATCGTGCGCCCGGCACACCTACTTGCGTCGGCGGCGTTGTTCATGGTCATCCTCTATGAGACCGCGCGGATTCCCGTTGAAACACACACCGGAACAACGGAATTCGGCATGATAGAAACGGGCCGGTCGTTCGAGTACTCCGGTCCCGACCTGGCGCTGCTGCATTGGGGTTCGGCCGCCAAACAGTTCGTGCTCTACGTCATTTTGTGCAACGTATTCGTCGCGCCCTGGGGGATGGCATCAACCCGATCTGCGCTGGCTGTCGGGCTTGCGATTCCCGCACTTGTCGGCAAGGCATTGCTGCTCGGCTGCATCATCGCGGTCTTGGACAACAGCTATGCAAAGTTACGGCTGTTCAAGATAAGCGAATTCGTCTCGGCGGCGCTGCTACTCGCGGTCCTGGCGGTATTCACGCTGTACCTGGGAGGCGGCTGATGGTGCTGGCGGTCAATGAGTCGGTGCCCAGTGTGTTCGAGGGTGTCTCGAACACGGTGGCTCTCATCGTGCTGCTGCTGGAGTTCGGGATGTTGCGCGCAGCCCTGCTGCGCGGCCAGGTGCGCCTCTACGCCGGGCAGTCCCTGGCGGTGAGCATCCTAGCGGCCGTCGTCGCGTACGGCCGTGACGTTCCCGAGCTGTACGCGCTGGCCGCGCTGTCACTTCTCCTCAAAGCCGTGGTGGTGCCGCTGGTGATCGTCGGCCTGCTGCGCGAAGCCACCGAAGAAATCGCCGGCAGCGGAGTGTTGGGCGTTGCCAACGAAGTGCTGATCTCCATCGCCGTTGGGGCGTTCGGCTTCTTTGCCGTCGGTGTATTGGGCCTTCATTCGCCGGTACTGCCCAGCGTGGCGCTGAGCCTGTCGATGGCGGTGGTGCTGGTCGCCTTCATTTTGATGATCGTGCGCCGCGATGTGGTCAGTCAGGCCATCGGGTTTTTCTCCTTGGAAAACGGTGTTTCGCTGGCCAGTCTGGTGGTGGCCGCCGGAATGCCGCTGATATTGGAGGTGGCGTTCCTGTTCGATCTGCTGGTCGCCGTCGTTGTCTTCGGTGTGCTGATGCGGACCCATCATCGACGTACACGCTCGCTTTCGACCGAGACCCTTGACCGGTTGAGGGGTTAGCCGATGAGCGTCGTGATGGTGTTACTGATCGTGGTGCCACTGGTCGCCACCGTGGTGTGTTTGCGCGCTCCGCATCGCGTCGCCGCCGCGGTGACCGCGGTGACCGGCATCGTCTCCTTCCTCCTTTCGCTGATGCTGGTGCCAGCGGCCAAGGGCCACACCATCACCGGTGTGCACTATTTGCGCGCTGATGCGCTGTCGGTGATCTTTTTGCTGGCAACGTGTTTTCTCTACGCCGCGGTCGGCCTGTATTCCGTCGGCTACCTGGCCGACGAACATCGCGCGGTGCGCTCCGAGAGCGCCGAGCAACAGGCATTGTTCGCCCATCACAGTGCCCGGTTCTATCTGGGGCTGAACGCGTTTGCCTGGTCGATGATCTGCGCACCGTTGGTCAATGGCCTCGCGTTGTTGTGGATCGCCGTCGAGATCACCACCGTCGTCTCGGCGCTGCTGGTGGCACTGGACAACACCGAGGGGGCAACCGAGGCGGCATGGAAGTACGTGCTGATTGCCTCTTCGGGGTTGGGCATCGCGCTACTGGCGACCATCTTCATGTACTACGCGGGCGCCAACGTCCTGGGCCAGTCCTACGACCTGGCGTTCGATCCGCTAATTGCGGCCGCAGGGCAATTGCCGCAGACACCGGTGCGTCTGGCGTTCGTGCTCGCCGTTGTCGGATTCGGCACCAAGGTGGGTTTCTTTCCGGTGCATACCTGGCTGCCCGACGCGCACGCCGAAGCACCGACGCCGGTGTCGGCGCTGCTGTCGGGATCGCTTCTGGCGGTCAGCTTCTATGCGATCCTGCGCTACTACCAGATCGCGGCGGGCACCCTGGGAACCCGGTTTCCGCAAATTGTGTTGCTGGTGTTCGGCGTTTTGTCTCTGCTTTTGGCCGCACTGTATTTGCTTGAGCAACGCGATATCAAACGCCTGCTGGCCTATTCCAGCGTGGAACACATGGGCATCTTGGCGATCGGCATCAGCTTCGGCGTGCCGATCGCCCTGTCCGGTGTGTTGCTTCATGTGCTGGCCCATGCCGCCGCCAAGGGCAACGCCTTCATGGGCGCCGGAGTCCTGGTACGCAAGTTTGGCACCAAGGAACTAGGCCGCATGACCCGGGGCATCGAGGTACTGCCGTGGTCGGGACCCCTGTTCCTTACCGCGGTGCTGGCGTTGTCGGCGATGCCGCCATTCGGGTTGTTCCGCAGCGAATTTCAGATCGTCACTGGCGGATTCGCCCAGAGCCGCAACATGTTTACCGCGGTACTGGTCTGCCTGGTCACCCTGGCATTCCTGGGCTTGAGCATCGCGACCACCCGAATTCTGTTCCAGCCCGAATCCGACGATGCGACCGAGGTTGCGCCGGCATTGACCCGTGGTGAACCCAGCCAATGGATGGTGACACCGGTGGTCGCCGGAGTGCTGGTGTTGCTGGTCCTGGGTTTAGCGCCGCCACCAGATCTGGTGGACCTGCTCAATACCGGTGCTCGTGAACTGCTCGCGGGTGCACCATGACCGCGGCCGCCCTGACGATGGTCGTCGACCTGCCGCTGGACCAGTGGCGTGAGCGGATCACCGCCCGCGTTGCCGAGGATGACCGGTTCGCCGGCGTCTACGGCAGCCACCGCGGTGACGCCGCGTACGTACACGCCTTGCTGGTCGGTGGCTCGCTCGTCAGCTGCCTGCGCACGCTGATCGCGCCGGATGACGACGGGTCGCTGTCCTATCCGGCGTTGACACCCGATGTGCCCGCGGCGTTCTGGTACGAGCGCGCGCTGCACGACTTGTCGGGTGTGATTCCGACCGGTCACCCGCGGTTGGACCCACTGCTGCTGCCTCGCAGCCCTGGGCAGCCAACGCCGCGACCGGGTCATCCCGAGCGGGACCGTCTTGAGCGGCACATCCACTCCAGCGCCGCCGACCAACATGGACCGGTCGATGTGAGCGGGCAGGGAGTTTTCACGTTGCCGCTGGGCCCGGTGCGTTCCGGAGTCTTCGAGTCGATCGAGTTCCTCATCGAGACCCCCGGCGAAGACATCCCGCACCTCAACATCCGCCCGCACTACAAACATCGCGGTATCGCCAAGCGCTTTGAGGGGTTAGCACTTCGAGACGCAATCCTGGTCGCCGAGCGGGTCGAGGGTATCGCGTCGGTCGCGCACGCGCTGGCGTTCGCGCACGCCGCCGAGACCCTGGCTGAGGTGGCTGTGCCGCGGCGGGCGGGCCTGATCCGGGTGATCCACGCCGAGCTGGAACGCCTGGCCAACCATCTGGACGTGGTGACCCGGTTGTGTGACGCCGCCGGACTGGCGGTACCCCACGCCCGCTTCGGTTGGCACAAAGAATCCGTCATGCGATTGGTATCGGCACTGTGCGGCAACAGATTCGGGCGGTCCGTGGTGCGCGTCGGCGGGGTAGCCGCGCAGCCGCGCCTCTGGCCGGCCGACATCGCAGCGCAGCTGGCGGTGATCACGCAACGGATTCACCGCGACCGCAACGCGTTGATGGTCGACGCATCTTTTCTGGACCGGCTGCGCGGCACCGGTCACCTCGATCCAGCCCTGGCGGCATCGCACGGCGCACTGGGCCCGGTGGGACGCGGCTCCGGTGTCGACGACGATGCCCGCCGCCGCGTCTACGACGGCTACGCCGAACTGCCGCTGGTCGACGGCGACGCGGTCAACGACCACGGTGACGCACT
>DATJOR010000266.1:0-4285 GCA_035506875.1 Mycobacterium sp.
GCCAAACTCGTCGCTAACGGGAACTTGCGTCTGCGGTCTGGGCAAGCCCGCACGTACGAGCAGTAGACGAAGCCAGGTTTCCTTCGGCGACTGCGCGCCAGCGTCTGCGAGGCAGATCGCATTATGCGCCATATGGATTCCCCGTCGGCCTGGATAGCGTTCGACGAGCATTTCGACCTCGGTCAACTTCACGTCGGTCGCCCGCAGGAGGTCGTCGATCGCTGCCACCGCATCGTCCGTTCGGTACCAGCAGCCCAGGTCGAGCACCGTCCTGGCCGGCGTAGTCACCGGTATGCCATCGACTACCCCCACCTCGTCCGCCTCGATACGGTCGCCTCGGACGCGCAAGCCGGGCAATGGGTTCCTATTGCCGTGCAGGATCTCCAGCGGGGCAGAGGTATCCACCCACTTGGCGCCATGTAGCGCCGAGGCCGACAGCCCCGCGATGATGCCCCTTCGTCGTGACCACAGCCATCCTGCCCGGGCGCGAACGAGTGGAGTCAGCTCAGCATCCGGAGTGACGTAGACGTCGCGGTGCAATTTGGTGTACCTGCTTCGTAACACGCTTTTAGCGACGTCTCCATTCGCGACCGCCTCGCTGCCGATGAAGGGCTCCGCCATGGTCCGCAGCGTTCCATGGACGCCAACGAGCGTCACGTCAGTGTCGCGCGGCCATCCACAGCATCACGCTAGCGTGACGTTCGACGTCGACGGTCACACTAGCGTGACGCTCGGCGGGATGGAAGGGGAACTAGCCCAAAATCAAACCCGACGTCGGCACACCGGTACCCGCGGTGACGACCACGTGCTCGACGTCGGGCACCGGGTTCACCGAGGTGCCGCGCAGTTGCCGGACGCCTTCGGCGATGCCGTTCATGCCGTGGATGTAGGCCTCGCCGAGTTGACCGCCGTGTGTGTTGATCGGCAGCCGCCCGCCCAGCTCGATCGCGCCGTCGGCGACGAAGTCCTTGGCCTCACCCTTGCCGCAGAATCCCAACTCCTCCAACTGAATCAGCGTGAAGGGGGTGAAGTGGTCGTAGAGAATGGCGGTCTGGACGTCAGAAGGCGAAAGGCCTGACTGGTCCCAGAGCTGCTTACCGACGACGCCCATCTCGGGCAGGCCCAATTCGGGCCGGTAGTAGCTGACCATCGTGTACTGGTCGGGGCTGGCGCCCTGGGCCGCGGCCTCGATGACGGCCGGCCGCTGCTTGAGGTCTCGGGCCCGCTCGGCCGACGTCACGACCAGGGCCACCGCGCCGTCGGTCTCCTGGCAGCAGTCCAGCAGCCGCAACGGCTCGGCGATCCACCGCGAATTCTGGTGGTCCTCAATGGTTATCGGCTTCTCGTAGAAGTACGCCTTCGGGTTCTTGGCGGCGTGCTTGCGATCGGCCACCGAGACGGCGCCGAAGTCGCGGCTGGTGGCGCCGGACCAGTGCATGTACCGCTGCGCGATCATGGCGACCTGCGCAGCGGGCGTGGAAAGCCCGTGCGGATACGAGAAGGAGTTGTCGGCCGTCGTCGAATCGGCTGACACACCACCGCTTCCCACCAGTCGGGTCTGCACCTGGCCGAAGCGCTGGCCGGACCGCTCGTTGAACGCGCGGTAGGCCACCACGACGTCCGCCAGTCCGGTTGCGACGGCCGCCGCCGCGTGTGCGATGGTCCCGCACGCGGCACCGCCGCCATAACCCGTCTGAGCGAAGAACCTCAGGTCACCGATCCCGGTCGCACGCGCCACCGCGGTCTCGTTGTTACTGTCCATCGTGAAAGTCGTGAGGCCGTCGACATCCGACGGCGACAGGCCCGCGTCATCGAGCGCATCGAGAACGGCCTCGGCAGCCAGCCGCAACTCGCTGCGACCGGAATCCTTCGAAAAGTCGGTGGCGCCGATGCCGACGATGGCCGCCTTGCGCGACAGCATTACGCGTCCCCGATCGTGAGCGTGGCGTTCGCGATGACGTGATCGCCAAGACTGTTGCGGCCGAACACCTTCACCGTGATCAGCCCGTCCTCCACCGCAGTCACCTCGCCGCTGAAGGTGATGGTGTCGTAGGCGTACCACGGCACCCCGAGGCGCAGCCCAATCGACTTGATCATCGCCGTCGGCCCAGCCCAGTCGGTCAGGAAGCGCTGCACCAACCCGGTGTCGGTGAGGATGTTGACGAAGATGTCCTTGGATCCCTTGGCCTGCGCCAGATCCCGGTCGTGGTGCACATCCTGGTAGTCGCGGGTGGCGATCGCCGTCGAGATGACGAAGGTGGGCGTGCCTTCGATCTTGAGCTCGGGCAGCGTTGTTCCCACTTCGATGGCGGGTGCGCTCATGCCTGTGGCTCCCATGCGTACAGCGTCCATTCCGGGCCGGACTCGCCAGCGGGGAAGTCGATATAGGTCGTGCGGACGGGCATTCCGATCTTCACCGCGGCGGGATCAACGCCCCGTAGCTCGCCCAGCATGCGAACGCCCTCTTCGAGCTCCACCAGCGCGATGACGAAGGGCAGCGTGCGCCCGGGCACCTTGGGCGCGTGGTGCACCACAAAGCTGTACACCGTGCCCGTGCCGCCGGCCACCACATAGTCGATCGGCTGCTCTTTGTCCTGCCACACCGCCGGGACCGGCGGGTGCTGCAGGCTACCGTCCGGCCGCCGCTGTATGCGCAGTTCGTGCGCTTTGACGCCCTCCCAGAAGAACGCGGTATCGCGCGACACCGCCGGACGCATCATGGCGTCGGGATCCAGGTCGTCGGGCACCGACGACGCGGCGGAATCCTCGCGTGGCTTGAACTTCAGTATGCGCCAGGCCATCTCGGCCACGTCCTCGTCCCCGACCCGCCAGATGATGTGCTGGTTGATGAACCAGCCCTCACCGAGCGCCGTCTGCTTGGGGCCGACGACGTCGCGCATCTCGGAGCCGACGCTGACCTGCTCGCCGGGCCGCAGATAGCGGTGATAGGTCTGTTCGCAGTTGGTGGCGACCACGCCGACGTAACCGGCGTCGTCGAACAGCTTCATCATCGGGCCCATGGGGTCGTCGGTCGGGCGGTCCCCGCCCAGGCCGAACATCGTCCACACCTGAATCATGGCCGGCGGGGCGACGATTCCCGGGTGTCCCACCGCGCGGGCCGCGGCTTCATCCCGGTAGATCGGGTTCGTGTCCCCGAGGGCTTCCACCCAGTTGTTGATCGTCGGTTGGTTCACCGGATCCCGCCCGGCACGCGGCTTGGCGACGACGGTGGCGGTGATCTCTGCGACGGTTTCCTTGATGACGTCCACGTCGGTCATCGAGGAACCCGGGGAACTTTGAGGCCAGAGGCCGCAATCATCTCACGCATCACTTCGTTGACGCCGCCGCCGAAGGTGATGACGAGGTTGCGTTTGGTTTGGGAGTCCAGCCAGTCGAGCAGTTCGGCGGTGTCCGACTCGGCGGGGTTACCGTATTTGCCGACGATCTCTTCGGCGAGCCGGCCGATGTACTGAATACTCTCCGTGCCAAAGACTTTCGTCGATGCGGCGTCGGCCACGTTGATGGTTTCACCCGCGGCGGCCACCTGCCAGTTCAGCAGTTCGTTGATCCGCCACATGGCATAGATCTCACCGAGCGCGCGCTTGACGTCCTGGTGATCGATCGGCGTGATCCCGTCACCGCCCGGCTTGGACGCCCACGTGTGTAGCCGGTCGTAAATGCCCGCGGTGCGGCCCGCCGGGCCCAGCATCACCCGCTCGTTGTTGAGCTGCGTGGTGATCAGCCGCCATCCGCCGTTCTCCTCACCGACCAGCATGTCGGCGGGCACCCGCACGTCGTTGTAGTACGTGGCGTTGGTGTGGTGGGCGCCGTCGGACAAGATGATCGGTGTCCACGAGTAGCCCGGGTCCTTGGTGTCGACGATCAGGATTGAAATGCCCTTGTGCTTCACGGCTTCCGGGTCGGTACGGCACGCCAGCCAGATGTAGTCGGCGTCATGCGCGCCGGTGGTGAAGATCTTCTGGCCATTGACGATGTACTCGTCGCCATGGCGCACGGCGGTGGTCCGCAACGACGCGAGGTCGGTGCCGGCCTCCGGTTCGGTGTAGCCGATCGCGAAGTGCACCTCACCGGCCAGAATTGCAGGCAGGAATTTCTTCTTCTGCATTTCGCTGCCGAACACCTGCAGGGTGGGGCCCACCGTCTGCAATGTCACAGCGGGCAACGGCACGTCGGCGCGGTGGGCCTCGTTGACAAAGATCTGCTGCTCGATGGGACCGAAACCCAGGCCGCCGAACTCTTTTGGCCACCCGACGCCGAGCTTGCC
>DATJOR010000267.1:0-3928 GCA_035506875.1 Mycobacterium sp.
CCGACATCGATCGACGGTGCGGTCTGGATCGCTTTTCGAAATTGCCACCAGATCTCCGGCATCGGGATATCTCCGGTCGGTAGCCCCGTGTTGGCGACGACCAGCCTGCTGAAGCGTTCGGGATGTTCGGCGGCCAACCGCGATCCGATCAGCCCACCCCAGTCCTGGCCGACCAGTGTGACCCGGTTCAGATCCAAAATGTCGAACACCAAAGTCCGCACCCACTCGACATGGCGGGCGTAGGTGTGGTCTTCGATGCGGGTGGGCTTGTCGGAACGACCGAACCCGACCAAATCCGGGCAGATGACGCGATGCTCGGCCGCTGCGAGGACCGGAATCATCTTGCGATAGAGGAATGACCACGACGGCTCGCCGTGCAGCATGAGGACGGGGTCTGCGTGATGCGGGCCGTCCTGCACCCAGGCCATCTGCAGCGTTCCGCCGTCATCGTCTGAGACATCGGAATAGCTTGGGGTATAAGGGAATTCGGGTAAGTCGGTGAACCGGTCATCTGGCGTTCGCAGCGTCTGCATGACTGTGAACATACCCAGGTTCATTCGCCCTCTCGCAAATCGGCCACGGTTGGGTGTGCCATCAATTGATCAAGGAATGGACGGTGGCCGGTGAGCAGCTTGGTCCGGGCCTGCGCCACCGGGAACCAATCGACCCGGTCGATCTCGGGGAAAGCCTGGATGCGCCCCGATCCCCTGGGCCACTCGAGTTCGAAGGTGTTGCTGTGCGCATCGGCGAGGTCTAGATCGCCCCGTACCGCGAACGCGGTGATGATTTTGCCGCTGGGCTGCTTCAGCGGCGGGAACTCGATGCGCGGGCCGGCCGGCGGCGGCGAGCCGATCTCCTCTTCGAATTCGCGCTGCGCGGCCGCCCACGGGTCTTCGCCTTGCGCGTACTCCCCTTTAGGGATCGACCAGGCACCGTCGTCCTTGCGCGCCCAAAACGGCCCACCCGGATGTCCGATCAGGACCTCGACGACGTCGTCGCGCACCCGGTACAGCAGCAGCCCCGCGCTGAGCCTGGGCATCGACGGTCAAACTCCGGTCGCGCGTTCCAAATCTTTCAGCGAACTTTCCAGGTGCCCGAGCAGCCGCTGCAGGTGCGGCACACTTCGCCGGCATCCGACCAAGCCGAAGTCGATGTTGCCCGCATTGTTAGTCAGGGTGATGTTCAACGCCTGCCCGTCCAGCGCGATCGACAGCGGGTAATTGCCGTCGAGACGTGCGCCGCCCCAATACATCGGCTCGGTGGGGCCGGGGACGTTGGAGATGACGATGTTGAACGGTGGTGGTGCCGACGAGACGAAGCCCGGGACCGCGGCCAGACCGAGCGGCGCGATGAGAAACGCCGACAACGCAAACGCTTGCAGCCGAGGCAGTTCGGCGAAGACCTTCTTGTTGCCGCGCATGGACTCGCTGATCGTCTCGAGCCGCGTCGCTGGATCCTCCTCGTCGGTGGCCAGGTTGCACAAGATGCTGCCGACCATGTTGCCGCCGGCGTCGGCCTCTTCCGCGGTGCGCAGGCTCACCGGGACCATCGCGATCAGTGGCGTGTCGGGCAGCGCATGCTCGTCCAGCAGGTAGTAGCGCAGCGCGCCGGAACACATCGCCAAGACGACATCGTTGACGGTCACCCCGGCGGCCCGCTTGATGCTTTTGATGCGGTCCAGCGACCATGACTGCGCAGCGAAGCGCCGCGCACCGCCGATGGGAACGTTGAGCATGGTCCGCGGCGCGGCGAACGGCAGGGTCAGTTGCTGTTCCACCAGCGCTGCGCGGGCCAGCGTCCACGTCGAAGGACCAAGTTTCGCAACGGATTCCGCCGTCTGCCGCAGCATCTGCCACCGGGACCGGCCGGACGCATCACTTCGTTTTCCGCGGCGCGGCAGGCTCCACACCGCCCGTATCTCGGGGTCGTCGGGATCGGTCGACAACGTGCGCTGCATCAGCTTCAGCGCGGAAACACCGTCGATCAACGAGTGGTGAGACTTGCTGTAGAGGGCGAAGCGACCGTCGTTCAATCCCTCGACGAAGTGGGCTTCCCACAGCGGGCGGTGCCGGTCGAGCAGGGTGCTGTGCCACCGCGACGTCAGCTCGAGCAGCTCGCGGACGCGTCCCGGCGACGGCAGCGCCGAGCGCCGCAAGTGGTAGTCGATGTCGATGTCATCCGGATCGTCATACGCCCAAGCAACATTCGCGAGTCCGCCGACAACCCAGGCAGGTCGCTTGCGGAAGGTGGGCTGGAAATCGCGGTTGGCGATCAGGGCGTCATAGATTTCCCGGACGAATTCCGGTCCGGCGCCCTCCGGCGGCTCGAACAGTTGCAAGCCGCCGACATGCATGGGGTGCTCGCGCGTCTCGGTCAGCAGGAACACCGAGTCGGTGGGGCTCATCAGGTCCATCGCCCCATTAAAGCCCTGGCATGAAGCGGATTTAGCCGAATGCGCACAGCGATATGGCTGTCTAAGTGCGCGCGCTCACAGGTGGAAGCCCCCGAGGCCCGGAAGGTGCGGAATCCCCGGCCCGCCATGCGGGATGCCGGGGAGGCCCGGGAGGCCCGGCCCCGGACCGTGCGGGATACCCGGGATGCCTGGGCCAAGGCCCGGCGGCCCGGGCGGGGGGCCCGGCGCCAGCGGCGGGGGCCCGAGCACCGGCGGCCCGGGTACCGGCACGGGTATGACGGGCGGAATTGGTGGTCCGGGCGGGGCCGCCGGGGCAGGTGCCGGCGCTGGCGCTCGCGGCGCCGCCGGGGCAGGTGCTCGCGGCGCCGCTGGGGCCGCAGGAGCGACTGCCGGAGCGGCTGGCGGAGGTGCCGGTGCTGGGGCCGGTTTGGCCGGAACGACCGCCCGCTGCCCGATGCTGGGTCGATCACTGACCTTGGGGCGGATATCGAGCGCCAGTGACAGCGTCAGCGCGGCGACACCGAAAACGAAGACCATCAGCACGCCGAGGGCCACCAGGAACGGCCGGCGGCCCGGATCGGGTTCCTCTGCCCAGAAATCGCCGTCCCGGGGAACTGTAAACAAGTCGGCCACCGGCTCGGCGCTGTACGCGCGCTGTTGGCTGCCGGTCCCTTCAGCGGCAGCATCAACCGCCATGACCGGGCCCGCTTCTCCCGTGCCGGGATCTTGGGCGTACGCGACCGCGGAGGTCGACCATTCGGACAGCGGGGCGTGCGCGGACGCCAGCGCCGCACCGCGAGCCAGCGCCGATCCGGGCTCGGTGGGCGCGCTGACGGTCAGCGGAGTCGCGGCCTCGAGCTCCGCCTTGATCAACCCGACGTCGACCCCGTCGGAGCCCACCACGAACAGACCCTGCGGGCTTGGTGTCAGGCTGCTGACGTCGGCGGCCAGCGCGGTCAGCTGGGCGACAGCGGCCGTGTCGTCCGCCGGGAGGGCCGCTTTGCGCACATCGGTAATCGAACCGTTGGTGGAGTCGACGACAGCCACGGTCGCGCACTCCGGTTCGATGAAAAGCAAACCGGTGTGGGCGTAGCCGATGGTGGTGCCGAACGACTGTGCCAGTGCAGCCGCAGCCAAAAAGGCCGAGACCAGCATGATGTTTTCCATCCGGTGGGCAGCCAACGCATCGCGCAAAGCATCGGCCTCAACCGGATCCGCGCAGGTCACGCCTGTCGACGCCAGCCGATAGCCCTCCTGAGTGGCCCCTTCCCGGGTGCCGAGGATCGCGGCCATCGCCTGGTTGGTCGCGGTCAGGGTTGGCGCGTTGCCGGTGTTCGCTGCGCCGGCAACCGGAAAACCATCCTGGTCAACGGTCGCGCCGTCACCGTTTTTCCCTTCAACCAGCACCATTCGGACTGTCGACGGCGCCATCGACATGCCGAGTACGAGGTCCACGCCCTCCAAGTCCTCCCACGCCCCTCAAAGCAGTTGCGCGCTGCCGAGTTCTTATTGACG
>DATJOR010000268.1:0-6068 GCA_035506875.1 Mycobacterium sp.
GAAGCGCATGGTCCGCATGTTGTGCAGCCGGTCGGCGACCTTGATCACCAGCACCCGCGGGTCGCGCGCCATGGCGGTGATCATCTTGCGGATCGTCTCGCCCTCGGCGGCGCTGCCCAGCACCACCCGGTCCAGCTTGGTCACCCCGTCGACGAGATGGCCGACCTCTTCGCCGAAGTCCGTGGACAGCTCGTCCAGCGTGTAACCGGTGTCCTCGACGGTGTCATGCAGCAGGGCGGCGACCAGCGTGGTGGTGTCCATGCCCAACTCGGCGAGGATGTTGGCCACCGCCAGCGGGTGGGTGATGTACGGGTCCCCCGAATGCCGCAGCTGGGTGGCGTGGCGTTGCTCGGCGACCTCGTAGGCCCGCTGCAGCAACGACAGGTCGGCTTTGGGGTAGATCTGCCGGTGCACCGCCACCAGCGGTTCGAGCACCGGGCTGAGCGCGCTGCGCTGGGCGGTCATTCGCCGCGCCAACCGGGCCCGAACCCGACGCGAGGCACTGCTCGACGTCTTGAGACTTATCGAGGGTTCGGGCGCCGGGGGGATGTCGGCGACCTGCAGCGGTTCGGTCGGCGGCTGAACCACCGTGCCTTTGTCGTCCGCCAAGTTCGTCACCTCCGCCGTTACAGGATATAGCGGCTGCCGGGCTAAATCCGGTGCAAGCTGTGCACCGGCAGCGGCGCAACCCGCTCACGACCCCCCAGCGCGGCCAGTTCCAGCACCACCGCGGCGGTCGTCACCCGGGCGCCGGCGTGTTCGAGCAACCTGCGCGCCGCGGCCACGGTGCCCCCGGTGGCAAGCACGTCGTCCACGACGACAACGCTGAGACCGGTCAATTCGATCCCCTCGGCGGGAATCTCCAGGCAGGCGGCGCCGTATTCGAGCTGGTAGGACTCGGTGCGCACCGGCGGCGGCAGCTTGCCGCCCTTACGGATGGCCAGTACGCCGGTGCCCAGGCGAGTGGCGACAGCGCCGCCGATCAGGAATCCGCGAGCGTCGATACCGGCGATCAAGTCAGCGCCGGACGCCACGTCGGCCAGCGCATCGGTCACCGCGGCCAGCCCCCGGCGATCGGCGAACAACGGGGTCAAGTCCTTGAACTCGACTCCGGCCGTGGGGAAATCCGCGACCTCCCGGGTCAGCGATGCGATGATGTCAGCGAGGTCCGCCACCGCATCGCCGCTCGCGGCCGTCACCGCACCAGAACCCATCGGTCCATGTTCCAGCCGGCACCCCATCGGCTCGGGTTGCCGGTCACCGCATACATCTTTTTCGATGTCAGCAGCGTGCGCTGCTGGCGGTACAACGGCAACGTCGGCATATCACCCCACAGGATCGGCGCGCTTTGAGCCAGCAGCCGGACCAACTCGGCGGGGTCGGCCGACACCGCCAACGCGCTGATGATCCCGTCGACCTGACCGTTGGTGTAGCCAGACAGGTTGTTGCCGTTGCCGGTATGCAGGTCATAGGCATCCATCGCCGACGACCCGGTCGAACCGCTGCCGGTCGCACCGCCGGTGCTGGCCAGCAGCACGTCGATCTTCCCGTCGCGCAACGTCTGCGGGCCGGTGGAGTCGGAGGTGACGTCGGAGACCGTGATGCCGGCCGGGGCGCAGGCCTTGGCGATCGTGCCGACAATCGCGGCCAGCCGTGCGTTGGGCGCCCGATAGCCGATCCGCACGGTCAGCGGCTTCCCGCCCAATGCACCGCGGGCGCCATCGGGGTTCGACTTCACGTACTGCCCTGCCTCGGGGACGTTTTCCGCTCGTGCGACGGCGTCTTCGGACACGGTGTGCAGCCGCGCGTTCGCGATCGGGGTCCGGGCGTCGCGCGCGATCACATCGCGCGGTGTGCACGAGGCCAGCGCACGGCGCGCGGCGACGTCGGCGAGCGGGCCGCGCGGCGCGAAGATCAGCTGTTGGATGCCGTCCGATGGCGAATCGGTGCGCACGTAGGTGTCCGGGGTGGTCAACGTTCCCGACGAGCCGTCCGCGACGTCGACGACGTCGGCGCTCTTGTCATTGAGGCGGTCCTGAATATCCACTTTCTCCGGCCAGACGGTCACCCGCCTGGTCATCGGCTTGGCGCCCCACCAGCGGTCGTTCGCGACGAGCACCACCGCGCCGCCGTCCAACACCGACTCGATCTTGTAGGGCCCCGACGATGGGAAGTGCTTGGCGATGGTGCCCGACTCAATCCCGGGCTTGAGGTCCCACGTGGTGTTCCACAGCTGCGCGATGCGCGCGATGGCCGGCAAGTTGTTGCTCATCAGCGCCCCGGTGACGTCGATCCCCAGCTCCTCGGCGATGACATGGGACGGCATCATCGTGGTCGCGGCGAACAACTGGTTGTAGTCGACGATGTTGCGGTCAGGGTCAAACGTCACCCGGGCTTTCTTCTGTCCCGGTTGGCAGTCGATCGAGGTGATGTCGACATAGCCGGCCTGGCTCGCGGCGTCGAAGCCGGGGAACCGACCGGATTGGGCCGCCCACGTCAGTACCAAGTCATCGCAGGTGACCGGCTTTCCGTCGGAATAGACGGCGTTGTCGGCAATCTGGTAGTCGAGCACCAGCGGCGAACCGCCGACAATCGAAATCGTGCCGAAGTCGCGGTCGGCGACGACCTGACCATCGGGGCCGTGGTAGCCGAACCCGGCGAGTGTGCGAGCGAACGCCTGCGCGCCGGCGGACGTGGCGCCGGTCACGGTGTTGCTGTTGTAGCTGGCCAACGCGCCGTCGACGATGTAGTCGATCTGGCCGGCAGCGCTGCCCGAGCACGCCGTCAACACGCCCGGCACGGCTGAAACCAGCGCGACCGCCAGCAAGCTGGCGGCCACACGCCAACGCCTGGCAGCCACCACGGCTACTGCTTGTTTCGTTTGCCGGTCGGACGGTGACGTCCGCCGCCCGGCCGGACCGGACGCGCACCCGGAGCCGGCTTGCTTCCAGCCGCGCTGCCACTGGCCGCGAGCGCTACCTTGCTCGGTTTGCGCGGCTCGTCGTCGGCCGACTCAGCGCGCGGCTGGCCCTTTACCGGTTCCGGGCCGCGGCGCCTGCCCACCCGGCGGTTGTGCGTTCGCACCAACGCCGTGCGTTCACGCAGGCTGACCAGCAGCGGGGTGGCGAAGAAGATCGACGAGTAGGTACCGACGATGATGCCGACCAGCTGCACCAGCGCCAGGTCCTTCAGCGTGCCCACGCCCAACAGCCATACCGCCACCACCATCAGCGCCAGCACCGGCAGCACCGAGATCAGGCTGGTGTTGATCGAGCGCATGAACGTCTGGTTGATCGCGAGGTTGGCCTGCTCGGCAAAGGTGCGCCGGGCGGTGTGCTGAAAGCCGTGAGTGTTCTCCTCGACCTTGTCGAACACGATGACGGTGTCGTAGAGGGAGAAACCCAGGATGGTCAATAGCCCGATGACCGTGGCCGGGGTGACTTCAAAGCCGACCAGCGAATATATCCCGGCGGTGACGGTCAGGTCGAAAACCATTGTCGTCAAAGCGGATATCGCCATATAACGCTCGTAGCGAACGGTGATGTACAAGCTGACCAGCACCAGGAACACCACCAGCGCGATCACCGCTTTCTTGGTGATCTGGTCGCCCCAGGTCGACGACACCGCCGAGTCGGAGATGGCCTGCAGGCTGGGCTTGCCGTCGGAGCCTTTGGGCTTGAATTTGTCGAACAGCGCGTTGCGCAGCTTGGTCGTCTTGTCGTTGGACAGCGTCACGGAGCGGATCTGCACGGTGGCCGACGAGCCGTTGCCGACAATCACCACGGACTCGGGGTCGCTGCCCAGCGCCTGTCGGTAGACCTGCTCCACCTGGCTCACCTGTGCGTCTCCACGTGGAAATGACATCGTGGTGCCGCCCTTGAAATCGATGCCAAAAGTGAAGCCGCGCAACACAATACTGATGATGGCGATTGCGACGATCGTGCCGCTGACCCCGTACCACAACCGCCGCCGGCCAATCACCTCGAACGCGCCGGTACCGGTGTAGAGACGCGATAGGAAACTGTGGCGAGGTAGGTCCGCGAAGGTCTCGTCACCGGTGGAACGCACAGCGGTCGCGGTGTCGTCGCTGAGTTCAACGGCAGTCGTCTCGTCGGCCATCTCGCTACCCCCGTCCCGTCAGTTGCGCTGCCCGCCGTTCGCGCGCGACCTGCTGCACCGCGCCCAGGCCGTTGAATGCCGGCTTTGCCAGCCTCGTCGACTTGGATGCCAGGTACACCAGCGGCCAGGTCACCAGGAAGACCACCACGATGTCGAGAATCGTGGTGAGGCCCAAGGTGAAAGCAAAACCCTTCACCTGACCGATCGCCAGGACGTAGAGCACGGCAGCGGCCAAGAAGGTCACCGCGTTACCCGACACGATGGTCTTGCGAGCTCGCGCCCAACCGCGGGGAACCGCCGAACGGAACGTGCGGCCTTCGCGAATCTCGTCTTTGATGCGTTCGAAAAACACCACGAAGGAGTCGGCCGTCGTTCCTATACCAATGATCAGACCTGCGATACCCGCCAGGTCAAGGGTGTAGTTGATATATCGGCCGAGCAATACCAGGATCGCCAAAACCATTGCGCCGGAAGCTACTAGCGACAAGGCCGTCAGCAGCCCCAACACCCGGTAGTACATCAACGAGTACAGCAGCACCAGCACCAGTCCGATGCCGCCGGCAATCAGACCGGCGCGCAGCGATGTCAATCCCAATGTCGCCGATACGGTTTGGGCTTCTGACGACTCGAACGACAACGGCAGCGAACCGTATTTGAGAACGTTGGCGAGCTCGCGCGCCTGGGCCTGGGTGAAGTCGCCGTGGATTTGCGTCCGGCCACCGGGAATAGCTTCCTCGATCCGCGGTGCACTCACTACCTGTGAGTCCAGAACGAAGGCGGTCTGCGTACCGATGTGGGCGGCGGTGAAATCCGCCCAGGTGTTGGCCGCTGCGCTCTTGAACTGCACGTCGACGACGTTGCCGCCAGTTTGCTGGTTCACCCCCGAACTGGCGTTCGCGATCTGATCGCCACTGATGATCGAGGGCGCCAGCAGGTACACCTCATTGTGTTGCGTATTGCAGGTCACCAGCGGCAGGTTCGGGTCGTCGTTGCCGGCCAGAATGTCTTCCTGGTTGCACTGCCGGGCCATGACTTGCAGCGCCAGGAACTGCACCCCCTGGTTGGTGCTCTGGCGCCATTCCCGTTGCTTGGCGATGCGCTCGGCGAGCGCCATCCGCGGATCAGGGGGCCCGGGCGGCGCCGGGGCGGCCGGTGGTGCCGGCGACGGCGCCGGTGCCGCGGTGGGCTGTGTCGGCTTGGGCGGTGGATCCAGCGGATACGGCCGCGGCTGTGCCGCAGGCGCCGGCTCACCCGGCAACGGCAGTTCGCCCGGCATGGGCAAGCCTCCGGGAGCCGTCCCCGTACCGCCACCGGACGGGAGTCCGCCGGCCTGCCCACCGGCACCCGGCAGCGCCCCGCCGCCCGGGTTTCTCCCGGGTACGGGTCCGCCAGGGTGTGCACCGGGCGCGGCGCCGCCGGGCACGGGCCCGCCGGGCTGTCGACCAAGCGGCAGCCGGGGTCGGGCATGCGGGCCCGGCAACCCCTGCGGGCCTTGCGGCGGCGGAGCGTTCTCCACCGGAAGCTCCTGGATCACCGGGCGGATGTACAACCGCGCCGTCTGACCCAGATTGCGCGCCTCGCTGCTGTCCTTCCCGGGCACAGTGATGACCAGGTTGTCACCGTCGACGATGACCTCAGAGCCAGACACGCCCAGCCCGTTGACCCGGGCGCTGATGATCTGCTGCGCCTGAGACAGCGCCTGCCGCGTCGGCCGCGACCCGTCCGGGGTTCGTGCGGTCAACGTGACCCTGGTGCCGCCCTGCAAGTCAATGCCGAGCTTCGGGTCGGCGCGCTTATTTCCGGTGAGGAACACCAGCAGGTAAACGCCGATGAGCAAGATCAGGAATACCGTCAGGTAACGGGCAGGGTGCACCGGCGTCGATGGCGATGCCACGTGTCGAGTCTCCTCATCCGGTCCTCGCGGGTCGTCACCGGCCCGCGCTCGTTTT
>DATJOR010000269.1:0-2835 GCA_035506875.1 Mycobacterium sp.
TGGAGGCCGAGCACCAGTCCATCGTGCGCGATGTGCTGGCCGCCGGTGACTTCTGGGGCGGCGCCGGTTCGGTGGCCTGCCAGGAGTTCATCACCCAGCTGGGTCGCAACTTCCAGGTCATCTACGAACAAGCCAACTCCCACGGCCAAAAAGTCCAAACGGCCGGCAACAACATGAACTCCACCGACAGCGCCGTCGGCGGCAGCTGGGCCTAACACCTCACAAACCCCGTGGCCCGCACACCAACCGGTGTGCGGGCCACAACGTTTGGTTGGCCTTGCTGAATTATCCAACCAGTTGCGGCGGAATCATGTTGCTACGCATACCGATTCGCGCCATCCCATCGACCTCGTTTTCGCCCAGCTGCGGAAACGTAACCTTGCTTGCAGCCGACGCACTGGTCGACCCGGCCGGCGCCGCGCCAAAGCCGCTGGCGGGAACGGGCATTGCGGCGGCGGGGGTGATCGCCGCAGCGGCCGGACTGGCGTCCGGCGTCCACGTCTGCGGCACCGACAGCTTGCCGACCGAGCTTGCTTGACCCATCGTCGCCGCGGTGCCCGCAGAACCAAAGCCAAGGTGGCCCATCGCCATCGAACCGCTCAGCGCAGGCGCCATACCCAATCCGCCTCCGCTGAGCGGCGCCATACCTCCGGACGCCAACAGCGAATCGGCGGCGGGGATATTCAGCCCAACGCCGGGGAGAGCGGCGCCGACACCTCCGCCTCCAGTTCCCAGACCAGCGACACTGGTACCGACGCCGGCAGCGTCCGAACCCAAGTCGGCGACTCCACTCGACGACGACGACGCGATGTCGGTCAGACTGTCGAGTGCCCCGAGGCTCGAGGTGGCGCCCTTGCTCGCACTAGTGCCGACACCCCTGCCCGTCGACCCGGCCAGACCCGTCAGCGCGCTCAGTCCTCCAGAGGCCCCCGAGATGCCAGAGGTCGCCACCGTCGCACCGTTACCCGACAACAGTCCCGAGAGGCCACCCGCCGACTGCGTTGGCTGGGAGAGCCCCTGCAATGTCGTAGGCACCGCCGACAGCGATGTGGAAGCGGCGGTCTGCGCGTGGCTGCCGGCGGCTGTGCCGGCGGCTTGGGCCGCCGCGGCGGACTGACCCGACAGGCCTGCCGGATTGGTGGCCGACTTCGGCGCAGTGAACGGCGCCAACGTCGAGGCAGCCGCCGAGCTGGCGGCATACCCGTACATGGCCGCTGCGTCCTGAGCCCACATCTCTGCATAGAGAGCCTCGGTGGCCATGATCGCCGGCGTGTTCTGCCCCAGGATGTTCGTCGCGATCAGCGCCATCAGCTGCGCCCGGTTAGCGGCGACCGCCGCTGGCGGCACCGTCATCGCAAACGCCGCCTCGTAGGCGGCGGCTGCCGCCCTGGCCTGGTTCGCCACCTGCTCGATTTGACCCGCGGTTGCGCTCATCCAGGTCAAATAGGGTGCGACCGCGGCGGCCATCGACGTCGACGACACGCCCTGCCACGACTCACCGGTGAGGCCCGAAACCACTGATCCGGCGGCGGCTGCCGTGGAGTGCAGTTCAGCGGCCAGCCCGTCCCATGCGGCCGAAGCGGCCAGCATCGACCCCGCGCCGGGTCCTGCGTACATGCGCGCCGAGTTGATCTCCGGAGGAAACGCCCCGAAGTCCATTTCGCTAGACCTTCTTTCCGTTGCGCCTGGGGTCTAGCCGGCCGCGAGCGCGTTGGCGGCTTCGGTGGCCGCGTAGCACTCGGCGTTGGTCTGCAGGGTGCTGACCAGCAACGAATGAATGGCTTCGGCCGCGGCGCCGATGGCCTGGTAACTGTCCGCGTGGGCGGCGAACTGCGCCGCGGTCAGCGCCGAGACCTCGTCCGCGGCCGCGGGAACGACCGCACCGGTCGGGCCGGCTGCCGCGTCATTCGCCGCGGCCATCCCCGAACCGATACCGGCCAGATCGCCGGCCGCCGAAGACAGCACCTCGGGGTGCGTCGTCACGAAAGGCGAGAAAGACATCGATTTCTCCAAAGTTTTGTGTACAGCTGCCGCGCTCATCGTTGGTGCTGCGGCTATTTCAGGTTGATCTTGTTACGGCAGGGTTACGTCGAGTTACGTGAAGTGATTTCACACAATCGGTTAGCGATGTAGCCTCACTTTTTGGCCTGCCGGCTCCTTGTCAACAGCTCTGATACACAGTGTTTTTGGTGTATAGCGGCATCGCAAGCTAGTTGACGCGATGCATAGAAAACACATATCTGGCGGTTTCGGCCGATGTGTGACGAATGGCCGACACATTTGAGATTCCTATGAAATTGGCGACAGGAACGTGTGAGCCAGGGATAATGGAGGCGCATGGCGATAATGTCGGGTTCCGTGCGTGAGCAGCGACCGCGTCAGGCCATCCTTGGCCAGCTGCCTCGCATCACCCGTGCCGATGGGTCACCCATCCAGGTTCTGCTGGTCGACGACGAACCGGCGTTGACCAACCTGGTCAAGATGGCGCTGCACTACGAAGGCTGGACCGTCGAGGTTGCGCACAACGGCCGGGAGGCAGTGGCGAAGTTCGACGAAATCGGCCCCGACGTGCTTGTCCTCGACATCATGCTGCCCGATGTAGACGGCATGCAGGTGCTGCAACGGGTTCGAGAAGCCGATGTCTACACCCCCACCCTGTTCCTCACCGCCCGCGACTCGGTCATGGATCGCGTCACCGGCTTGACTGCGGGCGCCGACGACTACATGACCAAGCCGTTCAGCCTGGAAGAGTTGGTCGCCCGACTGCGCGGACTACTTCGGCGTTCCAATTACCTGGCCGCACCCGCGGAGGAGGGTCTCAAGGTCGGCGACCTC
>DATJOR010000270.1:0-2901 GCA_035506875.1 Mycobacterium sp.
AGATGGACCCCGAGCCGCACGACGAACTCGTTCGGCTCTACGACGCCCAGCCCGCCCTCGCCGACCGCATCGACCACTGGCTCGACCGCATCGAGGCCGACCCGACTGACGCCGGTGTGCGACGCCGTCTCATCCGACCAGCAAGCCTCTGGGCCATCATCGTGGTCGATTCCGCCGGTGAGCAGGACTACCTAATTCTGTGGGACCTCGACGGCGAAGTCCCCGTGATTCGCTACCTGGGACCGGACGTACTGAGATCACACGACGGGTGAAGGCACGTACGCATTCTGCCCATCCCGGGGTGGTTCCCATACTTCAGCGACCAGATCGTTAGTTGAGGTCCGGACGAATTTGTCCCCCGCATGTCGCTGAAAAGTCGCTCTGAGGCGGGCACTTCGCCAGTTGTTCGGCAGTGTTACTGGTGGGACGGAGTCACCAACTCGCGCCGGAGCCGACGTTTGACCCGGGGTGGCAGCATGGTCGACGGGTATGCGGCTACAGACGACGGAGGGATGCGACGGAAACCTGGGATGCGATTACTGCCCGACGCAATGTGCGCCAGTACAAGCCAGAGCCGGTGTCAGACGACGACTTGAATCGGATCACCGAGGCTGGATGGCGGGCACCGTCGGCGAAGAATCGCCAAGCGTGAGACTTCGTCATCGTCACCGATAAGGCTCAGCTGCAGGAGCTTTCCACGGTGTGGCAGGGTGCCGGTCACATCGCGGGAGCCGCCGCCGCGATAGCCCACGTGATCCCCGAACCGCCGAGCGAGCGCCGGAAGGTGACCGATCAGTACGACGTCGGCCACGCCACGATGGCGATGATGCTCGCGGCCACCGACCTCGGCATCGGTTCCGGGCATTCGTCGGTGGGAGATCAGGACAAAGCACGCGCCATCCTTGGCGTCCCCGACGACTACCAGCTGGCCACTTTGCTCGGCGTCGGATATCCGGCCGATCGCCCGTTGAAGCCCGATCCGCAAACCCGGCGGCCTTTCAACGACGTTGTCCACACGGACACTGGTGAGTGACGGCGTAATAACCCAGTTTTCGGCGATGGTCCGATTGATCTGCCCGTGCTGCCGGGGTCTTTCTTAGGATTGGCTGTCGGTGGCGTTGCGATTACCGGTGTATCGGCCACGCTCACGCGGGCGTCGCCTGGGATGGCGTCAAGGACGTCTCTCGCGGGTTCCTACAATTTCAGATCGTCACTGTTGCAAGAGGGATGTCGGCGGTCAGCCAGCGTTCTCGGACCTCGTGCAGTTGGTCGAGGGGCGCCGAAAGTAACAAGCCGAAAGCCGCTGGCGGGCTGGCCTCGTCGCGGTAGTAGTCACGGTAGAACGGAATTTTCTTAGCGAACCAGGGGAAAGCTTCAGGCTGCTCGGCCAAGAGTAGGTGCGCATTGGTGACATCAGTCAGGTAGCCGGGGGCAAGCGGCCTTCCGGTCGCGGTGTTAACCATGTTGTCCAGGTCGCGCATGAAATCATTGAAGGCGTCCTTATTGCGACCGAACCACGGCGGGAAATGCCAGGCCTCGGCGAAGGCGTCGTAAAGCGCATCCACGGTTTTGGTGTGCGCCCCGTCGATTAATCGAAGCTCGACACCGGCCGGGGGCACCACCGGCGAGGACTCCGCGGGGTGGATACCGACACAGGGCCCGTGATCACCGGCCTGCGAGAGGAATTCGTCAAGGTTCACGGTTATGCGCTATCGCTATCGGATCCGGTGAAACGATTACCGGTATATCGGCCAGGCTTCTAGATAGGCGTCAATCGCGCGTTCGACCGCTAAACCGTACTCATTGGGCACATGGTCCGGCCCGAAGTTTTCCCGCAATGCGGGTGCGAGCGTACCCAACACAACGCCATCGCTCTGGTCGTTGGTCGGTTTCTTCGTGGTAGAAAGCTCGGCCAAGAGGGCGGGATTACGACGCTTGAGTTCTTCGATGATCAGCACGCGGGCTTGGTGTGGGATGGCGTCAAGGACGTTGCTCACGGATTCCTCCATCCGTCCTGGTTGTTCGCCCATGCGGTTATCACTTTTCCGTCCTTGTTCAAGATAACTGTCGCATCCCTGCCCACATATGTGTAGTTGCCGCCGTACTGATCCGACGCGTACTCCGGAGGCCCAGTCGGATGCTCCACGGCGTCCCGCAACGCGCTGTCGTTTACGCCATGCCCATCTCGGCCATCGACGCGCTGCGCTCCATGTTCTGTCAGTCCGTTGATTTGCTTGGGTGGCGAAAATGGCGGCTCGCCCGCGCCACCGCCGCCGGGCTCGCCTGGAGAAGCGGGCCCTTCGCCGTCTACGGGTATGCCGAGTTGCGCTAGCCGGGCTCGGAGCGCGGCCTGCCTCTCCTGGAGAGGACCCCGCGAGGCAACGCAGGTGCTGTACTGCGCCGGCGGGAGCGGCCCGACGTTTTCGACGCCGCATCGGGCGTTCCACGCCTGTATCTCAGCGTTTACTTTGGCCCATTCGGCGCGCGCCTCATCGGCTGTCATGTCTTTCGGATCGACCGGCAACGGCGATGGCGGATCTTGTTTGAACGTGCGGTTGTCGACGGCGCTAACGCTGCCGATCGGCGGGCCGACAGGAGCGGGGATTTGCGGGAAAGTAGCGTCGACGCCGGCCACGGCCGCGGTGACCTTACCCGCGACCTGAGCATCCAAGGCCACCAGCTGGCCAGCACGCGCACCGATGTCGCCGGCGAAGGCTTGTGCTGCGGCTTGCCGGGCAACCCGCTGCGGCGCTGATCCACCGCTCATGCGGTCGGTGACCGAAAGGTCTTCGCCCACCTCGAATCCCGCCGCGCGGGCGTCCTCGACGGCGTACTGCACTCGTGCGCGGGCCGCATCCAGATCCGAGGCCCCGCCGCGCGCGACGCTGGCCGCCGCCTGCA
>DATJOR010000271.1:0-61389 GCA_035506875.1 Mycobacterium sp.
CTCGCTATGTAGTGGTGACCAGCTGGTTGACCTGCTGGCCGCGCATCCGCTGGGAGATCACCGCGGTGATGCCGTCGTCGCGCATCGTCACGCCGTAGAGCGCGTCGGCAACCTCCATGGTCGGCTTCTGGTGCGTGATGATGATGAGCTGCGACTGGGCGCGCAGCTGCTCGAACAAGTTCAGCAACCGGTGCAGGTTCATGTCGTCGAGCGCCGCTTCCACCTCGTCCATGATGTAGAACGGCGACGGGCGGGCCCGGAAGATGGCCACTAGCATCGCGACCGCGGTCAGCGACTTCTCCCCGCCGGACAGCAGCGAGAGCCGCTTGATTTTCTTGCCGGGCGGACGGGCCTCGACTTCGATGCCGGTGGTCAGCATGTCGTCGGGGTCGGTGAGCCGCAACCGGCCCTCGCCACCGGGGAATAGCGCGGCGAATACTCCTTGGAATTCGCGCTCCACGTCCGCATAGGCCTCGCTGAACACCTGCAGGATGCGGGCGTCGACGTCGGCCACGACATCAAGCAGGTCCTTGCGGGCGGCTTTGACGTCCTCGAGTTGGGTGGACAGGAAGTTGTAGCGCTCCTCCAGTGCAGCGAACTCCTCGAGCGCCAACGGGTTGACCCGGCCGAGCTCGGCCAGCTCGCGTTCGGCCCGTTTGGCGCGACGTTCCTGGGTGGCCCGGTCGTACGGCATCGGCGCCGGCGCGGTCACTTGCTCGCCGCGCTCGCGGGCCTGCTCATACTCGGCGACCTCGAGCTCGGTCGGCGGCAGCGAGACCTGCGGGCCGTATTCGGCGACCAGATCGTCTGGCGCCATTCCGAACTGCTCAAGAATCATCTGCTCGAGCTGCTCGATCCGCAGCGCCGCCTGCGCTTTGGCGACCTCGTCGCGGTGCAGCGACTCGGTCAGCGTGGCGATCCGGGTGCCCAGCGCGTTCACCTCTTCACGGACCGCCGCCATGGCGACCGACCGTTGTTGGCGTTCGGCGGCCAGCACGTCGCGGTTGCGTGACGCGGCGGCGACCACCTGATCCAGCCGCGCGGCGAGCCGCCGCCCGGCTTCAGCGACCGCCGCGGCTACCGCGGCCGCATGCTCGCGCGCGGCGCGCGCTTGCTGGGCGCGAACCCTCGCCTCCCGCTCCGCGGCGGCCGCGCGACGCAGCGAATCCGCCCGCCCGCGAACGGCATTGGCGCGCTCCTCGGCGGTGCGCACAGCCAATCGGGCTTCCACCTCGACGCCGCGGGCTGTCTCGGCCGCCGCGGCGATCTGCTGCCGGGCCTCCCCGGGACTGGGCTCAGCCGAGACCTGTTGGTTCTGTTCGACGTTGCGCAGCCGGGTCTCGAGTTCACCGAGCTCGGCCAGGGTCTGGGCGCGCCCGGCTTCTAACTCTTCGCGCTGACGCAGCAGCCGCCGCCACTCCCCTTCGGCGGTGCGAGCATCCTGGCCCAGCCGGCCAAGCTGTTCGTAGATCGCCGAGATCGCGGCGTCGGACTCGTTGAGCGCGGCCAACGCCTGCTCGGCGGAGTCCTGACGAGCAGTCTGCTCGCTCAGCGCGCCCGACAACGCCGCGCCGAGCTGGCTGGCCTGCGTCTCGGCTGAGGCCAATTCGGTTCGCGCCTTGGCGATTTCGGAGGTGATCTCCAACGTTGACGGTTTGCGGTCAGATCCCCCGCTGACCCAGCCGGCGCCCACCAGATCGCCGTCGCGGGTCACCGCGCGGAGGCCGGGGCTGGCGGCCACCAGATCCATCGCCTCGGCCAGACTGCCGACCACCGCGACCCCGGAGAGCATCGCGATCATCGCCCCGCGTAGCCGCGCCGGCGCCTCGACGAGGTCGAGGGCCCATCGCGCGCCGACGGGCAGAACACCCACCGGTGCTTGCTCCTCGGCCGGCCAATCGCTGAGCACGATGGCCGCGCGACCGCCGTCGGCCTGCTTCAGTGCTGACACCGCCGAGGCCGCCGCATGGAAGCTATCGGCGGCCAACGCGTCGGCAGCCGAGCCGAGAACTGCGGCAAGCGCGGTTTCATAACCCGGCTGCACCTGGACCAGCTTGGCGATCGAACCGAAAAGCCCTGCCCCGCCACGGTTTTGGGACAGCCACGCGGCGCCGTCTTTGCGCTCGAGCCCCACCTGCAGCGCGTCGATCCGAGCCCGCAGCGACGCCACTTGGCGCTCGGCGCTGCGCTCTGCCGATTGCAGTTCGGCGACACGCTCATCGGCCAACCGCAATGCCGCCACCATCCGGTCATGGTGCTCGTCGAGACCGACTTCGCCCTGGTCGAGCTCACCGACCCGGCCCTGCACCGTCTCGAATTCCGCTTTCGCTTGCTGCGAGCGGGCCGCGGCTTCCTCGATGCGCTCCGACAACTTGGCCACGCTGTCGTCAATCGACTCGACGCGCGCCCGCATCGTCTCCACCTGACCGGCCAGCCGGGCCAGGCCCTCCCGGCGGTCGGCCTCGGCCTGCACCGCAGCCAGGTGTGCCTGTTCGGCTTCGGTGGCGTCCCGTTCACGGTCGGCCAGCTCGGTACGCGCGGCCTCCAGGCGCGTGCGCGTTGCGGTCAACTCGGCCAACAGTTGTTGCTCGGCGGCGGCCACCTGCGCAGCCTCGGCCTCCAACGCATCGGGGTCAGGGCCGCCGGTGCTGGCCGGCTCCACTTCCAGGTGCTGAGCACGCTCGCTTGCGATACGCACCGTGGCGCTCACCCGTTCGGCCAACGCGGACAACCGAAACCAAGTCTGCTGCGCGGATTCGGCACGCCCAGAAAGGCGGGTCAGCGCGTCCTCATTTGCGGCCAACTCGTCGGACGCCACTGCCATCCGGGCCGCGGCCTCGTCATGTTCGCGGCGCAACACGGCCTCGGCCTCGTGGGTGTCGTTGAGCTCGGCCTGCCGGGTGACCACATCGTCGGCGGCAAGGCGCAGTCGGGCATCGCGCAGGTCGGCTTGGATGGTCTGGGCCCGACGGGCCACTTCGGCCTGACGGCCCAACGGTTTGAGCTGGCGGCGCAGTTCGGTGGTCAGATCGGTCAGCCGGGCCAGGTTGGCCGACATCGCCTCGAGCTTGCGGACGGCTTTTTCCTTGCGCTTGCGGTGTTTGAGCACCCCGGCGGCTTCCTCGATGAATGCCCGACGGTCCTCCGGCCGCGACTCGAGGATCTCGTTCAGCTTGCCCTGGCCGACGATGACGTGCATCTCGCGGCCGATGCCGGAGTCACTCAGCAGCTCCTGGATGTCCATCAAACGGCAAACGCTGCCGTTGATTTCGTACTCGCTGGCGCCGTCGCGAAACATCCGGCGGGTGATCGACACTTCGGAGTACTCGATCGGCAACGCATTGTCGGAGTTGTCGATGGTGACGGTGACTTCGGCGCGACCCAGCGGAGCCCGCGACGACGTCCCGGCGAAGATCACGTCTTCCATCTTGCCGCCGCGCAACGTTTTGGCGCCCTGCTCCCCCATCACCCAGGCGAGCGCATCGACGACGTTGGATTTGCCCGACCCGTTGGGGCCGACCACTGCGGTGATACCGGGCTCGAACCGCAGAGTCGTCGGCGAGGCGAAGGACTTGAAGCCCTTCAGCGTCAGGCTCTTGAGGTACACGGCGTGCCAGACTACCGCTCCGCGCGGCGACGATGCGGGACGCCGCGCGTCCTGAGGAGGAGCCGGGCTATCTTTCGGTGAAGCCGCTGATCGGTTCGCCGCGCGGCGACCAATCGGGAACTACGTTGTCGACGTGGCCTGGTGTTTTTCCACTCTGCAACAGGCGTAACAACTGTTCACATGCGTCACGGGAGCCCTGCGCGACGACCATCACCCGGCCGTCGGGACGGTTGGCGGCATACCCCGTCAGGCCCAGCTCCAGCGCACGCGATCGGGTCCACCATCGGAAGCCGACGCCCTGCACGCGTCCGTGTACCCATGCGGTGAGCCGAACGTCAGGCTGGATTTCTTGAGACATCGGCGACCTCGAACGTGACCTTAGTGCCCGACTTCAGCGTGCGCCCGACCGTGCACACCTGGTCGACCGCGCGCTCGACGACGACCAATACGCGCTGCTTGTCCTCGTCGCTCAAACCCGACAAGTCGATTTCGAGGGTTTCCTGCAGCAGCGGATAAACCTCTTGCTCGCGGTCCGCCTCGCCGGAGACCCGAACGGTCGCCGCGTAATCGTCACCGAGCCGACGAGCCAACGGCAGGTCGCTGGACAGCCCGCTGCATGCCGCGAGGGCGATCTTGAGCAGCTCTCCCGGTGTGAAGACGTCGTCGACGTCCTCGGAGCCGATGAGTACCTGCGCACCTCGAGAGCTGTGCCCGGTATAGCGGCGCACACCGGTACGTTCCACCCATAGTTCCGTCATGGGTTCATTTCTACCGGGTCAGGTGTGCGCAGAGATCGACGCCAGCGCCACAGAGTCAGCGCCGCGGCCGCGGTTGGCAACGCGGACAGTAGTACGACGAGCGGTTCATGAACTTCTCGCGGCGGATCACCGCGCCGCAGTGCCGGCAGGGTTTGCCTTCCCGGCCATACACGTTCAGCGATCGGTCGAAGTAGCCGGACTGGCCGTTGACGTTGACGTACAACGAATCGAACGAGGTGCCGCCCTGCGCCAGCGCGTCGCCCATCACCTCGGCGGCCGCCCGCAGCACCGCCGTCAGTTTGGGACGCGTCAGCGTGTCGGCGATCCGCGCGCCATTCACCTTGGCCCGCCACAACGCCTCGTCGGCGTAGATGTTGCCGATCCCAGAGACAACTGTCTGGTCGAGTAGCTGGCGTTTGATCTCGGAGTGCTTGCGCCGCAACACGTTAACCACGGCATCGATATCGAATCGCGGGTCCAGCGGATCACGCGCCAGGTGGGCGACCGGGACAGGGACCACGCTGTCGTCCACATTCACCAAGTCGGCGAGCTGCCAGCCGCCGAACGTGCGCTGGTCGACGAAGCTCAATGTCGTCCCGTCGTCGAGAACCGCCGCGATGCGCAGATGACCGGCGTTGGGCACCGTCCCCAGCAGCATCTGCCCGCTCATGCCCAGGTGGACCACTAACGCGAAATCGCCGTCGTCGAGAGTGAGCCACAGATACTTTCCGCGCCTATCGGTGCCGCTGATCCGGGCGTCCAGCAGCCGTGCGGTCAAGTCGGCGGGACCGGCTTCGTGACGGCGTACTGCGCGCGGGTGGTGCACGCGGACGGCGGTAATCGTTCGGCCCACTACGTGGGCCTGCAATCCGCGCCGCACCACCTCAACTTCGGGTAGCTCGGGCATCGGTGAAAACCTAAGTCACGCGCTGTCGAGCACGCTCAGCGTTTTCCAGGCCGCTGCCGCGGCATGCTGCTCGGCTTCCTTCTTGGACCGGCCCACGCCCGAACCGTATTCGGTGTCGGCCACGACGACGACGGCGGTGAACTCTTTATGGTGGTCGGGTCCGGTCGAGGTGACCTGATACGACGGCGCACCAAGGCCGCGGGCCGCGGTCAGCTCCTGCAGGCTGGTCTTCCAGTCCAGCCCGGCGCCCAAGGTCGGTGCGGCATCGAGCAGCGGACCGAACAACCGCAGGATCACGCCACGGGCGCTGTCCATGCCGAGGTGCAAGTAGACCGCGCCCAACAGCGATTCCATGCTGTCGGCCAGGATGCTGGATTTGTCGGCGCCGCCGGTGTTGACCTCACCGCGCCCCAACAGCAGATGCGCGCCGAGGCCTTGCTCGGTCAGATTCCGCGCCACCTCGGCCAGCGCCTGGGTGTTCACCACGCTCGCCCGCAGTTTCGCCAGATCCCCTTCCGAGCGCTCGGGGTGCCGGTGGAACAGCTCGTCGGTGACCGTCAAGCCCAGAACGGCGTCGCCGAGGAACTCCAAGCGCTCGTTGGTGGGCAGGCCACCGTTCTCGTAGGCGTAGCTGCGATGGGTCAGCGCCAGGGTGAGCAACTCATCAGGCAGTTCGACGCCGAGCGCTTCGAGCAGGTCGTTCACTCCGGGCCCCCGTCAGCGTCGGGCCGCAACATGCCGGCCAGCTTGGACCAGCGCGGGTCGATCAGTTCGTGGTGATGACCGGGCTCGGCGGTGTCCAGCGGGATGCCGCACTGGGGGCACAGTCCCGGGCAGTCCGCCCGGCATACCGGCGAGAACGGTAGTTCCAGCCCCACCGCGTCGATGATGGGCTGCTCCAGATCGACGATGTCGCCGACAACCCGGCCGACTTCGTCTTCCTCGGTGGTCGCCTCGGTGATGCTGTCCGGGTAGGCAAACAGCTCGGTCAAGCCGACTTCCACGCGTCCGTCGAACTGTGTCAGGCAGCGCGAGCATTCGCCGGTGGTGGGCGCGGTCAGCGTCCCGGTCACCAACACGCCTTCGGACACCGATTCGACGCGCAGATCAAGCTGCAGGGGCGCGCCGGCCTGGATACCGATCATTTCCAGCCCGATGCGCATCGGGCTGGGCACGACGTCGTGCAAGGGAAACATCGATCCCGGGCGTCGCCCCAGCCGCGCGACGTTGACGGCTAACGGCGATCCCGGATGCGGCTGCGGCGTGTGGCTGTGCTGCCGGGACATGGCCGCAATTCTACGGGCGCCTATCAGCCGCCTCGTGCCGCCGGTGCCGGGCTAACGCTGCGCGTAGTCGTGCACGCCCGCCGCCGTCCGCAGTTGATGGCGGCCACGGTTGACCGAGCGCAGGGTGCTGTTGAGGTGCTCCTCGAACTCGGCCAGCTTGCTGTCGACGTAGATGTCGCATTCACCGCGCAGCCGGTCGGCTTCGGCATGCGCCGCGTCGATGAGCCGGGAGGCCTCGGCCGTGGCCGATGACACCACCTCGGTCTGGGAGACCAGGCGCTGTTGTTCTTTGATGCCCTCTTGCACGGCTTTCTCATAGGAGATGTTGCCGTTTTCGATGAGCCGGTCGCACTCCGACTTGGCCCGGCCAGTGGTGGATTCGTATTCGCGTTTCGCCGCGGCCGCGATGCGGACCGCTTCTTCACGCGCTTCGGAAACCGTCTGTTCGCTGTGCTGGCGCGCCTCGCCCACCATCCGATCGGCGTGAGCCTTGGCCTCTGCCAAGATCCGATCCGCCTCGGTGCGGGCGTGGTTGAGCAGCGACTCGGACTCTGTGGTCGCCGAGGAAACCACGGAGTCCGCATGCGCCTTGGCCTCGTGCAGCAGCGAGTCGCGGGCGTCGAGCACGTCCTGGGCGTCGTCCAGCTCACCCGGGATCGCGTCCTTGATGTCATCGATGAGTTCGAGCACATCACCGCGGGGCACCACGCAGCCCGCGGTCATCGGCACACCACGAGCTTCTTCGACAATGGCGCCTAGCTCGTCGAGCGCCTCAAATACTCGGTACACGGCAACACCCTCCCGGCATCGTTTGTTGTTACCAGTGTGCCTGGTGTTACGTCTGTGACTGGGTTGCCGACCCGGTGTGTCGGACTTTAAGCGACCGAAACTGCGCCAGCTCACCTGCACACTTGGCGCCATTATGTCGGGTCGGCCAGATTTTCGGCAATCATGGACGGCGCAGAGTGGGCGTGAAGCGGAAGTGGAGGTCTGGTGATAAACGAAGCAGCGAGGGCGGTTGGACACGCGTTGGCGCTGGCCGGCTCGATGACGTGGGAGATCCTGTGGGCGCTGATCCTGGGTTTTGCCCTATCCGCGGTCGTGCAAGCCGTCGTGCGCCGATCGACCGTCGTGGCCCTGCTGGGCGACGACCGGCCCCGCACCCTGGCCCTCGCGGCCGGACTGGGCGCCGCGTCCTCGTCGTGCTCGTACGCTGCGGTGGCCCTGGCCCGGTCGCTGTTCCGCAAGGGCGCCAACTTCACCGCCGCGATGGCCTTCGAGATCGGCTCCACCAATCTGGTGGTCGAGTTGGGCATCATCCTGGCGCTGCTCATGGGCTGGCAGTTCACTGCTGCGGAGTTCGTCGGCGGCCCACTGATGATAGTGGTGCTGGCGGTGTTGTTCCGGCTTTTCGTGCGCTCGCGGCTGGTCGACGCGGCCCGTCGACAGGCCGATCGCGGGCTGGCCGGGTCGATGGAAGGCCATGCGGCCATGGACATGTCGGTGCAACGTGAGGATTCGTTTTTTCGGCGGTTGCTCTCGCGAGAAGGCTTCACCTCTGTCTCGCACGTGTTCGTCATGGAATGGAGCGCGATCCTTCGCGACCTGATTCTGGGGCTGTTGATCGCGGGCGCCATTGCGGCTTGGGTGCCTGAATCATTCTGGCAGCACTTCTTTTTCGCCGATCATCCCATTTTATCGACGCTGTGGGGACCGATCGTGGGTCCATTCGTGGCGATCGTCTCGTTCGTCTGTTCGATCGGCAATGTGCCGCTGGCCGCGGTGCTGTGGAATGGCGGCATCAGCTTCGGCGGCGTCGTCGCGTTCATTTTCGCCGACCTGTTGATCATCCCGATCTTGAACATCTACCGGAAGTACTACGGCACCGCGATGATGCTGACGCTGCTGGGTACGTTCTATGCCGCGATGGTCGCGGCCGGCTACTTGGTCGAATTGATCTTCGGCGCAGCAAGTCTCATCCCATCGCAGCGCAGCGCAACGGTGATGCACGCCGCGATTTCGTGGAACTACACCACCTGGCTCAACATCGTGTTCGTCGCACTGGCCGCTGTGCTCGTTGTGCGGTTCGCGACGACGGGTGGAATCCCGATGCTGCGCATGATGGGCGGCTCCCCCGACGACGCCGACGACGCGTCCGGCCACCATCATCACCATCATTGACGCTTTCTAATCACTCCCGGCTCAGCCTGTGGATAACTTCTACCGGCGTCGGCCCACCGCGCTAGAATTCGAACATGCGTTCGAGTACCTGGGAAGAGGTCGTCGAGGTCTTCGACGCGCTCAAGGCCGCCTTCAAGCGAGCGTTGGACCTATCCTTCGACGCGCTGACCACCCCAGAGCGGTTGGCACTCCTGCAGACTTGCGAAATGTTCAGGCGTCAACTGCCTGCCGTCGAGCATCCGTTGATCAACCAGGTCGGCGAGCAGGCCGACGACACCGAATTGGGCGGCAGGCTGTCGTCGGCACTAGCCAACCGGCTGAGCATCTCCCGCGCCGATGCGTCGCGGCGCATCGGTGAGGCTGCCGACCTGGGCCAACGCAAAGCGATCACCGGCGAACCACTGCCACCGCTGCTACCCGCGACCGCCGAGGCACAGCGAACCGGTCGCATCGGAGCTGGCCATGTGGCGGTGATCCGCAGCTTTTACCGACGGCTGCCCGAGTTCGTCGACGTGGAAACCCGCGAAAAAGCTGAAGCTCAACTGGCCTGCCTCGCCGGCGAGCATCGCCCTGATGAGTTGAGCAAGCTAGCTGACAAACTCACCGACTGCCTCAACCCAGACGGCGATTTCACCGACGACGACCGGGCGCGCCGACGGGGTATCACGATCGGCAACCAGGGATCCGACGGCATGAGTCCTATCACGGGATATCTGACACCAGAGGCTAGGGCCACCATCGACGCCGTCTTCGCAAAGCTTGCCGCCCCGGGCATGTGCATTCCGCATGACACGATCCCGTGTGTGAACGGTCAAGCGTCGCAAGACGCGATTGACCACGACACCCGCAGCTGCGCCCAGCGCAATCACGACGCGCTGACTGCTGCGGGGCGCGCTGTGCTGGCCTCCGGTTATTTAGGCCAACACAACGGCTTACCCGCGTCCATCATCGTCACCACCACGTTGCGTGAACTGGAAGCCGGCGCTGGCAGAGGGCTCACCGGCGGCGGCACACTGCTCCCCATGTCTGATGTCATCCGGCTGGCCGGCCACGCGCACCACTATTTGGCAATCTTCGACAAGGGCAAAGCCCTGGCGCTCTACCACACCAAACGGCTGGCTTCGCCTGCACAACGAATAGTGTTGTACGCCAAAGACCGTGGATGTTCCTTCCCCAACTGTAATGTGCCCGGCTATCACTGCGAAGTCCACCACCTCACCCCCTACGTCACCTGCCACACCACCGACGTCGATGACCTCACACTGGCCTGCGGCCCCAACCACAAACTCGCCGAAAAAGGCTGGACCACAAGGAAAAACCAACGGGGTCAAACTGAATGGATTCCCCCAGCACATCTGGACTATGGCCAACCGCGAACCGCTGGAGTACCCTCTAGCCATGACCACGATCTGCTACCACACCACCGACGCAGCCGACGCGATCCTCCGCAACGGATTCCGAGACGCCACCGGCTCATACTTACTGGCCACCTTCGAACTGACCGGCGTATTTCTCGGCGATTCGCCAATGGACATCAACGAAGTGGCAAAGAGCGACCAGGTTCTCCGCGTCGAATTCCCCGACAATGTTGACCTCGATGACTTCGAGTTGATCGAAGATGAGAAGCCTTACCGCGAATGGTGCGTACCGGCGGCGCTGATCAATGAGCATGCCGTCGTGACGCTGATGAGCGATGACGACCTCGACCGGCTCAGCGGACAGCGTTGGCTTAACCGCGGAGGCCAGCGGTGAAGACTCCGGTGACGACCGCCGCCGTCTACCTCCGCATCAGCAGCGACCCGAAGGGTGAACAGTTCGGGGTGACCCGCCAGCGTCAAGACTGCGAGAAGCTCTGCGCCGACAAGGGATGGACCCCGGTCGAGTACGTCGACAACGACATGTCGGCCACCAGCGGCAAGCCCAGGCCGGCATACGAGAAGATGCTGGCCGACATCCGCGACGGCGCTATCGGCGCGGTGGTGGCTTGGGATCTGGACCGGCTGCATCGCCGCCCGATCGAGCTGGAGAGCTTCATGGCGCTGGCCGACGAGAAGCACCTGGCGCTGGCCACCGTGTCCGGTGATGTGGACCTGTCCACGGCGCAGGGCCGTCTGGTGGCGCGACTGAAAGGCAGCGTGGCCGCCCATGAGAGTGAGCACCGCAGGGCCCGCCAGCTGCGTGCGACCCGCCAGCTGGCCGAGCGTGGGGTGCCGAACTGGACGCGGGCGTTCGGGTATCTCGGTGGCACCCGCCAGCCGGACCCGGTAACCGCGCCGCTGGTGAAACAGGCCTACGCGGCGGTGCTGGCCGGGGCCAGCCTCGGCGACGTGTGCCGGTTGTTCAATGAGGCCGGCGCGTTCACCGTCAACGATAAACCGTGGACGCCGACCGTGGTGTCTAAGTTCCTTCGCAAGCCTCGTAACGCCGGTCTGCGGACCTACGGGGTTCGATTCGGCCGGGTCACCCGCGATGACGTTGTGGGCCTAGGTAATTGGCCCGCGTTGGTGGACGAAGGCACGTTCTGGGCGGCGCAGGCGGTGCTGGACGCGCCCGGTCGCGCTCCGGGCCGCAAGAGCGTACGCAAGCACCTGCTGACCGGTGTGCTGGGCTGCGGCAAGTGCGGCGGCTACCTCTCGGGTGCGTACGTCGGGAAGACCGCGAAGCGGCTCACCTATATCTGCAAGGGCTGCCACGGAATTAACGTCCGCGCCGACTACGTAGAACCACTGCTGTTGGACATCGTTGGCGGGCGGCTGGCGATGGCTGATGCGGTGGACCTGTTGAAGGCTGAGATCCAGGACCAGGAACAGGCCGAGGCCATTCGCGGTGAAATCAATGTCCTGTATGGGGAGTTGGACGCTTTGGCGGTGGAGCGTGCTGAGGGCCTGATGACGGCGCGACAGGTGAAGATCAGCAGCGACATCATTGGGGAGAAGATCGCGAAACTTGAACGCCGCCAACAGGATCAGGAACGTGTGCGGGTGTTCCGGGACTTGCCGTTGGGCACCGCGGAGGCGGTGGACGCGGTGCGCGCGCTGTCCGCGGACCGCTTCCGCGCTGTGGTGGAAGTGCTCATGACTGTGACTGTGGTGCCTGTCGGCAAGAGTGGGCGTGTGTTCAATCCGGAACGGGTGCGGGTGAATTGGCGATGACGTGGGACGGGGACTACACCATCACTGTGTACTGCGACGGCCCCGCCGACGCGCGGCACGAGCGGTATGTCGTCATCTCGTACGTGCGCCTTTTCGGCGATGACTTACCAGCGGGGCGTGATTGGGTCCCGGCACGTCAGTGGATCGACGCCAGCGGGCGCGTCAGGCTTACCCGCGAGCATCAGGTCCACCAGAAAAGGAGCCGCCCGCAAAACTCCCGGTTACGAGACGCCGGAATTCCTCACGTGCACTACCAGTATCGGTTCCCTTGCGGCCGTTGTAAATTCGATGAACGGCGGAAGATCGACCTGCGCTCGGCTGACCGCCTTGACGGGGTGTTCGACCGCTTGGCCGAGGACGGTGAGTACGAAATCTCGGTAAGGGAACTGATCGAACGCGCGTGGGGATGACGTTCCGCGACTTGCCGTGTTGGTTCCCCTAAGAACCGCATTCCGCCTATTAATATGTTCTACGTCATGGCCGCGTTGTCGTGACGGCATCCTCTCCGCGGAGGGCAGCGTCTTTCCGCATGCCCTGAGAGGTTTTCGTGCCCGATCCACTACGCCATCAATACATCACAATCCTGGAAACTGCCGAGTACCTCGGCGTTACCGAACGCACCGTAAGACAGATGATCGCCGACAAGCGCCTGCGCGCGTACCGGCTCGGTCGTCGAATTGTGCGCCTCCGGGTCGGTGAGATCGACGCTGCCATGCAATCGTCTGGCGGGGCAGCATGACCACCGACGCGCGCATTGACGCCTACATCGCCAAGACCCTGGCCAATTCAAAAACGCTGACCTCTGAGCAAAGAGCGAAACTGGCCGAGTTGCTTAAGCCTGTCCGGGGCAAGGCAGGTGCGTCGTGACCCGAACCAGGCGCGGGCGACCCCGCAGGGACCTCCAAACAGATTGGCACGCAAAGCCAGCGGCCCCACGGCACTGCCGGGAATGCCAGCGACCACTGACATCACCCAGGACCGTGGAGCGCGGCCTGTGCCGTAGCTGCTGGCGCGTGTACCAGGTGGTGAACGCATGAACGTCGCGAACATGGGGCCGCCGGAAACGGAAAGGCCCGGCAATCCCCACGATGCCAGGCCTCACCACACAGCTCACCAAATCCAAGCAGAACCAGCTTATAACACCATTCGCCGACAGTGCGTGGACGCGCTGCTGCGTCGGCGGGTGGCTTGCCGGCGAATGGTGCCGCGGGGCTGCGGCTGCAGGGACCCGTGGCCGTGCCGGTGCACGGACCCGCCGCTGACCGAGTGCCAGGTGGATCACTGGCGCGACGCCGCCGTACACCTGTTGCGCGCGGGCCACACACCGCTGTTGCCGCTGTCCGTCAGGCGGGCGCTGTGGCGGCGCGGAGGCGCGGACCAGGTGCTCGCCAAGCTCCTGCACGACGTGTGCGGTGGGGAGGCGGCATAGTGGACCGCGCCGACGACCTGGCGGCACACGGCAAAGTGACCGCCGAATCGGGCAAGTACGCGCCGAAAGCCGCCGTTACCAAGCGCGACGGTTACAAGCGCAACGGGTACGACGGCATTGGCCAGCTGCGCGCCGTGCCGCCCAACGGGTTTGACACGTGGGGCAACGAACCAGTCGACGAGCCTCCACCGGACCCGGAAGAACAGCAGTCCAGCGCGGGCCAGGAGCGCCCAGCCGATCCACGGGCTACGTGGGATGTGGTTGACGGCGGGTCATTCATCTTCGACCAGCCACAGGGCACTCCAGCTGTGTGGGGCAAGGACACCGATGTTCTTTGGCCTGAAGGGGAATCGCTGATGATTGCCGGCCAACAGGGGCTTGGCAAAACCACGCTGATGGGGCAACTAGTCCGCGCGCTGCTTGGAGTGTGTGACGGGGAAGTTCTCGGGCTACCAGTCCCCCCGATTGACGGGCGGATTTTGTACCTGGCCATGGACCGACCGCGCCAGATCGCGCGTTCACTGGCACGACAGTTCCGGCTAGAGGACCGGCCATTGTTGGAGGAGCGATTGATTTTCCGGCCTGGTCCACCACCAGCTGACATCGCTAAGCGCCCGGAGCTGCTACTGACGATGGCGCGCGACCTGGATGCACAGGTGGTGTTCGTGGATTCCGTGAAGGACGCTGCGCTAGGTCTGTCCTCGGATGAGGTTGGTGCAGCGTACAACCGGGCGCGGCAGTACGTGATCGCAGACGGACGCGAGCTGTGCGATTCCCACCATGCCGTCAAACGGGGGCCGAATGGCGCTCCGGTCAAGGACATCAACGACATTTACGGGTCCGCCTGGCTAACGAGCGGTTGTGGCTCGGTGGTTCTGCTGACCGGAGAACCTGGTGACCCGATTGTTGGATTCCGGCATGTGAAGGCGCCGGTGAATGAGGTTGGCCCGTGGCAACTTCTTCACGACTCGGTTGCCGGTGAGCTAAGGGTGGAGGTCGAAATCAGCCTTGTGGACTTGGTGAAGGCCAAGGGTGTTGACGGGCTGACGGCCAGGGATGCGGCCGTGGCGCTGTTTGAGGCCAACCAGCCGAGCAGGGCACAGAAGGAGAAGGCGCGCCGGAAGCTGGTCAAGCTCCAAGCCGATGGGGTGTTGACGGTTGTGGAGCGCGACGGACTGAGCGCCTATTTCCTTGCCGCGCAGGGTACGCAATGAGGATGCACGGGGGTGCACGAAAAGTGACAAACCCCCAGGTCAGTGAGTACACAGTCACTTTCCGGTCACGAAGGGTGCACGGCGGGTGCAAAGGATGCACGCAAAACCGTGAAATGCCAGGCCAAGTGGTGCACGGTGCGGTGCACGGTTGGAACGCACCTCACGTGCACGTTTTCCCCTCCCCTTTATAGGGGAGGGGAAACGTGCGTGCACGCACGGGGAGGGGCCGCGGCCGTTAACCACTCGTCGTCGACTTACGTGTGGCTATCTTGCCGTGCGGCCGTTATTAGTGGAGCTGCCGGGAATCGAATCTGGCACGTAAATTGGTCTGACCTGCGAAGATGTCTGGATTCGCTTCGTGAAAGCACGCGAAACGACGCCAAATGACCTGGGGATACGCGAGTGGTGTTGATGGCATCAACACTGCCGTCATGCTCCAGTGACCAGGTGGCGCCGCTGTAACTCCGCTAGAACGCTCGGTGCACCGATTCGGCGCCGACAGCGCGACGCCTACCGTGAGGCGGGTGCCACGACGTTCATCCCCGACATCGCCCCTGACCCGACTACCGGTCAAAATTTCAGCACCCTGAAGCAAATGCTGGCTTGGCATGAACCGTCACCAGTGAAAGTCACCGCCGCTAACCAGTGGACAAGCGGAACGTCAGGTCACAATCGGGATCAGATTTCCGCCGCCGGCAGCACTGGGCACGATAGGCGATGATCCGGCTTAGGTTCTCGCGTTCCGCGCTGACTCTGGGCAATTACGACAACTCTCACGAATCTTCCGCGTCTAGCTTCCCTCAGACATGCTGTGGCTAAGCAATTTTCGTGGATAATTACTATTATTCATCATTTTCAGAGCGGGACGGCCGCCTATTCTCGATCTGTGGTGGCCGGCCCCAACCGCGGTTAGGTCCGTTGACTGAGTCGGAGTGCCGTGGCCGCAGCGCTTCGCGCAAATTTCGTCAAGATTTTGCCGCGGCTGACTCCGGACTGACGTGGTAATCCGGGCTGGGCCCCGGTCACAGCCAATGGATTTTATTGCGAACCCTTACAAAGCGCAGACGCAAGTCAGACTATGAGTTATGGACGACGACGCGCTCGAGATCACACGTACTCGCTCTCCGACGTCGCGGAGATGGTTCTCGCTCGGGAGATGACGGATGGTGTGCGCTGGCTATCCCGTCGCTTGAATCGCGGCCGATTGTCGGGGCATCTCGGTGCCCGCGTCGCGAACTTCTCAGCCGTTTTGACGACGTCCCATCAATCGCGGCGGTATGCCCGCCGACTTCACGTGTTCCGACCGCCATTGACGCCGATGACCTGTCCGGTGATGTAGCCGGCGTCCTCGGAGACGAGGAATGCACAGGTGGCCGCAATGTCTTCGGGCCTCCCAATACGCCGCACGGCGGTCGCTGCGACGATGTCCTCCAAGGTGTGATTGCCGAAGTCGCCACGGTGCTGGGCATTGCGCAACATCGGGGTGTCGACAAAGCCGGGGGCCACGGCGTTGACGGTGACGCCCTTAGGGCCGTACTCGAGTGCCAGAGATTTGGTCAGCCCATTGACCGCAGACTTGGCCGCTACATAGTGCGATTTCATCGGTGTGCCCGAGTGAGTGCTGGACGACGAGATGTTGAGGATGCGCCCCCCACCTGCCTCCAGCATGTCGGGCAGCACTGCCTGAATGGTGTGAAAGACGCCGTTGAGGGAAACATCGATGACGTGCTGCCATTCGGTGAAGGAGATGTCGAGGAATCGGGAGAACCCTTCTGCGCCTGCGGCGTTGACCAGGATGGTGACCGTCCCGAACTTTGAGTGGATGTCGGCGAGCGCCGTGTCGATCTGGGTGCGGTCGGTTACGTCGACTTCGTAGAGCGCACCGCCCTCGGCAGGTTTGATGTCCAGGGTGGCGACGCGGTGGCCATCAGAGGCGAGTCGCTGCGCGATCGCGGCACCGATGCCTGAGGCTCCACCTGTCACGATGGCGGCGCGCGGGTTGCTTGCGGGTGACATGTGATGACTCCAAATGAACGGTCTTGTGCTGTCAGTGCTTTAGTGCGGGCAATCCCAAAATCCGGCGGCCGATCTCGACGAGTTCTGTTCGCAGCGCATCGTCAGCGAGCTGGGGGTCCGCGGCCGAGGCTGCACCTGCAAGACCAGTCATGACAACCGCGGCGTTGATCCCGCCCGAGATCGCCGAGCCCACGCCCGCCAGCAATGCAAGTTGGCGGTCGATCACCGGGGCCCACTCGGGTTGACTTCTGAGCACACTGCGCACGCTGGGGTCGAAGACGGTGACCGCGGCCAATGACCGATTCCTGGCGACGATGTCGGCATAGCCGCTGAGCATTGCCGCCGCCCGCGCGCGCGTGCCGCGCTGGCGCTCCGCGGTTTCCACCACATTGCCGATCTCACGGAGCATCGGCTGCATCAGAGCGAGCAGAAGCTTCTCGCGAGTTTGGAAGTGGTAATAGATCGCGGCCTTGGTGAGGTTGAGCTCGTCGGCGATCATCTGCAGCGACGTGCCGGCGAAGCTGTACTGGCTGAATAGTTTCATCGCGGCAGCCAGCATCCGGCTTCGCGTCGCCACCGGCCAGCCCGTGTCATCAACTGGCGCAAAGCTCAACGTGCCTCCTCGGCCGATCCGGTCAACTTCAGCAGATACTAACTTGCTGATCGTAAAGAGCATGCTCTATTTGATCATTAAGACTTTACTTTACGATCGACAAGGTATTACTTTACGAGTAGCTAGTACTGCTCGCCGGTGGTCACCCGGCGCTCGAATAGCCAGAACTTCGGAGACCGCTATGCCGCACTTTCCCAAACCCGCCGAGGGGTCGTGGACCCAGCACTACCCCCACCTCGGCATTGGGCCGATCTCATTCGACGACTCGATCACGCCGGAGTCCTATGAGCTCGAGCGAAGGGCGATCTTCGAACGGAGTTGGCTCAACGTCGGACGGGTTGAGCAGTTGCCGAGAAAGGGTAGTTACTTCACCAAGGAGATCGTGGCCGCGCGGACATCGGTGATCCTTGTGCGCGGCGCCGACTCGCAGGTCCGCGCCTTCCATAACATCTGCCGGCACCGCGGCAACAAGCTGGTGTGGGATGAGCATCCTGAGCTAGAAACGAAGGGCACGTGCCGGCAGTTCGCCTGCAAGTACCACGCATGGCGTTACTCGTTGGAAGGCGATCTGACCTTCGTGCAGCAGGAGTCGGAGTTCTTCGACCTCGACAAAGCAGAGTTTGGATTAGTGCCCGTCCAGGTTGAGACGTGGGAGGGATTTATCTTCGTCAACCTCAACCCCGACAACACGACCTCGCTGATGGACTTCCTCGGTCCGCTCGGCAAAGGCCTTGTCGGTTATCCGTTCGGGGAGATGACCGACGCCTATTCATATCGCGCGGAGGTCAACGCCAACTGGAAGCTCTACATCGACGCCTTCACCGAGTTCTACCACGCACCGGTCCTGCACTCGAAGCAGTACACCGCCGAGGAGGCCCGCAAATTGGCCGGCTATGGCTATGAAGGACTGCACTACGCCATCGAAGGATTACACGCCATGCAGTCGTCGTGGGGCGGCATGGCGCCACCGAAAGACCCGATGATGGTCAAACCCATCGAACGAGAACTGCGCAGCGGCAACTTCGGGGCATGGGACAAACCCGACATTCCCGCCCTGCAGAATCTGCCCCCCGGACTCAACCCCGGCGGCCACAAGCAGTGGGGCCTGGACTCGTTCCTCTTCTTCCCGAACTTCATGATCGTCGTCTGGGAACCAGGCTGGTATTTGACCTACAACTACTGGCCGACGGCCCATAACCGGCACATCTTCGAGAGCTCGCTGTACTTCGCCCCTGCCAAGACCATCCGAGACAAGTTACGGCAGGAACTGACGACAGTGACGTTCAAGGAATTCGCGCTGCAGGACTGCAACACCCTGGAAGCCACCCAGACCATGCTGGAATCTCGGCGAGTGACTCGCTTCCCGATCGGCGATCAGGAGATCATGATCCGACACCTCCATCACGCCGTCGGCGAGCAGATAGCCGCCTACCAGCACGGAGCACGGACTTCGGCGGTCCCCACCTGATGACCTCGATAGGAAATCAATCGCCCACTCCGGGTTGCTTTCCCACCGATATCTCCGCCGATATCGACATCCCGGCGCTGCGGAAGAGATATCGCGCCGAGCGCGACAAACGGCTGCGGGCTGACGGATCCACGCAATACCTAGAACTCACCGCCGATCTCGCCGCCTACTCCGAAGTCGATCCGCACAGCCCGTTCGTGGAGCGCGAGCCGCTGTTGGTCGAGGCCGATGTACTGATCCTCGGAGGAGAATTCGCCGGGCTTCTCACCGCCGTCGCGTTGAAGAGTGCTGGCGTCGAGGACATCCGGATCATCGAGATGGGCGGCGCCACCGAGATCAGTCGTCGCTACGCCATCGACACCATCGAGGGGCGCACGGGAGTGTCGTTATTCGACCATTGGCGCGACGGTTATAAGACCTTGCACGGCATGTCGAGCCACGGCTTTCCGAACCTGTTCTCCACCGGGTTCTCCCAGGGTGGGGTCGCCGCCAGCAACACCGCGATGTACGAGCAGCAGGGCGAACACATCGCCTACATCGTCTCCGAAGCACTTGCGCGCGCTATTGCTGCCGTCGAGCCCAGTCAGTCTGCGCAAGACGACGGGTGCCGGCTTATCACGGAGACGGCGGTGGCCAACACGGAAGTCGAAACCTCCTGCACACCGGGCTATTACAACAATGAAGGCGGCGGTGGCGGCGAGGGCATCCGCTCGCATCTCGGCGAACCCTACGGACCGGGTTTCTATGCCTTCGGCGAACTACTCGCCCAGTGGCGCGCCACCGGGAACATGGAAGGAATGGAACTCAGATCATGACGGCCAGCATCACCACACTGAACACGCGGCAGCTCAAGCCGCGCATCGGCACCGAAATCCTGACAACTAAAGAGATTCTGCTCAGTGGGGAGCACGCCCAAACGCTGCGGGACCTGCTCGAGGAGCGCGGGGTGCTGGTGTTTCCGAAGGTCGGCTTCACCGACGACGAGCAGGTCGCATTCACCGAGACCCTGGGAGTAATCGCCCCCGAACGCACAGGGGAGAACGTCTACAGCGTCACACTGGATTCGACACTCAACAGCTCGGCCGACTATCTCAAGGGGTCGCTGTATCGGCACATCGACGGCACCATGAACGACATACCCATCCGGGCCTCGTTGCTGTCTAGCAGGGTTTTGCCCGCCGGAGGCGGCGGCGACACCGAGTTCTGCAATACCTACGCCGCCTACGATGACCTATCTGAAGAGGAGAAGGCCGAACTGACCGGTCTTCGCGTGATGCACTCGGCGTGGAACACGCTGCTCTATTACGAGCCCGAACCCGAGATCGAGACGCTGCGGCAGATGATGCGCATCGGCGACAAGGAACTACCACTGGTATGGACACACCAAAACGGCCGCAAATCACTCGTACTCGGATGCACCGCACGACACGTCGTCGACATGGACTACCGCAGAAGCGCCGAACTGCTGGTCCGCCTGCGAGATTGGGCGACCCAGCCCCAATTCGTCTACCGCCACCAGTGGTCGGTAGGCGACCTGGTGATCTGGGACAACACCGGCACCATGCACCGCGCCATGCCTTACAAACCCGACTCCGGCCGGCTGCTCACCCGAACCAAACTCGCGGGCGAAGAGCCGTTCGCCTGACCATGAGCAATTCGAGCCACGAACTCGCAGAACTGCTGGACCGCGACAAGATCCGAACCTGCCTAGCACGGTTGGCCCGCGGCGAGGACCGCCGCAACACCGAACTCATCGTGAGGTCGTACTGGCCGCAAGCCGTCGTCGATTACGGCGTCTTCACCGGAACGTTGGACGAGTACTTGACCTGGGTAGTCCCCGGCTCACCCGACATCCCGGTCACACAACATGTGCTGGGGCAAAGCGTCATCGACCTCTACACTGACACCGCGTTGGTCGAGACCCACGTGCTTGCCTACCACCGGGTGGCCGCCGAAAGCGAGCAGCGCGATACCGTCATCGGCGGCCGCTACCTGGACTGGATGGACAACATCTCCAACGACTGGCGGATCTCGCAACGCACCATGGTCTACGACTGGGTTCAGGATCTCGGCGTATCCGTCGACTGGACGACCGGACTCATGGGCATACCGTTGGATACCACCCGCTACGCGGGACGCGCAACCGATGATTACAGCGAGCGATTCTTTGACGACTCCTTCAGTCCCGTAACGCCGGACACCACCGAATGACCGCGCTGACAGGCAAAGTCGCCGTCGTCACCGGAGCCAGCCGCGGCATCGGCAAAGGCATCGCGGTGGCCCTCGGCGGCTGCGGTGCCACCGTGTACGTCACCGGCCGCACCGCCGCAGTCGGTGAACACGAACTGCCGGGCACCGTCAGCGAAACAGCCACAGAGGTCACCCGACGCGGCGGCGTCGGGATCGCCGTGCGGGTCGATCACGCCGACGACGACCAGGTGACCGCCCTGTTCGACCGCATCAGAGTCGAGCAGGGCCGGCTTGACATCCTGGTCAACAATGCGTTCGCTCTGTCCGATGACCTCACTGACCCGAAACCGTTCTGGGAGAAACCCCTATCCAACTGGGAGATGGTCGACGTCGGCGTGCGTTCCAATTTCACCGCCGCCCGCCTCGCCGCCCAGATCATGGTGCCCCAGAGGACTGGACTGATTGTCGCCACGTCGGGCTACGTCGGCGTCACCTACACCTACGGAGTCGTCTTCGGACTGTGCAAGACCGCCGTCGACCGGATGGCCCGTGACATGGCCATCGAGCTACAACCCCACAACGTCGCCTCGGTATCACTGTGGCAAGGACTGACGATGACCGAACGGGCGCAACGCAACTTGAGTGCCCGCCCCGAGATGACGAAATCGATCGTCACCCGCCTGGCGGTGAGCTGTTCTCCGGAGTTCCCCGGCCGGGTCATCACGGCGATGGCCACCGACCCCGATCTGATGAACCTCTCCGGAGGCACCTTCATCACCGCCGAACTCGCACAGCGCTACGGAATCACCGACATCGACGGCAAAACCATCCCCTCACTGCGCGCCGAACGGGGATCCCCGATCTGGCAACCAATCACGGGAGCAGGCCATGGACGCTGACCAACTCGCCCGATTCGAACGCCTGCTAACTCGTCAGGACATCACCGACTGCCTGACCCGGTTCTGCCGCGGCATGGACCGCTTCGACCGTGACCTGTTCCTCTCGGCCTTCCACCCCGACGCCGAAATCGCCGCCGGCGACTTCGTCGGCGGCCCAGCCGACCTGTACCAGTGGGCACACGACATGCACGAGCGAGACCAGACCGCCACCCAACACAATTTGCTCAACAACACCTGCGACATCGACAACGACATCGCACATTCCGAAACGTACTACCTATTCGCTGCCCGCAACCGCGACGGATCCAACTGGATCGCAGGAGGCCGCTATTTTGACCGCCTCGAACGTCGTGACGGTCATTGGCGGATTGCAGTGCGCACCAACGCGATCGAATGGTCCGGAATCCTACCGACCATGCCGATACCCTACTCCGACGTGCCCGACATCGGAGGCAACGGCATTTCAGCACGGAACCGCACCGACCCGTCCTATAGGAGACCCCTCGCCAACCGTCGCGACACCCACAACCCGATGCCGTCTGCGTGACGCATCAGCGTGGACGTCGCCGGCTCCCCAGCTGGACGGATTGACGCCCTGGGCGGTGGCGACTTGGAATAGCTCGCGATAGGTCTGGCCGCTGCGGGCGCGAGCGTTGAAGTCGATTCGGGGTGTCTACCGTCGACTCACTCTATCCGCCGCGTCGGCTGATCTGGAAGAAGTGTCCACACGGGTCTGGACTTGTCCGTTGTCGTCGGCCTCAATGTGACATCGTCGTGACACCGTCGGCAGGATCAATCCCGTGGTGACGAGGTCCGTTGGACTATCCCGTCCCACGCCTCTCTGAGGGTGCGCAAGCCTTGCTTTTAGCAGTTCGTCAAGACACAAGTCGGCGACCAGGACCTTCACGTGAGCCGTCGCTTAGAGTGCACCCGTCATGCGTCTTTGGACGTTAACGATCGTTCTAGGCCCGCTATGACTAGGTCGATTTCAAACTCATACTGGTCGTCGGGAGCTTCATGCTGTACGGAAGCGAGAATTCGGCGGAGCCCGGGGAACTGGTCTGACGACGCCTGCGAGAGGACATCGGTGAGCTCGGCCTCCTGAGGGTAGATGCCATGCTTTGCCTTGAGGAGATCGATCTGCGCGTGCATCATCGCGACGTTGGAGATCAGCGTTAACCCTTGGCGAGCGAGAGTTTCGTTGAACCCCGCGTCGAACAGGGACTGAATAACGCGCTCCGACAGCCTCATAGCGGTCATCCCGGCCATCCCGTGCAATTGGACGTACGTGGCAGCGACGCCCACTTGCCGTACACCATCGCGGAACGCATCCGCATACGCTCGTAGCACCGCTCGCCAATCGGCATTGGGTAAATCAACGATGGGGAAATTTGACTCGAAGAGGTCAGCGACGACTAGATTCAGCAAGCCTTCTCTATCGCCGACGTGGTAGTGCAGCGCCTTTCGGGTCACACCCAAGGCGTCCGCGATCGCTGTCATCGTTAACTTATCGCGCGGCACACTTCGCGCTGCGGCAACGATCTGCTCGCGGCTGATTTGAGACGGGCGGCCGCGACCACGGCGCGACGACTCGTCGCGCTTTGTGCCAAACGCCTCGCTGGCTTCAGCCATCAGACGATGTTAAGCGCATGCGAACCGGCCAGTCCGGTGACTGGGTAGATGCGGTCGGCGTGGCGACCATCTCGGATGTCTTACGACACTTCAGAATCTGGGCCGGGTTCGCCCCATCGGCCGCGGATCACCGACCAAGGGTCGGAGTACTGCCCCGGCCAATTGCGGTATGGCGCATAACGTTTCAGAAATTGCCGCGCCGCCGGGGAAACTAGCCGCGCCAGGTAACGCTGCCAGCCCACATTCGTGCGCAGCTCGGCAAGCAAATCCGGCCAGGAATGCCGCTGAAACGATAAGGCTTGCTGCGCGCGTGCGGTATCCATCCAATCGGTGACAAACCAGTCGGCGTCACTATTCGGATCGCCGGGTCGGCCCGCGGGCAGGGTGCCGGCAAGCCCGGAGGCAGCGGCGAGCGCCGAGCCGGCTTCTCCTTGCCTCAGATGATATGACTCGTCGCCGCCGATCATCAGGACCTCCCCGACGACGTCTGCGGTGGTCGCCGCAGCGAACGCTGACGCGACGTCGCGGACATCGATGGCGTGCATCCGGCCGTCCGTCGGCAGTGCAGCACCGAACATCAACCCGTCCAAATCAAGCGTCGTTGCCCCGAGATCGGCACTTAACACACCACCTAGCCGCAGCACCGCCCAGTCCAGAGCCGAACAGCGCACGCGCCGTTCTGCCTCGACCTTGTGGCCGCCGTATAGATCCGACGGATGTAGTGGGGAGTCGGCGCGAAGCAGATCGGTCACCCGGTAGGGGTTGCGGGCACCGTGGACGGCGTTGCTCGACGCCAATACGAAGCGTGGTTTAGTCGGCTGGGATTCGGCGGCACGCACCAGCGTGGCGGTGGCCTCCACGTTCACCTTGCGGCCGACTTTGGCGTGGCGGTAGATCGCGGGCGGGATGACCGCCGCCAGGTGCACGATGGTGGCAGGTGAAACCTCGGAGCATTACAAGATCGAGGACTGGCGCCGGGTCATCGACGTCAATCTGACCGGCACTTTCCTGGGGATGCAGGCCGCGGTCACACCGATGAAGGCCGCCGGCGGCGGGTCGATTATCAACATCTCCTCAGTCGAAGGCATCAGCGGCAGCGTCCGACTGCACGGGTACGTGGCCTCGAAGTTCGCCGTGCACGGGATCACCAAATCCGCGGCGATCGAGTTGGCCCCCCACAACATTCGGGTCAACTCCATTCATCCCGGATGGGTGCGCACACCCATGACCCAGGGCATTCCGGACGCGTTCGCCGATGTCATCCCGCTCGGCCGCGGAGCCGACCCAAGCGAGATCACCCATTTCGTCGTCTTCCTGGCCAGCGATCAGTCCAGCTATGCCACCGGAGCCGAGTTCGTCCTCGACGGCGGACTCACCAGCGGCGTCACGACCGCCAAACACTAGGGTGGGCGCTGCCCGATGCCGGGCACCTCAAATCCTGAAATACCCCTTACCGCAAGCACAATCATGACCCCACTACGCAGAAAGGGAAGCCATGTCAAGGCGTAGGCCGGTCGCCGTCGTTACCGGGGCCAGCCGCGGAGCCGGGCTGGGCATCGCCCATGCCCTCGGCGGCCACGGCTGCACCGTTTACGTCACCGGTCGCACCGAACGCACCGGCCAATCCTCACTCACCGGCACCATCCACCAGACCGCCGCACTGGTTACCTCCGCTGGCGGCAACGGGATTGCCGTGCGCGTCGACCATTCCGACGACAAACAGACCAAGGCGCTATTCGACCAGATCCACCACGAACAAGGCCGCCTCGACATCCTGGTCAACAACGCCGCCATCATCCGCGACGAAATGATGGGACCCACGAAATTCTGGGAAGAACCCATCAACGTCATCGACACCCTCGACGTCCGCCTGCGCAGCGGCTACGTGGCCACCGTCTACGCCGCGCCCCTCATGCTCCCCCAACGCAAAGGACTCGTCGTCTTCACGTCAGCATCAGGCGCCGTCCACTACACATTCGGTCCGGCATACGGCGTGCACAAGGCGGGCCTGGAAAAGATGGCCGCCGACATGGCGGTCGACTTCAAGGATTTCGGCATCGCCACGGTGTCGATCTGGATGGGCGCATTATTGACCGAACGCCTCAAAAAGATCGTCGCCAGCAATCCCGAAAAGCGTGGTCACGTGCTGGATACGGCTGAGACCCCCGAGCTGACCGGCCACGTCATCTGGGCCCTCTACAACGACCTCCACCTCATGGAAGTCACCGGCCGCACGCTCATCGGCGCCGAGATGGCCGACGCCTACGGCATCAACGATGACCGCGACCGCGAGGTCCTCGAGAAGCCAGGCGGCCGCAGTGCTCGCCGGGTGTCCCGAAAGGCTAAGACGGACTTGCCCCCCACCGCGACAGACAATGAACCAAACCGTAAGCGCCGCGAGAGGACCTGCGGATACGCTAGCCGCGTTAATGGCATCAACGTGATTGACCACTCGCGACCACACCAATCATCGACGAGGGCGGCGTTGATCCAACCCGGTGCACGCCTCGTCAACAACTCGCAGTAGTGATCGGTGTTCTTGTGCAGGCCGAAATGAGGCTGTCTCAGCATAGGGCGCGTGCGGGAACGCTTGACCATCCGCAGACGTTCATCATGTTCACTCGTTGCAATCCGGACCGATCCACTTCAAACTCCGGATGACCAGCACCCCATGGCGTTCATGCTGACGGCTTAGACGTCGTCGGTGTTGCCGGTTCGGTCGGCTGCGTGGCGAAACGGCGCCATGGGACTGTTCTGTCCCGTAGCCGTTAGCTTTGCGGGTTACCGTCGTGGCGAATGCTCTTGGATAGCAGCGCCTCAAGACCTGAGATGGTCAAGTCGAGTTCGAACTCGAATTGGTCGTCGGGGCCTTCGGCTTGAACTTGGGCCAGAATGCGCCGCAAGCCGGTGAATTGGCCGCTGGGTGAGTCAATTAGGACGTTCGTGAGTTCGGCTTGCTGGGGGTAGGTGCCGTGTTGTGCCTTGAGTACGTCGATGTGCGCGTGCACGGTCGCGACGTTGGTGATGGCAGAAAGGCTACGGCGAGCAAGGGTTTCGTCGAATCCTGCGGTGCACAGACACGTCACGATCCGTTCGGTCAACGTGAGGGCGCTCAAGCCGGCCATGCCGTGCAGTTGTACGTAGGTGGCTGCGACCCCAACCTGGAGGATGCCGTCGCGGAATGCATGTGCGAAGGCGCGTAGCTCTGCTTGCCAGTCAGCGTCGGGCAGCTCGACTCCGGCGAGTTGCGACTCGAACAAATCGGCGACAACGAGATTGAGCAAGCCCTGTCTGTCGCCGACGTGGTAGTGAAGTGCTTTGCGGGTGACGCCGAGCGCGTCCGCGATGGCCTTCATCGTCAGTGCCTTACGGGGGACGCTGCGTGCGGCGGCGACGATTTGCTCGCGGTTGATTTGCGGCGGGCGACCACCGCGGCGTGGCACTGGTTCACCGCCGGAGTCGACCGAACTGTCGGCTTCGGCCATCCCGTCGATCGGAAGCGACCCGAGCCAACGAACACTGCATCGACGGGGACTAAGCCCGCAGCGCAGCAGACGAGCGCTGCCACTGACACCGCGAGATCCCCGCCACTGGCGGCAGCGCGGCCGCTATAGGCCGCGGCTTTCGCATCCTCGTGCCCCCGTTGTCAATCAAGTTTCGCTGAGTGCGATGTCAAGCTGCTTGCCGGTGGGGCTGCTGATCGAGGCTGTGCGCGTCGGTTTTCGACGGGTGCAGATGTGCTGCTGGATCAGCGCGGTGAGGTCCTCACCGACCGGCGGCCCGCGCCGGTTGCGGCATCGGTGGAAAACGAGGGATTGAACCTGGCCACCACAGTGGTCAGATCCGTCCTGAGCGCGCGAAGGATGCTCGGCAGCGAAGTGACTTTCGGATTCAGGATCATTTCCAGCCCATCTGGCCCTGGCTTACGGGGGTCGAAACGCCAGCGTCTTGCCCATGGCTAACAACGCACCCGCCGCGGACGTCTTGTCGGCCGTACTTTGATCCGGCGACCCATGTCTGGCGGTGACCACAAGGAGATCGTCGTCCGTCTGTCGCAACTCTCAGGTTTCCATCGGGTCGGAATATGCGCTGAGGTTCTTACCGCGTGGGAAATACTTTTGTCAAACACCTCACATGGCGGCAGGCGGCGCGCATACTTAGACCGCGCGCAGACCGGTCAATGCAGGTGAAGGGCACCCTAACCGGTCTAATTAAGGATTGAGGCGCGCGCGAAGTCGGGAGACGGGCAATCTGCCTCTCGAAAAACAAGATTCCTTAGGATTTTTTGGGAAATGAGCTTTCTATTTTGGGCATAGGTCGCTATCTTGTGATCGGGGCCACATAAATGTAGGCGGTTGTGAGTGAAGTAGGAAGGTGCGGGTTATGGCACGTCGACGCAGCAGCAAAGTGACTTCTCGGGTGGTCACGGGCCGCAAGCCCATGCCTGATCGCCGGGCAGTAGTCCTTGGCGCAGCGGCAACCGCGGCCGTGTCGTTCGCACTGCTACCTCTAGCCGCCGCGCCGTCGGCCCACGCCGACATCGAGGATGTGGTGATCGACCCGATCGTCAATGCGATCAGCTCGGCTCTGACGAGCGCGACTGACGCGTTCGCCGCGATGGATCCCGCCGCCGGTCTGTCGGTAGTGGATCTGGGAACCGGGGGCCTGGACACCGGTGCTGTGAGCGCCGCCGCGATTGATATGGCCGGCGGCAGTGCCGGTGCGAGCACCGCGGATTCGGCCGCAGCGGCGGGCGCGGCGTCGTTCGACTCGCTGCTGCACACCCTGGAGCAGGAGTGGATTACCAGCGCGGCCGGCATCAACTTCGACGACAACCTGAACACGCTGTGGACCGACTTCGGCGGCAGTGGCCTGTTCATCGGCAACGGCGCCGACGGTGTAGGTGGCGGGACGCTGGCCGAGGCGACCGGCGGTGCCGGCGGTGTGCTATTCGGTGATGGCGGCAACGGCGCCACCGATGCGGCCGGTGTCGGCGGTGATGGTGGATCGGCGGGTCTGTTCGGCGACGGCGGCGAGGGCGGCGCCGGTGCCGACGGGACCGGTGGTGCCGGTGGAGCCGGCGGAGCCGGCGGCACCATCCTCGGTGACGGCGGCGCCGGCGGAAACGGTGGCGACGGCAGCGCCGTCCTGGCCGGTGGCGCGGGCGGTGACGGTGGAAATGCGGTGTCGCCGCTGGGCGACGGCGGCACCGGCGGCAACGGCGGCGACAGCCAAGCAGGTGCGGACGCCAGCATTCTGCCCGCGCTCGGCGGGGCCGGCGGCGACGGCGGCTCGCTGGGCAACCACGGACTGAACGGCGACTTTGGCACGCTGACCGGCGGGTCAAGTGGCGAGTCAGCCTTGACCACCACTAACGGCTGGATCACCAACACTGACGGACAGGTCGTCATCGACCACGGGCTCAACTTCAATACCATTGAGGCAGGCGACCCGATCAGTGACCAGGATGCAGCCTTCCTGCAGGAAAATGGATTCAACTCCGCGCGAATATTCGTCGACTGGGCACAAATCGAACCCGAGCCAGGTGTGTTCGACAACTCCTACCTCGACACCGTCCAGCAGACTGTGCAGACCCTGGCCAGCCACGACATTTCGACCACCGTCACTTTCGATGCCTACGGCACCAACGGTAGCGGCGCCGCTACCGAGCCGAGCTGGGCCGACGTCGGAGTTACCGGGACCTCAGGCACCTCACTTCCATTCCCGCTCAACGTCTTCTTCGATACCCGGACCAATGAGGGCTGGGATTCGTTCTTTACAAACGCCGATGCACCCAACGGCGCCGGACTCGAGAACGACTACTCACAAATGCTGGAGTACGTCGCCAACTACCTCAAAGGCGACAACATGGTCAATTACGACATCGTGAACGAGCCGTCACCGGGCTCCGGATTGCTATCGACACTCTTGGGGAGCCCGTTCTTCGAGAGCCAGCAACTGACACCGTTCTACGACGAGGCAGCTAACGCAATTCGAGCCGTGGATCCGACCGCACCGGTGCTCTACGAGCCGAACGTCTTATTTGACACCGGGCTAGTTCCCATCCACCTGGGTACCGTGGACGCTCCGGGAACCGCGTTGTCGTTCCACGCCTACTGCGAATTCCAGATAAGTGGCAGTTGCTTGCCGGACGTTGATTCCATGATCAGCAACGCCGACGCTTACGCGAAGGCACAAGACATCCCTGCGTTGTTGACCGAGTTCGGCGGCACCAGCTCCCTGCCTACAATCACGCCAAACTTGATCGAGGCCCCCATGAATGCCGCCGATCAGCACGACCTTGGTTGGGACGAGTTCCTCTTCAGCGGTACCGCAAACAACGGGCAATCGCTGGTCTACAACCCCGACCTGCCGCCCACTGGGGACAACGTCAATACCACCGACCTGCAAACCATCGCCGAGCCCTATCCGCAGGTGACTTCCGGCACGCCAGGCTCCTACTCGTTCGAAAATGGCGTCTTCCAGTACACCTACTCCACCGCGGCGGTCAGCGGCTCCGGCGACTTCCCAGCCGGCTCAGAGACCACCATCTCGGTGCCGACGGTCGAGTTCCCCGACGGCTACACCGTCAGTGTGACCGGTGGAGAAGTGGTCTCGGCCCCTGACGCCACCCAGCTCGTCATCGAATCCAACAGTGGCGCAAGCACCATCAGCGTCACCGTCAGCCCCGTCGCGGCGAGCTGACATGACCAATACGAGGCACGCGCGACAGATCCTCGAAACGCTGCGACACACAGCACAGCACAGCGCAGGCCGCCCAATCCAAGTCGATACCGTCTCACGTATCACCGGAACAACTGCTCACGACCTCCAGCCGATACTGAACGCGCTATTCGACGCGGGAGAACTGCGAGAACTTATCGGCGACAAGCTAATTCAAGCCGTCGTTCTCGCCGATTAACGACCCGATCTCGGGCCTGCCGGCGGCGTCGTCAGCGACGCGCCCAGCCGCGCTTCTCAGGTCACTGAATGCTATTACCTACGATAACGACTTACGCTCGGCGCAAATGAACTGCGCGCAGCGATGTCAACCTAAGTGCGCAGCGCGGGCCATCTTGATGCTGCGCCCAGCCCGAGCGCTGTTTTCTGTCGTCGAGCCATCACTGTGACCAGACATTCGCGTCGTTCCTGTGCAAAGGATCGGCATCGGATTGGTCAGGCGACTACCTGAATCGAGTCGTCGGCGCGGGCCGACCGTGGCCGCGCTCAGCTACGTGCCCTTTACCGCAGTGATGGCCGTCACACGGTTGGGCGCCCCCGGCTATACGAGCGGGTGTCCATCCGCTGGCTGCTGCCAGAGTTGGCGCTGTTCGCTGCGGCCGGTCTGTGCGTAATCGGAGCCCGGCCACACCGCCGACCGGGCCGTCGCCCGAATTGCCTCCGGACGCACCAACACCCGACCGTGGGCGTGAGCTGTGGCACTTCGAAAAGCGCGCCGACGTCGCTGCGACGTTACGCGAACGCGGTTGGCAGGTCAGCAGTATCGGTGCCCGAACGGCGGCGTCAGGCTATGGCCGTCCGGTTCCGGAGACGATCGAAGAATCCGTCCTCAACGCCGAGTTCATCCGGGGGCGGCGCACGAAATCGGTTGGCTAGCGGACCGCTGGCCAAGGCTGTGGACTGGCACGTTGGCCCATCCAGCGACGTTGCTCATGTGCACCCGCTTTAGGCCCGCACGGTCCACTTCGTAGCGGGGCACCGAGTCGAGCAGCGCATCAAGGGCCACACGGGTTTCCATTCGGGCGAGCGCCGCGCCCAAGCAGCTATGAACGCCGTAGCCGAAGCCAAGGTTGTGTCCGGAGTGAGCCCGGCTGATGTCAAAGTGATCGGCGTCGGGGAAGGCCCGTTCGTCGCGGGTAGCGGATGCAAGCAACATCAGCACCGGGCTGTGTTCGGGGATCGTCTCGCCATGCAGGATTACCTCGCGGGTGCTGTAGCGCACGTCGTACTGCACAGGCCCTTGGTAGCGCAGGAGCTCTTCGACCGCAGCGATGGAATTTCATCACCTTTCCCGCTGACACGAAGACCGCTGTCCATCGCACCGATAGCGTGGACTTCAACGTCGTCCTGGGCGACCGGCTCGACGCGGGTGATGCGGTTGTGATCAATGGCGTCGATCATGGCTGGCAGACCGGGGTCTCGGGTTGCCGTATGAGCACGGTCATCATCGCGACAACCTCCTCTGTCCGAATAACTTCCGTGCGCCACGTCGTGACTGATCGCCACTGGCTCCAACAGTCACGACGTGGCGCTTGGCTGAGGATGACGTGATGACATTGACTCAGATTTCACCCGACATCGTCGACAGCCACGGATCTACAAGTCCGCCGTGTTGACTGATTTAGTCGGGATTCATCTATCCACGCTATGACGGCGCGCCAATGCGACGCGGAGCTGACACGTACCAGAAGGAACACCAACACATGCCTTTTGTGCTCCCCGATCGTATCGTGGCACTACCGATGGATGTGAGAATACCATTCTCTGTTTCCGAAGTAATACTCTCTTGCCCTTCGACGGACTATCACTGCACGTGAGAAGCCTGCTGATCTGCTGGTGAGCTGCATGGCACGGGCATTTAAAGCTGACGCAGTGGTCGGTTGTCAAGGCGAATCGTTGGCGACAACACAAGAACGAGAGTATTATTCTCAAAAAATGAAGGAAGATTCTTATTCATGACTGAGAAGCCAGCCAGCCGCGGCGCGTTGCCGGAAGGCACACCTCCGCGTACAACGGCCGTCGGGGGCCGGGTGACGACGAATGCCGTTGTAACGGGCAGAGGCTCGGGGATCGGCCGGGCCGTTGCCCATCGGCTCAGCGCCGACGGGCTGCGTGTCGCCACGATCGATCTCAAACCGTCGGACGACAAATCCGCCTACCCCGCCGACGTGACCGACCGAACCCGAGTTGATGCCACGCTTGCCGCAATCACGGCAGAACTCGGCCCGCTATCAGTCTTGGTCAACTCGGCGATTTTGGGTGTAACGGTGGCCGAAACACATGAACGTGACCGGACCCCCTGAAGTGCTCCAGGGCGAACGAGAGTCGTTCCGTGGTGGGTACGGGTGGCAGCGTAGCGGCCTGGGGGTTGGTAGCCCAGGGCCGAATGTCGGCGGTGGTGGCACGTGACACCACGCCGGCTAAAGCCCCAGCAGCGACGCGAACAGCTGCTCGACATCGGCGCCGCGATGTTCGCGGAAAAGCCATATGAAGATGTTTACGTGGAGGACATCGCCGCGCGCGCGGGTGTGTCGAGAGCGTTGATGTATCACTATTTTCCGAGCAAGCGAGACTTATACGTAGCGATATTCGAGCGCGCTGGTAACCGGTTTTTGGCACGCGTCAGCCCTGATCCGGAGCTACCGCTGGCAGAACAGCTTGCCGCCGGGCTCGAGGCCCACATCCAATCTTTTGTCGATCACCCCTTTGAAGCGGTCGCGATCAACCGTGGCGCATTGTCGGATGACCCGGCGATCCAGGCGATCATCTCCGAAGAGCTAAACGTCGTCTGCCAACGCCTGGTCAACGAACTCGTCGCCGAGGGACATCTGCGCGATGTCACCGAGATCGCCGTCGAGGGCTGGGTGGCGTTCGTTCGCGCAGCCTGCGTGAAATGGATTCAGTCGCAGAATATCTCGCGGGTCGACCTCACCGATATGTGTCTACGTGCATTTGACTGCGCTCTCGGTACCCCAACAAACCGCTTGCGTGGCCGGAGCGCGACCTTGTCCAACTCGCCATCGGCCAACAGCCCCTTGAGGGTGGCGTTCTCACGCCCGAGATCCTTGAGCCGTTTGGCGTCCTCGGCCTTCAACCCGCCGAACTGGTTACGCCACCGGTGATACGTCGCTTCCGAAACACCTGGCTCGCGGCACACCGCAGTGGTGCCCTTGCCCTCGGCCAGCAGCCGATCGGCCGCCATCAGCTTGCGCACAATCGGCTCGGGGCTGCGCCGTTTCCTCGTGGCCGTGATCTTGTTACGCCCTCGTGCCCACGTCGTGGGCCGCAAGAGTCTCATAAGCCGCGGATCATCCGATCGGGGTCAGGCCAAACCGGCACCGAAAACGAGCGGAGGAGCATCCTATGGGACGCCTCGACGAAGCTTGAGTCGCATTCGTCGCGGGCGCGACCTCGGACGCAAAGAAGTCGTCAGCTCGCACTGAAAACCGTGGCGGCTGCACCGTCTCGTTTGTGCTTCACCCAGCCTTCTCCCATAACGCCCGCTTCGGCGTCAACGGCCTGGCGAGGACGGCGCCCTGGACACGGCAAATCGCGGATATCGGGCGTCGCCCCGCGGCTATGCTGAGCCCATTGCTAGGAGCCGATGAAGTGGCCAGCGACCCAACCAGCACCCAGCGTGACGCCGGGTCAGCCGTCGTCGCAGATTTGTGTGCTGTCGGGTTCGAAGATCCTGAAGAAATCGGGCACGGCGGTTTCGGAGTCGTCTACCGCTGCACCCAACCGGCTCTTGACCGCACCGTCGCGGTGAAGGTTCTCACGGCGACCCTGCACGAAGATCGGGAGCGGTTTCTTCGCGAGCAACGCGCGATGGGGCGGCTGACCGGTCATCCGAACATCGTTGGTGTGTTGGAAGTCGGTGAAACTCCGAGCGGGTACCCGTACCTCGTCATGCAATACCACCGGCACGATTCCCTGGATGCCCGGATCCGGCGCAGTGGGCCGTTACCTTTGCGCTCGATGCTGCGGCTCGGGGTGCGAATGGCCGGCGCCTTGGAGACGGCGCACCGCCTGGGCGTGCTACACCGCGACGTCAAGCCCGGCAATATCCTGTTCACCGACTTCGCCGAGCCGGCGCTGACCGACTTCGGCATCGCACATATCCCTGGCGCGTTCACGACCACTACCGGAAGTTTCACTGGCTCACCGGCTTTCACCGCACCGGAGGTCATAAGCGGTAATGAACCGACGGCCGCCTCCGATGTCTATGGCCTGGGCGCCACCCTATTCTGCGCGCTGACCGGCCACGCCGCCTTCGAACGCCGCCGCGGCGAGCAATTGGTGGCGCAGTTTCTGCGCATCACGACACAGACGATTCCCGACTTGCGGGAAAGCGACATGCCCGACGACGTCGCGGCTGTGGTGCAACGGGCGATGTCCCGCGATCCGCGGAACCGTCCGGCTGTCATGGCGTTGGGCGAAGAGCTTCAGCAAATTCAACAGAATCATGGACTTCCCGTCGATGAGATGGCATTGCGGCCCGGATCCGACGCCGAGCAGCTGAGGGAGCGTGTTGTTGTCACCGGCCGCGATCACCTGACGATGGGGAACTTGCCGCTGGAGCTGAGCAGCTTCATCGGCCGCGGTGACGAACTTGCCGACGTAGAACGGCTCCTTTCGGAAACGCGACTGGTAACGCTGACCGGTATCGGCGGTGTCGGCAAGACAAGGTTGGCGTTGCGAACCGCAATGCAGATACGGAAGGCGTTCGCAGACGGCGCCTGGCTGGTTGAGCTTGGCGAGCTGCGCGACGGGTCACTGCTGGTCAACATAATCGCTTCGGCATTGGGTCTGCGGGAACAGTCGCCGCGCCCGTTGCGCGATGTGTTGACCGACTTTGTGTCCGCGCGGCAGATGCTGCTCGTGCTGGACAACTGCGAACAGGTCATCGACGAGGTTGCCAAACTCGGCGAGACGCTGCTACGCGGCTGCCCAAATCTACGGATCCTTGCCACCAGCCGCGAACCGCTAGACATCGCAGGAGAATCCGTCGTGGGAGTATCACCCCTGGGATTCCCCGACGTGGACACCGACAGTCTGGAGGAACCATCCCAGTCCGACGCAGTCGAGCTGTTCGCCGAACGCGCGGCGGCCGCGGTCCCGGGCTTTCACCTCACCGTGCAGAACCGGCCCATCGTGGCGCGAATCTGCGCGCGGTTGGACGGACTGCCGTTGCCGATCGAGCTGGCGGCGGCTCGACTGCGCGCCATGTCACCCGAGCAGCTCCTGCAACGCTTGTCGGAGCGATACAACGTGCTGAACCGCGGCAGCCGGCTGGCACCAGCACGCCAACAGGGCCTGGAGTGGAGCATCGGGTGGAGTTATGACCTGTGCACCCCCGCCGAACGGCAACTGTGGAGCCAGCTGTCGATTTTCGCCGGAACGTTCGACCTTGACGCCGCCGAACACGTCTGCGGCGATGACCTCAGCCCCGATGAACTCATCGACCTGTTGTCTGCGCTAGTGGACAAGTCGATTCTGATCCGTACCGAATCTCACGGCGCGCTCCGCTTCCGTGTCCTGGAGACGTTGCGCGCCTACGGCAAACAGAAGATCGCGGACGCTGGCGCATACCTTCGCCTGCGTCAGCGGCACCGAGATTTCTACGAGCGCATGGCAATGACTGCACAGCGGGAGTGGTTCAGCCCGCACCAGGTTGATTGGATAGCGCGCATCGAGACTGAGTTACCCAATCTGCGTGAGGCGCTGGAGTTCAGTCTGACCGAGGGTCAGGGGAAGGCACTTCGAACCGTCTCCGCGTTGCTGCCGTTCTACACCAGTCGTGGGTTCCTAAGCGAAGGCCGCCGGGTGCTGGATCGGGCACTGGCTGACGAGTCAGCCGTATCTCCCGACGACCGGGCCACTGGGTGTTACGGTGCTGCGATTTTGGCGGTCGTGCACGGCGACTTGCGCGCCGCACAAACCTGGGTGGCGCGGGCTCAAGCGTTGATCGAGGACGTGGCCGACCCAACGACGCGCGTCTTCGTCGCGTACGCGGATGTGGTGACCGGCCAGCTGGCCGGGGAACTCGACCACGGGATCACCGCACTGAAAGCGGCGCTAGACGCCGGCGGCGATCCCATCGCTCAAGCCGCGGCGTTGCTCTCCTTGGGATGGGCCGACGAAATGCGCGGCGATATCGCGAGCGCACTGGCCTACTATGGACAGGTACTCGCCCTCTCAGAATCACAGGGCGAGACAATCAATCGAACGAATGCGCTGTGGTCCATTGGGATCGCGAAGTGGCGCGTGGGCGCGCAGGACGAAGCCATGCAGTCGCTGAGGCAGGCTCTGCAATACGCGCGGGATATCAACGACCGGCGGGCCGCGGCTGCCTGCTTGGAGGCGTTGGCATGGACCGCTGTCGAGACGCCCCGGACGGCCATGGTTCTGCTCGCCGCCGCGGATAAGCTGCGGCGATCGGTGGGCAGCATAATGGCCACGCCCTCGGATGTGCTTGTCTACCATCGCGAATGCGAGGAGCGGATCCGCCAGGCGCTGGCAGCTGAGGAAGTTGACGTCGCCCGGGAAGAAGGGAATTCGCTCGGCTTTAACAAGGCGGTCGAATACGCCCTGCGCATGACCCGCACCTCCCAGGTGGCGGGTTCTGGCGTCGAACCCTAGACTGCCTTTGGGCCGAATTCGCTTGGCAGCCTGCGGTAATGCTCTTTGAGGAACAAGCCCGTCACCGATGGTCCGGTGTTCGAAGTCATGACTACCATCAAGCAGTTCCAAATTCCCTACCGTCGACTGCGATGTCGCACACCGCGCGCACTCGACCGTTTTACCCAGGTATACCGTCCATCGATGCTGAGCACCGCTCGACGGAGGTATCGGCGTCGGGACCTAACAGCGCCGCGCCGTCTCGGTCGTCGTGGCTCAATCCGGCCACGCGGCCAATCGGGCGCCTGCCGAGCGCCCCGATCGCCACAAACTGCCGGTCTCCGCCGAACCGGTCGAGATCGGCCCGCGCGCAGGCGACAACCTACCCAGGCGGCCGTTGTTGCCGCCCGACGCTGGTCGCGGGAACCGGGTAACTAGCGCAAATCACCAGATCAAAGCTGAAGCATGATTCGATAGCGTCGTCGAATGCAAGGGTCGCCAACAGATCGTGTGGTCGTCGCCCAACGATTGCGTCGATCAAGTCGACGAGCAGGGGCTACGCCGTGCTGGGGCCTTTGTTGCTTTCCTTATCGCCTAGCCGAGCGTACAGCTCTTTGCGTACGATCTTGCCGGTGCTTCCCCTGGGTAATTCCGGCAGCAGGCTAATTTCGCGTGGAACTTTGTAATTGGCGAGATTGTCGCGGACGTGCCGCTTGAGAGTCTCCGACGTGGCGGACGCGCCGTGCTGCAGCACGACGAACGCGGCCAGGCGCTGGCCGTACTGCGCGTCATCCACCCCGATCACCGCCGCTTCGGCCACGTCGGGGTGAGTCACCAAAGCCTTCTCCACCTCAATCGGGTAGACGTTTTCGCCGCCGGAAACGATCATCTCGTCGTCTCGGCCCACGACGAACAACCGTCCTGCATCATCGAGGTAACCCATATCCCCGGAAGCCATGAATCCCTGCTGGAAGCTCTTGGTGGCGCCGGATGTGTAGCCGTCGAAGAGCGTGGAGCCGCGGACATAGATTTGTCCGATCACACCGGCGGGGACCTCGTTGAACTCGTCATCGAGGATACGAATTTCGTTGCCCTGCACGGGTTTTCCGGCAGTGTCCGGGGCCGCGCGAAGGTCAGCGGGCGTCGCGGTGGCGATCATGCCGGCCTCGGTGGCGTTGTAGTTGTTGTAGATCACGTCACCGAACTGATCCATGAACTTCGTCACCACGTCGGGCCGCATTCTTGAGCCGGACGCGGTCGCGAACCGTAACGACCTGCCGCTGTAGCGGTTTCGCACGCCATCGGGTAGCTCCATGATGCGGTCGAGCATCACCGGAACCACGCACAGACCCGTGGCGTGGTGGCGGTCGATCAGCTCCAGCGTCGCCGCGGGATCGAACTTGCGCCGCGTGACGATGGTGCAGGCCATCATCGCGGCGAAAAGCAACTGGGAGAAACCCCAGGCATGGAACATCGGCGCCGCGATCACCGTCGCCTCCTCGGCGCGCCACGGGACCCGGTCCAGGATGCCCTTGAGATCGTCGGCCCCCCCACCCGACGACGGCTTGGCACCCTTGGGAGTCCCCGTGGTGCCGGAGGTCAGCAGGATCATTTTTCCCTTGCGTCCGCTGCGCACCGGGCGCTGGCCGTCGTGCCGGGCGATCAAGGCTTCGACGCTGTCGTGATCGCGGCTTGGATTGTCTGTCCAGGCCACGACCCGTTTTACAGCTGATCTGCCGTCCAGTGCCCGGTCGATGGTGGAGGTGAACTCCTCGTCGTAGATCAGCGTGTGGACGCCCTCGCGTTCGACCACCTCGGCCAGCGCGGGCCCAGCGAACGACGTGTTCAGTAAGACGACGTCCGCGCCGATCCGGTTGCCGGCGATAAGGGCTTCGACGAAGCCTCGGTGATTGCGGCACATGATGCCCAACGCCGCCGGCGCGCCGGTGGATAGCTGCTGCAGGGCCGCCGCCAATGCATCGCCGCGCCGGTCCAGCTGTCGCCAGGTCAGCGTGCCCAGTTCGTCGACGAGCCCTGGCCGCTCCGGGCAGCGCTGGGCCGCCACTGCAAAGCCCGCGGTGACCGACCTGCCGGCGCGCTGCATCGCGGCGGCTATCCGCACCAGCCGGTCCGGCCGCAACGGCGCGATCAACCGGGCGCGACTCAGCGTCTGTATCAGGGCCGCGGTGTCCTTCAGGCGCCCGAATCGTTGTGGCGTCGCCATGGTCAGCCGATTATCGGAACCCGGCGCTCATTGGCCAGCGCGTCGAGAGCCGTCTTCATGACCAACCGCACGTGGGCGTCGACCCCTCAACATCGGGCTTCTTGCCGAATTTGGCGGCGATATGAAAATCGATGTGGCTTTCCACCGAGGTCGGCCGATAGGAGTCATACTTCCCGCCCGGGAATACCAGCACCACCCCGCCGGAGCGCAGTGCCAGCTCGTCGTTCGTGTGCGCACCGCCGGAGTGGTTGGACACCACCAGCGCGCCCCTGGCGGGCAACGACTTGCTGCCCCGGACCTCCGCGCGGAGATACCGCTTGATTAAGGACCCGACCTTATCGTTGATCCCTTTTGTGAATTCGGGGTCCCATAAGGCGATCTCCGATACGTCGGCTTCGACTTCGCCCACGGCTGCCCCTCTTCGGTGTGATACGACGCTGACTCAGCTGCGAGTACGTTACTCTTCGGAAAAGAGAATGTCATATTCGTCCCCCGTTAAAAACGTCGTGAGATCCGATAGGAGAGGCAATGCCGGAGAGCGTGCTGGTAACAGGGGCGTTCGGCCTGGTCGGGTCAGCTGTCGTCAGGCAGCTCGCCGCCGCGGACCGCCGGGTGGTCGCGACGGACCTGTCGACGCCGGCCAACCGCAAGGCGGTGTCTGCCCTGCCTGCCGGCGTGGACGTGCGCTGGGCCGACTTAACGGATCCCGGTGCGGTCGACCGCCTGGTTGCCGAAGTGTCACCGGCGGTAATCGCGCATCTGGCCGCTGTCATCCCGCCTGCGATCTACCGCAACGCTAAGCTGGCCCGCAAGGTGAACGTGGTTGCCACCGCCACGCTGGTGCGTGCCGCCCAGTCCCAACCGACTCCCCCGCGCTTCGTGCTGGCGTCGAGCAACGCCGTCCATGGTGCCCGTAATCCATACCGGGTGACCGATCTGCTTCGCGCCGATTCCCCGCTACAACCGTCGGATCTATACGGCGGCCACAAGGCCGAGGCGGAACGGCATGTGCGCACCTCGGCTCTGGACTGGGTGGTACTGCGGCTGGGCGGTGTATTCAACGTCGATCTCGGGGCTATGACCGTGGATGCGGACGGGCTGGTTTTCAGCACCGCGCTGCCGACGGACGGCCGGATGCACGGCGTCGATGTTCGCGACGTCGCCTCGGGGTTTGAGGCGGCGACCACCGCCGACGTCGTCGGCGAGATTCTGATGATCGGCGGCGACGAGTCACATCATCTCAGGCAAGGAGAGGCCGGCTCGGCCCTCGCGGCCGCCGCCGGATTTGTCGACGCAATGCCCGCGGGCCGGCCCGGCGATCCGAACAGCGACACCGACTGGTACGTGACCGACTGGATGGACACCGCACGCGCGCAGCAGGCCTTGTCGTTTCAGCGGCATTCCTGGCCGGATATGCTCGCTGAGATACGCGCGAATGCGGGCTGGAAGCGTTACCCGGCGCGTTTCATTTCACCGTTGGCGCGTGCATTTCTGAAACGTTATGCGCCATACCGTAATCGGCCCGGGCAGTACTCGGACCCGTGGTGGGTGATCCGCGACCGATGGGGTGAACCCGGCCCAGACTCGGAGGCATCATAACGTTTTCCGAGCTTGGGATCACGCGACAGGCGGCCGCCCTATCGCACGGGCATGAACGAGCTTGGACGCCAGCATGTCGATGTCGGAGCAGAAATCCCGGTCGCTGCGGCTGGTCGGCTCGATGGTCAGCCGGGTGACCCCGGCGTCGGCGTAGCCGTTCAGCCTGGGCTTCACCGCCGCGCAGAACCCGTCGCATGCCTCCCCCGGGGCGGGCGGATTTTCACGGGGTGCCTGGCGGAAATATCTCTCTCAGTTTGCGAAAATATTCCTCTCAGGTTGAACCAGCCAGTCGCGGATGGGAAAGCGGCACTGCTCGGCCAGGGTGGCGATCTGGCACGGCTCAGCGACCTCAAGCCCGAAAAAGACTCCGTCACAGGTGCCACACGAGTCACGCGTCAACGCTGCCCGTATTGATGTCGACCGCACGTGGTCATTCGACCACCAGCACAGGTCATCGGATCCACGTGGTCGTTCAACTGCGTTGGTGCTGTTGAAAACTGGTCCGCACCAGCGGCGATTCTTCTGCACGGCTTGAGAAGGGAGGCTCTCAGATTCGAAGAATCTTGTTCTCATTTTTGGATGCTCTTATTTTTTTTTAGGAAATGGCCTTACCATAAGTGGCCTAAACGATTATCGTTGTGACAGACGTCATAGTGCGTCCGCTGTGAGGCGTTCACGGGAAGGTTTCAAAGTTATGACGCGTCGTCGCGGTGTCAGTGGTGATCGCCGGAGGCACGAGGGGGGGCGACGTGAGCGTGGCCGCTACGTGGGCGCGGGCACGGCCGTGGGGGCGTTGTTCTCGTTCGGCATGATGCCGCTGTTAACTGCGCCGGGCGCCAACGCCGACGTGCTCGACACCATCGTGGACCCGATCATCAATTCGCTGGCCGCCCTTGACCCCACCCTGGATGGCGCCAACGCTGCGGCCACCGAGGCCGCCCTTCAGGCCGGTGTCCAAGGCGTCGAGCAGGCAATCACCACCGCCACCACCAGCAACCCGCTCGCCGAACTGGTCAACGCGGCTAGCTCGAACACGGTCACCACGGACGGATTTGTGCAGCAGTACATCTACGATCCGATTCACACCGGCATCGAGGACTGGATTAACAGCGGCGCTGGCCAGCAGTTCGATGCGTTCATCAACCAGTTCGCCCCGAACGGCGAGATTTTCATCGGCAACGGCGCCGATGGAACCTCGGCGGCTGATCCCAACGGTGAGAGCGTGTTGTGGTTCGGTGACGGCGGCAACGGCTGGGACAGCACCGAGGCCGGTATTCCCGGCGGTGCCGGTGGCAGTGCCGGGATCATCGGCAACGGCGGCGAAGGCGGTGACGGTGGCGCGGGCGCATTCGGCGGCGACGGCGGCAACGGCGGCTCGCTGATGGGCATCGGCGGCAACGGCGGCGACGGCGGTGCCGGTGCCACCGGCGGCGACGGCGGCAACGGAGGTGACGCGCCGGGCCAATTATTCGGCATCGCCGGTAACGGCGGCGACGGTGCGAACGCCACCAGCGATACCGGCAACGGCGGCAACGGCGGCAACGCCGGTGACGCTTTCTACAACGGCTCCGGTGTTTTGCCCGCCTTAGGCGGGGCCGGCGGTCTCGGTGGCGATGACGGCGTCCACGGCGCGGCCGGCGACTACGGCACGCTGGCCGGCGGCCCGCCCACCGCCGGCACCGGCGGGCTGACCGACACCGGCACCTGGATCACCAACCCCAACGGCGACGTCGTCATCATGCACGGACTCAACGAGGTGATGAAGGTGGCACCATATGAGCCGTCCGCCGAGGGATTCAGCACCCAAGACGCACAGTTCCTGGAAGACAACGGCTTCAACACCGTGCGGTTGGGTGTGATCTGGGAGGCGGTGGAACCCGAACCCGGTGTGTTCAACGACGCGTACCTGGCCAATATCGCCCAGACCGTGCAAACACTGGCGGAGCACCACATCTACGTCATCCTCGACATGCATCAGGACGACTACGGCAGCGCGCTCGGCGGCGAGGGTGCGCCCGCGTGGGCGACCCAGACCGATGGGTTGCCCATCCCCAACCCGCCAAACCCGGAAAGCCCCGCGCAGTATGTCGCCTGGGGCAACTTCTGGTCCAATTCCAGCGCACCCGATGGGGTCGGGCTCGAAGACAACTACGCCCAAACCTGGGAACACGTCGCCGCCTACTTCAACGGCAACCCCGACGTGGCCGGCTTCGAGATCATGAACGAGCCCTACCCGCTTGGTGTGACGCAGCCCTTCGAACAGCAGGTGCTGACACCGTTCTACAACGAAGTGGACTCGGCCATCAGGGCCGTCGACCCGACCACACCGGTCTACATCGAACCGGACGCCGCCGACAGCCTCGGGACCCCCATCAACCTAGGAACAGTAGACGACCCGAACACTGTCCTGTCGTTCCACGACTACTGCTCCGTCATACTGCCCGGCGGCGGCTGCTACCCGGACGTCACAGCCAATACAGACAACGCCCTGGCGTACGCGGACGCGCACAACATCCCGGCTGTCATGACCGAGTTCGGAGCTACCAGCGACCAGACCCTCATCACTCCCTCGCTGGACTCCGCCGACCAGAACGACCTCGGGTGGACGGAGTGGGCCTTCACCGGCCAAAACGACATCACCACCACCGCGTCTCCGCCGAGCATCGAGTCGCTGGTGTACAACCCGGCAGATCCGCCGGTCGGCGACAACGTCAACACCGCCAACCTGGAGACACTGGCCGAACCCTATCCTGAGCAGGTTGCCGGCACCCCGGGTTCCTACTCGTTCGACAACGGCACCTTCCAGTTCAGCTACTCCACCGCGATGGTCAACGGCGAGGGCAACTTTGCGCCCGGCTCAGAAACCACCATCTCGACCCCGGCCGTCGAATTCCCCAACGGCTACGACGTCAGCGTGACCGGCGGCCATGTTGTCTCGGCCCCTGACGCCGCCCAACTGGTCATCGCCTCAAACGCGGGCGCAAGCACTGTCACCGTCACGGTCACACCAGCAACTTAATAGGTGCCGCGCCTACATCGACGACCGACCGCCGGCGCGAACCCGTGCGCGGTGATGCTCGGGCTGGCAGTGCATATCGAATCGACCGCTCTTTGTCGCCCGGACGCGACACCTGTCAGACAGTAATTGGTCGATCGTCCAGTTGCTATCTGGACGATCGACCAGTAATCTCCTATACGATCGTCCAGCTAGCTACTGGTCGACCGTGTAGCATCAAGGAAGGCTGAGATCGTGACGCGAAACAACGGAATCGCACCACCGCCGGCCAGTCGTGGGCGCCGTCATCGCAAAATTGCCGGAACGAATGGCGCCGGGGATGGCCCAGGTGTAGACCCATGCGAAATCGCCCGGTGGGATCCGGAATTCACCGCCAGGATCAAGGACAAAGTGAATCCATTAGTGAAGCGGTGGTTTCGCTCAGAGGTGCGTGGCATGGAAAAGATGCCCCGCGGGAAAGCGTTGGTCGTGTCTAACCACTCCGGAGGTGCGCTCACGCCCGATGTCTTGGTGTTCTGCACCGCGTTTTACGACGAGTTCGGTTACAACCGCCCGGTCTATACGCTTGCTCACGATCAGGTGTACATCGGGCCGTTCGCAGACTGGTTGCCGCGTGCGGGAGTGATACACGCGGACCGTGAAACAGCGGCCGAGGCGCTTCGATCTAACGGGGTCGTGCTGGTTTTCCCCGGCGGCGATTACGACTCGTATCGGCCTACGACCGCAGGAAGCGTCGTCGACTTCAACGGTCGGACGGGCTACGTGCGCACGGCGATCGAGGCGCGGGCGCCAATAGTTCCGACGGTGTCCATCGGCGCTCAGGAGGGCCAGCTGTTCTTGACGCGCGGAGCCGGCATCGCCAAACGCTTGGGTTTGGGTCGGCTGCGGGTCGACGTCTTGCCAGTTTCGGTCGGCTTTCCGTTTGGGCTCAGCCTGCTGATGTTCCCGCCGAATCTGCCGCTTCCGACCAAGGTCGTTACTGAGGTGCTTGACCCAATCGATGTCGGTCGCAGGTTCGGCAAGAACCCCGATGTCGAGGACGTCGACGCCCACGTACGCGCGGTGATGCAGACCGCGCTGGACCGGTTGGCCAAAGCGCGGCGGTTTCCGATCCTCGGCTGATCGCCGACGCGGTGTCGGGATCAGATCAGCACCGCACTTCAACACCCGCGCCGGGCGGAGCTGGGGCAGTCGTTATCACTGGATAAAGCACTGTTAAACCATTGGCGCATCTGTGAATTCGGCGAGCCTCCGCACACGCGAGCCCCGTACTGGGATTGGCAGCCGCTGAATGCCGGTTGCCGGCGAACAAGCTGGTCAGGTGTTGTGCGCCCTTGCGACCCCATGCTCAAGGACACGCGGCTGATGGAGTGCGGTGTTGTCGCGCCGAGGTGTTCGCAGGCCCAGGGTGCGCCGGCCGGTGTCAACGAGGATGTCGCACAGTGCCTCGTCGTCGATGTCCGCAACCCTCGGGTCGACGGCGGCGGCGAGGCCACCCATAACGACAGAGGCTTTGATTTGGCCGGTGGGACCCGCCGTCACGCCGGCAAGCACTGCGCTTTGGCGGTTGATCACGCGGTTCCAGTCGGAATTGGCCCGAAGGACTTTCAGGACGCCGGGGTCGAGGGAGAGCACCGCTGCGACGCGGCGATTGGCGGCCAGGTGTGCCGCATAACCGGTGAGCATGTACTCAGCTCGCGCGTGCGGGGTGCGGCGGGCCTCGGCTTCCTCAACGATCGCCCCGAGTCGCTCGAGCATTGGCGCAACGATGGCGTGCAGCAGCTCTTCGCGGGTGCGGAAGTGATGGTAGATCGCACCTTTGCTGAAGCCGAGCTCGTCGGCGATCATCTGCAGTGACGTGCCTTCGTAGCTGTGTCGGCTGAAGAGCGTGACGGCGACCTCGATAAGACGCTCCCGGGTCTGTACGTCCCCGTTGGTTTCACGTTCGGTGCTCGTCATAGCGCTCCTCTGCTCGGTGTCCCATCTCACAATAGCTGGTCGTTCGTCCAGTTGCTATCTGGACGATCGTCCAGTACTATTCTATACGTTCGTCCAGCTGGTGACTGGTCGATCGTACAGGACAAAGGAAAGTTGGGACCGTGGCTGCCGACCAGTTGTTGTCGATGGACTTTTTCCGGGATGAGCGCCTTGTCGGGAATCCGTATCCCTATTTCGCGGCGTTACGGGACCGCTGCCCGGTGGCCAGGGAGAGCCATCACAACGTCGCCATGGTGACGGGATGGCAAGAGGCTGTTGACGTCTATAACGACGCCCAGACGTTCTCCTCGTGCATCTCGGTGACGGGTCCCTTCCCCGGCTTTCCCGTCGAGCTTCGCGGTGATGACCTCACCGAGCTGATCAATCAGCATCGCGGCGAGTTGCCCTTTAGTGACCAGTTACCGACCCTGGATCCGCCGATCCACACCAATCACCGCGCGTTGCTGATGCGGCTAATCACCCCGAAGCGGCTCAAGGAAAACGAAGCGGCGATGTGGCAGATCGCTGACCGCGTTCTGGACGCCTTCCTTGTGTCCGGCGCCGGTGAGTTCATTGGCGACTTCGCCGAGCCCTTCACGTTGCGAGTGGTCGCTGATCTGCTGGGTGTCCCGGAGCAAGATCGCGATGACCTCGTCGAGCGGCTCCAGCGTGGCGCCCAAGGCGGCGGGTTCGGCAGCACCGACGACAAGACGCTCGCGCACACGCCGTTGGAATTCCTCTACGACGTCTTCCATACTTACATTGACGACCGGCGGCGCGAGCCCCGCGATGACGTGCTGAGCGGCCTGGCCTCCGCCACCTTCCCCGACGGCTCGATCCCCGAGGTCGATGACGTGGTGCGCGTTGCCACCAACGTCTTCTCAGCCGGCCAGGAAACAACGGTGCGCCTCCTCGGCACGGCACTGCAGCTGATCGCCGAGCGACCCGACGTGCAACGGACCCTGCGCAATGACCGCAGCGTGATCCCAAACTTCATCGAGGAGGCCCTGCGGCTCGAAAGCCCTGTGAAGGGCGATTTCCGACTCTCCCGAGTACCCACCACCGTCGGCGACACAGACCTTGCCGCCGGCACCACGGTGATGGTGCTCAACGGCGCCGCCAACCGGGATCCCCGACGCTTCGACGATCCCGACACCTTTGACCCGACTCGCAAAAACGCTCGCCAACATCTCGCATTCGGACGTGGAATCCACAGCTGCCCCGGCGCCCCGTTAGCAAGGGCCGAAACACGGGTCGCCATCGAACGATTGCTTGATCGCACCTCCGATATCAGCCTTGCTGAAAGTCGGCACGGACCACCAGATCACCGCTGCTACAACTACATTCCGACTTACATTTTGCGGGGCCTGGTCGATTTGCACCTCGAATTCACCCCTATTGACTCTCCGGCGTGAGCAGAGTCAACGAAAGGAATCTGACATGACAAGCGAGCTTGCGAGCAAAGTCGCGATCGTCACCGGCGGCGCAGCGGGAATCGGGCTGGCCACCACGAAGAAATTTCTCAACGAGGGCGCGCGTGTCGTCATCGCTGACGTGAATGAACAGGGCAAGGCCATCGCTTCGGATCTGGGCGCCGACTGCGCCTTCCAATACACCGACGTCTCGCGTCGTGACGACCTGGTCCAGCTCGTTGGATTCACCGCGGAAACGTTTGGGGGCCTGGACATTATGTGCAACAATGCTGGCGTCTCGGGGCGCATGGTCCCGAGCCTGCTTGACGAAGATTTCGCGGACTTCGATCGCATTGTCCGGGTGGATCTACTCGGCGTCATGCTAGGAACCCAGATCGCTGGGCTCTACATGAAAAGCCATGGGGGCGGGTCGGTGATCAACACGACCTCGATCGGCGGTTTGCAAGCGGGACGAACGGTGTTGACCTATCGGGCGGCGAAAGCCGGCGTCGTCCATTTCACCAAGTCTGCGGCGATCGACTTGGGTGAGCACGGGATCAGAGTGAATTGCATTGCACCGGGCGGTATCCCGACACCTCTGCTAACCGTGGCTACAGGCGAAGCGCGGCCAGAGGAGGGGGATGGTGAAATTGCAAAGGCGATTCGCACCGTGATGGCCGAAGATCGCCCCCTGAACCGAGCGGGCACCGTCGACGACATCGCCAATGCCGCGGTGTTTCTCGGCAGCGACCGGTCCCGCTACGTCACCGGTGTCGTCTTACCTGTCGATGGAGGTATGACGGCTGGCAACCCGCGCAACAGTCTGCCCACCATCATGGCCGAGTGCACGAGGGCGTCATGCTAGTCACCGAGATTGAGCGGCCTGAGATCGCCTACTGGGAAAGGGATTTCACCGAAAAATTCAAAGACAAGATCTCGCCTTTGGTGAAGCGGTGGTTCCGCTCAGAAGTTCGCGATATCGCACTGATGCCCCCCGGGCCAACGTTGGTGGTGTCAAACCACTCTGGTGGGATGTTCACACCGGATCCGGTGATTTTCGGTACCGCGTTCTACGACCACTTCGGCTATGAACGTCCGCTGTACGTGCTGGCACACAATACGGTCTTGACCGGGCCACTGGAATCTCCCATGCTGCGCATGGGCGTCGTTCACGCCTGTCGTGAGAACGCTGCTGCAGCACTGGATTCCGGTGCGGTGGTCCTGGTCTTTCCTGGCGGTGATTACGACTCCTATCGCCCGAGTTCGGCCGACAGCGTTATCGACTTCAACGGTCGCACCGGCTACATCACAACGGCATTGCAAGCGGGTGTGCCCATCGTGCCCACTGTCTCAATCGGAGCCCAGCAAAGCCAGCTGTTTTTGACTAGGGGAACCGGGCTGGCGACAAAGCTGGGTCTCGACAAGCGATTCAGGCTCAAGATCCTCCCGGTGAGCATCGGATTCCCCTTCGGCATCAGCATGATCCTGCCACCGAATCTGCCGCTGCCAAGCAAAATCACCACCCAGGTGCTCGAGCCGATTGACATCATCGCGACGTTTGGCGCCCATCCCGACATCAACGAGGTCGACAGTCACGTGCGTTCAGTGATGCAAACCGCCCTCGACTCACTGGCCGCCGAACGGCGATTCCCCATCATCGGGTAGTCCAATCGCCGGTGCAGCACTAAGCGCATGCCTTCGGATCGGCGACAGCGTTGGCGTGCATTGGTTTTCGATTGGCCCAGAAAGGCGAGTCAAAATGACAGGTCAGCGGGATACGGCACGGAGTGGCCGGCAATGGCACAGAGAGCCGGTCGAAATGCTGCCAGACATGCGAATGATTCGGCCGACGCTGGTCGTGGTTGGTGATAACGCGGTGGACGTGATTATCGCCGCGGGAGGTTGGATCGCCGATTTGGCTTTGTCAGGCTGGGTAGTCTTCGCGGGACTACGAGACGGTGGTCATGAATCCGCGTTGCGGATATTGGGTGCGACCGACTCATCGCTGGATTGTGCGATCGCCACCTACGACAGGCGACCGCGCCCTCGGGTAATCGCAGTCAGCGCGGACTCCTGCCGCCGCGATGAGCGGGTTTCCCGATGGGTAGTCGAATCGGCCGCCGGATCCGGTGAAGTCAGGCTTTGGGGGCCAGGATGTGCTGAACTATTTCGGCTAGCTGCACATGCGGTCGACCACCGGCTGAGCCCGGGCGCGCTTGCGTTCAAACACGAGGCTCTCGAAACCACGGGCTCTCACGGGGATGTGGCACCGGTGGAGTCGTTTGTCGTGGTTCGTCGTCGGAGGAAGCGCGGATGATAGCTACCGGTCCGTCGAGTTCGCGGTCGTGCAAGTTTCCCGAATCCGCCGTCAGCGCGGTGACACCTTATGCCTAATCGCGGTTGGGACCCGTTTGGATCAAGTGCGATGTTCGCTGCACTGTTGACGGGGTCGCCCATGTCGCCGACCTCGTCGGGGACAATCGGCGGCTACGGCACCGTGTACACAGTTCTTCGTCGTCTCATCGTCGGCCGCGACCTCAGCATCCGAACGGCCGATGCATCCGTTGAACTGAGGGTAACTGAATTCGACGCACAACCTCACGCGCGAGCAATGTCTGTCGGCCAGTTCGGTGACGTGACCGCCGTTGCGCGTGACGTCGCCTACGGACGCTATCGATTGCCGCAAGTGGACGGCGTTCTGCGCAACGTCCATATTCGTCCCGGGTCGCCAACCCAGTTGGTGGCAGCACCGGTGGAACTGACAGTCGAATTGCCCACTACGGTCCTCGCTCAGCTAATGGGCACTGTCACGAAGCGACTGGGCGCGGCGGTCGACGACAACGGGATCGGCCGCATCTGGTGGTCACGGCAGCCGCGAATCGGACACCTGGAAGTTGACGCTACCGTTGTGGGGGCCACGTTGACCCTGCGGCCACTGGCTCTAGTCGTGCTGGGCCGGCGCTGGTCATTGCCGCGTTGGTTACCCCGTCATTGCGTGGCGCTGCCGGCTTTCCGGGGCATGCTGCTCACCAACATCGCTCTGCTGCCCGGTGCCGTGGTGCTCTCGACGAGGCTACCGGTGTGGACGTTTGACTTGCCTGGAACGCGGTGGGAAGACATCCTCGCCCAGCTGAGGTCCAACACCGGACTGTTGAACCTTGCGCACGGCCCCCTCCGCCGATAGTCGCCCGCGGTCTTGTCCGCGGGGGGACCCGCCTCCGGTACGCCCTTTCTCGTCCGCAACCCTCACCGGGTCTGCACTTCGGACGACGTTGTGATGTGCGCCGCATTCACTGCCGTGAACTGCTCGGACATTGTATTCTCTTTAAAAGAGAATACAATTCTCATTGGAGATTGCGACGTTCCCGTCGGTCGATGGGCCATTTTGGGCGTGGGCGCCGGCGCGACGCATACGTCAACTACTAGACCGAGGGCACTAGAGTGAAGCGACTTAACGGCATGGACGCGATGCTGCTCTACAGCGAGACACCCAATCTGCACACCCACACGCTGAAAGTGCTGGTCATCGATGCCGGCAAGGGCGAACAAGCGTTTAACTTCGATGTGTTCCGCCGGTACCTTCAGGACCGACTGCATGACCTGACGCCGTTGCGCTACACACTGGTTAACGTCCCGTGGCGACTGCATCACCCGACGTGGCGGGTGCACGACGGGGTTGATCTGTCTTATCACCTGCGCAGGGTTCAGGTGGCAGCGCCGGGGGGCCGGCGCGAACTGGACGAGCTGATCGGTCGGATCGCGAGTACACCGCTGGATCGCAACCGTCCACTGTGGGAATTTCATTTCGTCGAAGGTCTCGCTGATGACCGTTTCGCGCTTGTCGGAAAAGTGCACCACTCGTTGGCCGACGGCGTGGCCTCGGCCAATCTGCTGTCCAGGCTCATGGGGCTAGTCGAGGGGGGACAGCCCTCCGGTGTAGGCGACGTGGCCGGCATGGTTCCCACAACCTCGCAGTTGCTTCGCCAGGCTGGACGCGATCATATTCGCCAGATCACTGCTCTGCCCAGGCTTTTGAACGATGCAGCACGTGGAGCAACGCGGTTGCGACGTCGCGCAAAAAGCCGGGGTCGCTGCCCTGACTTGGCCACGATGTTTAATGCCCCGCCGACGTTTCTTAACCACGAAGTGTCACCAACGCGGACATTCACCACGGTGTCGCTGCCGCTGCGCGACGTCAAACAGACCGCAAAAAGCGTTGGCGCAACATTCACTGACGTAGTCATGGCCGTCGCGGCCGGTGGCTTACGTGAGCTGTTGCTACGGTACGACGGCAGAGCCGACCGACCGCTCCTCGCGACCGTTCCTATCAGTACCGATGGATCGTCCGACCGGCTCGACGGCAACGAAATCAGCGGTTTGACAATTTCATTGCCGGTGCACATCGACAGTCCGCTACGTCGTGTCTCGTTGATAACAGCGGCGGCAACGGCGGCGAAAGAAGACCACGAGTTGCTAGGTCCGACCCTGCAGGGCCGCATGATGGGGTACCTTCCGCCACCACTGGCGCCTGCGATGTTTCGCCGCCAAGCCCGGCGCGCGGCCAACAGAGTGATGAACGTTGCGGTTTCCACCGTTCGAGGGCCAAGCCGACAAGGCACCATTGCCGGCGCCCCAGTCAGCGAAATCTATTCGGTGGGAGTGCTGTCCTCGGGCAGCGCCTTCAACATGACCGCGTGGAGTTACGGCGACCAAGTTGACATTGCCGTACTTTCCGACGACCGCACATTCAACGACCCCCGCGAAGCGGCCGAAGCGATGGCCCACGCATTCGCCGAGCTTCAGCGCGAGGCAGGGCTGGATGGCGACGCACATGTCGCCGGGCAACGATTGCGCCCACCGGGGCAAGCTAGTGGTCCGTCTGCGATTTGATCTGGCGGAGAGTGTCGTATGAAACGATGCCGGCTAGAGCCGCAACAGCGGCGTGAGCAGCTGCTCGACACCGCAGCCGCAATGTTCGCGGAAAACCCATATGAATATGTCTTTGTCGAGGACATCGCGGCGCGCGCGGGTGTGTCCAGAGCCTTGATGTACCGCTACTTTCCGAGCAAGCGGGATTTATACGTGGCGATATTTAAGCGCGCTAGTCATCGGTTACTGGCACGCGCCAATCCTGATCCGCGGCTGCCGCTCACAGAACAGCTTGCCGATGGACTCGAGGCTCACATCCAATATTTTGCCGATCATCCCTTTGAAGCAATCGCGATCAACCGCGGCGCATTGTCCGATGATCCGGCGATCCAGGCGATCATCACCGAGGAACTCAATGTCATCGGCCAACGCCTGATCAACAAACTCGTCGCCGAAGGACGTCGCCGCGACGTCACCGAGATTGCCATAGAGGGTTGGTTGGCGTTCGTACGCGCCGCCTGCGTGAAATGGGTTCAGTCGCAGAAAATCACGCGAGCCAACCTCACCGAAATGTGTCTACGCGCATTCGACTGCGCTCTCGGGTACCCCAACACGCCGCGGGCGCGGCCGAAGGAACTCCCAACAAACGCCTGCGCCGTGGAGCTTTTGGCAGTGTCGCCGAGCTGACCACGGCAATCACCACCGAGGCCGAGCATCGCAACCGTAACCCCAGGCCCTTCGGGTGGAAGGCCACCGCCGACGACATCATCGCCAAAGTCCAACGCAGCCGCGACACTCTCCGCAGATCAAATCGCAGACGGACCCACTAAGGTAGGACGTGAACTGGGCCCAACGAATGGGCACTAGAACGCTGCACCACCCAAGCGTCCCGTCGGCGGGCCGTTGGCTTGCACCACATCCCGCTACCGGGTATCCGATTTCCGGCTGTGAGTGGCGCTTTCCCATCGTCCGTTGAGGTCGGGCATTCTGTCGGCCATCGGAACGCTGAGTGGTGCGGGGTGGCGCGGGTGCTAAGCAGATGGCCGTCGCGGCCGGCACGGCTTGCACGGTCTCCTTTGCCAGCCACGGTGTGCGGGCGTCCTCGCGAAGTCAATCACTGTTGGTGGGGAGGGAATCTGCCGTCGCCGAGGGTCAAGGGCGCTGGGGATTGATCACGCGCCGAGGCGGAGAGACGCTCATCAGCCGTGAGTGCTGTGCGGTGGTCGGGTGCGATCAGTAGTTCGTGTAGTCCCGTGATCACTAGGTCGAGTTCGAATTCAAACTGGTCGTCGGGACCCTCGTTCTCTACGTAAGCGAGGATTCGGCGCAGCCCAGCAAATTGATCTGCCGGCATTGGCGCGAGAACATCGGAGAGCTCGGCTTGCTGCGGGTAGACGCCGTGCTGCGCCTTGAGGAGACCTATGTGCGCATGTGCCATCGCCACGTTCGAGATGGCCGAAAGGCCGCGACGAGCGAGGGTTTCGTCGAACCCGGCATCGAAGAGCGACTTCACGACGCGTTCCGTCAGCTTCATGGCGGTCATCCCGGCCATGCCATGCAACTGGACATACGTGGCAGCGACACCTACTTTTAGGACGCCATCGCGGAACGCATGCGCAAAGGCGCGTAGTTGCGCCCGCCAGTCGGCATCGGGCAAGTCGATGTGGGCAAGTTGTGCCTCAAACAAGTCGGCGACAACAAGATTGAGCAAGCCCTGCTTATCGCCGACGTGGTAATGGAGCGCCTTTCGGCTTACGCCGAGTACGTCGGCGATTGCCTTCATCGTCAATTTATCTCGCGGCACGCTTCGCGCCGCGGCGACGATTTGCTCGCGGCTGATCTGCGGCGGGCGACCACGGCGCGGCAACTCGCCACCTTCGGTGTCAACCGCTTTGTCGGCTTCGCCCATCAAGACGATGGTAGGCGCATGCAAACCAATGACGATCGAGGCACCAACGGGTGGCGACGGCTGCTGACCGATCGCGGCTGGGCACGATAACGGTTAGCGGTTAGACACCCTAGGCAAGACGGTGATGTGTCGTTTCCGGCGCGGTCTGACAAGCCCTCTATCCACTCGTTACCGGGCTGACGGTGACGCTGATGGTGCTTGCGCCAGCGTTTGATGCGATGACTAGCTCGGCGGCGTTGGGGGCCGAGACGACCTCTCCACCGGTGACGCTGACCGTGTAGCCGTCGGGGAACTCGACGCTTGGGACCGAGATGGTGGTTTGTGAGCCGGTCGGGAAGTCGCCGAGGCCGTCTGCTTGCGCAGTGGAGTAGCTGAACTGGAAGACGCCGTTGTCAAACGAGTAGGAGCCCGGGGTGCCCGAAATCTCCTGCGGATAAGGCTCGGCCAGCGTTTGCAGCGTTGCGGTGTTGACGTTGTCGCCAGTCGGTGGCAGCTCGGGGTTGTACACCAAGGACTCCAGGCTCGTCGGCGACGTATTCGTGGTGATGTCGTTTTGACCGGTGAAGGCCCACTCCGTCCAACTGATGTTGTCCTGATCTGCGTCATCCAACGGGGCGGCGATAGTCGGCTGGTCACTGCTGGCCCCGAACTCGCTCATGAAAGCCGGAATGTCATGCGCCTGCGCGTAAGCCTCAGCATTGTTCACGCTCAGGCTGGCTAACGACCCGGGAAGGTAGTCGTGGAACGACAAGACGGTGCCCGGTTGATCCACCGTGCCCAGGGTAAGCGGCAACCCGTTGGTGGAAATGTAGTCCGGTTCAAAGAATATCGGTGTGTTGGGATCAGCGGCCCTGATCGCCGAGGCCGCCTGGTCGTAGAAGGGGGTCAGCTGCTGGGAATCGAAGAACGAACCGCCCAACAGCGTCGACAATGTCTGGGAGCCCGGGGATGGCTCGTTCATGATCTCGATTCCGGCAACATCGCTGTTGCCGTTAAACGCGTTCCCGACGTATTCCAGCATTCGCGAATAGTCGTCTTCAAGCCCTACGCCGTTGGGTGCATCGGCGTTCGTCCAGAACGCATCCCAAGCGTGAGCCTCCGCGGGATTCAAGAAGTAGTCGAGCGGGAATCCCAGCTGAGGATTGGACAGCCCGCCGGTCTCGGTGGCCCACGTCGGCGCGCCTTCACCGCCGAACACGCTGCTGTAAGAGTCCTGGTGCATATCGAGGAGGCTGTAGACCCCGGCATTGCCCAGGGTCTGCACGGTCTGCTGGATCGAGTCCAGGTAGGAGGTGTCGAAGACGCCGGGCTCGGGCTCCAGCGCGGCCCAGTCGATGCCCAACCGCACGACGTTGATGCCGTTCGCGGCGAGGAACTGCGCATCGGCACTATTGAATCCTTCGGCGGAAGGCTCATACGGCGGCACCTTGACCACCACGTTTGTCCCATGCATCTCGACGACTTGTCCGGCACTGTTGATAAACGAGCTACCGGACGTGCTGATGGCTGGCAACGTTCCTTCGGTACTCGCCGATCCGCTGGGCAGCGTGCCGTAGTCGCCGACCATGCCGTGGTCGCCGAACAGCTCGCTGCCGTTGCCGCCGGCCCCGCCAAGGGCGGCCAACCCATCGGTAGTGGCGCCGTCGCCGCCGTTGCCGCCATCGCCGCCGATGCCGAACAGTCCCGTCGCGCTGCCGCCGTCGCCCCCGTCACCACCGGCGCCTCCGTTACCGCCGTCGCCGCCGATGCCCATCAATGAGCCGCCGTTGCCGCCCTCGCCGCCGACAGCACCATCACCGCCGCTACCGCCGATGCCACCATCACCGAAGATCCCGGCAGAACCACCGTTACCGCCGGCGACTCCGGCCTCGGTGCTGTTCCAGCCCGCCCCGCCGTCGCCGAACAACAGGCCGCCGGCACCGCCGGTGGGGTCGGCCTCGGTGCCGGGCGCGCCGTTGCCGATCAGAAATTCCCCGAACGTGGTGTTGAGGAAACTGTCCACTTGTTCGCCGGTCGGGCTATCAATCCAGGATTGCGCGGCGCTTTCCAGTGGGGTGTAGACGTACTGCTGAAACATCGTGGCCAGGTCGTCGGTCGCCGGCAGCGCCGCAGTCGTCGCGCTGTCGGCGACAAACGACGGATCGACGCCGCCTACCGCCGAGGTCAGATCAGTTGCCAGCGCGGGCGCAATGCTGGAAAGGGAATTGAGAATCGGATCGAGAATCATCTCCAACTCATCGGCCTGCGCCGGGGGCGCAGCGACCAACGGAGTCACCCCGAACGCCATAAACACACCCGCGGCCGCGCCCAATACACGACCGCGACAGCTCGCGCCAGTCGTGGGTGTCTCCCTGCGGCTTCTACTGGATGCGCCCATCACTGTCCCTGCTCTCAGGTTTCTAGAACCGGCCAGTCCGATTGAGCCTTTTTACCGCGCGTGAATTAACTTGTCAACGGCGCGTCACCGACAGCCAGTTCAGGCGTCATCGGCGCAGCGACTCGACCTAAGTACCTGCTCACAGCCTTTTCAGATAGTTAGCCGTGGAGTCGTCGGTCACGCGCGAGAGGTCAGATTGCTGAAAATGAATCCAGTATTCTCATTCTGAGCTTCTCTTAGGCATTCTTAGGAAATGGGCTTCTGCTGGTGGGATACAAAGTTATCTTGTGGTCAGTCTCACATGAGCCGTTCCTAGGCAGCGGGATGGCGTGTGCTCGTCGCTAGGTCACCACGTGCTGGCGATGCCGGCGGTCGGCTCACCGGTCGATCGGCATCATGCTCGCGAGCCTGCCGACGAACGGCAGCCGTCGGATCCGGAGTCCTCGGCGGCTATGCCACGTTTCTCCAAGCCGCCCCGGGAATGCCCTCGACTCGAGCGCCCCGATCTTCGCGATCTAGGCGGCAGCCGAACCGGCGGCGCCCACGGCTGCTACGAGCACGGTCGCCTCGGTGGGTTGACCCGCGGATACCGTCCGTATCGACATTAAGCAGCGGGCTTGGTAAGGGCCCGAGATAGAAAAAGAGTTCGCTCTGGCGGTCGATGCGGTGGTGTCGAAGTCGGCACGACCAGTCCGGCGTGTTAGACGACAGCGCCGGCTGAGGGGTGTCTCGCGCAGCATCCGCACGCGATGCTGCGGGTTCGCGGAATCGATGGGTGTCGGCGATGTGATTGCCGTCGCCCTGGTACGAAGTGATCGGCCACAGGCAAGCCGAGGCGCCGTCGACGATGAATACGCACCGCTGCTGGACAAGCGTGATTGCGTGCACAGGAACGCGGGGTGGGTGCGATCTCGTGGACCTTGCTGGAGCGTGTCATCAGCAAGGTGGGCAGACCTGTGCATCCGCCATTGAGTCGCGCGCTGTAACCGACCTTCAGCCGAACAGCTCGGCGGTACAGCCCCTGCGAACGCGAGGCGCCGGCGGCCCGAAGCCGACACTGGCATGTCAGTGACCGGGTGTAGAAGCATCCTCGGCGGCTGGCCTGCAGCGCCGCCAGGGTAGATAATCGAAACTGTGTTCGATGGATGGCGGCAAGATCTCTAATATCCGACGCTCTATCGCGCGGAGCGTGACGTTGTCGTCGACATGTCACGGGCCTTCCCAGACACCGGTTATCGAAGGCAAGACGAAGTGCCGCTCCAGGCGATCGAAGAACTGCTCGCCGTACCTTTGGGGCCAATGTCGGAGCTATCTGCAGTAGCTAATCGAATCCGACTGCGCGTCAACGAACTTCATGACAAACTAGTCGCCACCGACATCACGCTCACAGTCCCCCGGTGAGAAGGTCGAGTGGATATCGACAGGAAATGATCGATAACATGAGCTACTAGACATCTAGAGATCGTCCGTACCCGCGTCCGGGATCAGATAGCCAAAAATGCTGTGCAGCAGCATGATACATGCAATGCCATGAATAATTTAGGGATGGTCGACGACGGCCCTGGTCACGTACCGTGTCCACGGCTGGGCTGCGATCTCCGCGTGGAGCTGGACGGTGTTGTAGCTGTATCCGATGAGCTCGGCGACCAAGCGCGGCGGTGCAGCCACAACGAGACTCTGCAAAGTGGTGTTCCGCGCTCCAAGCAGATCGATACCCAGTTGTTCAAGCCTTTCCCTGATCGCCTGCGGGCCAAGATGGCGGCCGGGACGCACGCTGGGAAATAACCACGGGCTGCCCGCCACTCCCCCGGTCGTTCCGAGATTTGGGCGATTCTCGATATGGTTGGCGAGCATTTCTGCGAAAGGTTCCGGTACGGGGATCGGTTCTTGCCCCAGTGAGATCCGCAGGTCGTTTTCCGTCAACGTGATTGCCGATGTCGGTAGCGCCGCGATCTTGGTCAGGGGCTGGGCGAACAAGAGTAAAAGGATTCCCGCCACACGGTAAGCCATTGATTCCGAATCTCCGGTAAGCAGTTCTCGAAGCCATGCCAGACGCTGCTCCTGGGTGAGCGAGCGGCTAGGAGGAGCCTGCTGATGAGTGATGTGCACTGATCTGTTCAGCCGGGCTTTCTTGGCCCAGGTCAGCAGATTTCGAATCTTTCATCGCGTGGTCGGACCCGATACCAGCCACTCATCGACGTCCTGTTGCAGGCAGGTGGCCAGGGTGCGGTGATGGGTGCTGTCCAGCCAGGTCAGAAACTTGATCGCCTCGGTGATCTCTTGCTTGGCGTACCGCACGGCAGGCGCGGAGTCTTGCCCGGGAACCGATGCCTGACGTAACCGGCGAAGGTGATGCCACGTGGCGAATTGTTCGACGGGCCCGCGCACCGTCGGCTCGGTTACCGCCGCAAGCTTCACCGAGAGCCATCGCTCGAACCAGGCCAGCGGCTCATCACGCACAGCCAGCACACCGGCGTGTTCGAGCATGCTGCGCAGATGGTTGACCGCTTTGTCAGTACCGGCTGCGTCCAGGCCGGCATGGGTCAGCGGGATGTTCCCGTTGGCCAGGCCGGTCAGCAGTTCTTGGACTCGAGGCGAGCGTTTCCAGGTCAGGATGCTGGCGGGCCGATCGACTCGGCACAACGCCTCGACGATCGGGGCCATAACGTCCCGGTGTTGAGCGCCGTCGATTATCAACGCGGTCAGATCCTGGCGAAGGGCACACCGCGAACAGGTTGCGCGCCGGTAGAAGTCGGCTTCGGTTCCGCAGTCTCGACAGGTAAAGTCACCGGGAATTCCTGCGCACGACAAACAGATCGGCTGCCTAACTGCGTCCGCGGCAAGGCCGGCGAGAATGCCGTCGTGGCCGCACTGCGGGCAGACACCACGAGTGCGCATCGCGGCGTAAAAACAGCTGTAGCACAAGTCCTCACCGGGCCAGGACGCTCGTCGCTGGTTGCTATCCGCTCACACCTGCTGCAGCGGAACTGCCGGCCGGTAACCGGCGGGCGGCCCCGTTTGGTTGAGCGCCGGTTGGGGCTAATCGTCATCGCTGATCACTTTGGCTCGGCGCGGACGCACCGCTTTGTTGAGCTCGACCACGTTAGGCCTGGGCACACTCTGCGAGCCGGCCGACGCTTTGCGTCGGCGGACATCGGCCGCGGTCACGGTGATCAGGTCCTCGACGCCGCAACCCAAGATATCGCACAGTGCGGCGATCATTTGAAGCGAAACCCGTTCGGGGCGTTGATGAACCACGCGATACACCTGTGGTCTTGACAGTTGGATCCCCCGTTCGACAAGCAGCGGAATCAGATCGGTACTGTTGTGCATCCCACGAGCGGCCATCAGCTCGGCCAATCGCCAGGTGTAGTCGACTTGCCGTTTCATGAGGTCTCCTCGCCGAACGAAAGTGCGTCCTTGATGGTGGTGTCCAGCACCCGGCGCAATGTGCTGACCCGGTAATCGCTGGACACGCAGGTATACAGCGACGTCGTGCTGGCATGGTCGTGGCCCATCTGGTCCTGGACAAACCTGGCATCCCAGCCGTCTTCGATTAAGTGGGTGGCATACGAGCGGCGCAGCGCGTGCAGATCTAATCCGTCTGGCAACTCGAGATCCCGGCAATACCGGCGGAACCGGCGCAGCAGTGTGTTCTCGGCGACCAACGCGCCTCGTTCGCTGGGCAAGAGGTCAAGCCCCTCGGTCATCGCCGGCTGGCCGTGGGCAAGCCAGTCGGCGATCACTTCAGGCGTCCACTTAAACACCGTCAGCACGCCGCGCCGCTTGGGTGGCGATCCCTTCTTGGCCTTGCCGTAGCGCACCTGGACGACGCCATAGCGGCCGAACTCGCGGGCGTGAGCGTTGCCGGAGAAGTCCACGGTCTGCAGATGGCGCAGCTCGTTGAACCGCAGCCCATACGAATAGGCAACCTTGAAAATCGTCGCGTCCCGGTAGGCCGGCAGCCAGCCCTTACGCGCCGAGGCCGCGATCAGCGACACCTGGTCATCAGCATGGTCGAAGAAATCCTGCAGCTCTCGCCTGGTAAACGCGCGCTTGGTCGGGGACTGCTCGTTGTCCTGCACGTGCACCGCGGTGTTCCACTCGAAGAACACCTGCGCGGGATGCGTGCCGAATCGCTGCTCGCACACCCGATCCCACCCGTAATCGGGATCGCTGACATACGAGCAGAACAACCGCAACGCGTTCTGGTAACGACGCACAGTCGACTGCTTGCACCTTTTGACCGACCGCAGATCACCGAAGAACTCCTCCACCAGCACCGGCGTCCACATCCACGGGAACTCATTGGTGTGCTCGACGAAACGCTCAACCAGCCGGATTCGTGCCGCAATCGTGTCATGGCCCAGGTTGCGGCACATTTGCTGATTGCGCCATCCCTGCAGCATCTCATCGACGGTCTGCACCTCCGGATGCAGCAGCGGAACCGACCCGACGACATGCACGCGGCCACTTTTGTCGAGGGGCAAATCAGCCTCCAAACCGGTCTCATCAGATACATCATTGAATCACTCACTGAATCAATACCACATCGCTGCAGCTAGAAGCGTCAGGTTCAGAACACTTCGCGCCGGCGTGTCGGCGAACCCAGTCACGCCAAAAGCCGGCACCCACGTCGTCGCGCCCCAAAATGGTCTTCTATCAGTACTTCTCGGCCGCAACGGCACCGGTCCAATGGCCGTCGATCAGCCAGGACAAATGATTCATCTGATGAAAACGGCGAGGATAATCGTGGATAACTGCGGATATCCATGAATTGTTTGTGGCCACCGGCCTTAAGACTAGGGACGTCTCGCGTGCCCCCTACGCCCCCAGTCTCGGATCGGGTTATCCGCAGTTGTTTTCGGCATCTCTGGGCCATCGCGGGCGTACGCAAGCCATCACCCACATGCCAAATGCCTAGCGGCAGGACTGCGCAATGATCGCCGAGCTGTTGGCCGACGACCACGCGCGGCATCGCCGAGTTGAAAAGGTGCAGCGTTCGGAGTTGAGCGCGCTTCACTCCAGCCGCGCTGCGTACACCAGTAGACCGGTTGGTGTCTGCTGCCGTGGCAGCTCGCGATTTCAATAGCCGGTGCATAGCCCGAATCAGCTAACGGTGTATCGAAACCGGCCTTGAGCTGAGCAAACGTGCATCTAGTCGGCTGGTACTGAGACAGCCGGGGGCTCCGATTTTCACTGCGTGTCAGCGGAGCGCGCCATATACGATCAGGCTGCTCATCAGAAATCGAAACCAGTCCATCTGCCGCCGCTCCCCGCCAGCGCCCGCCA